>NZ_JBEZDM010000009.1:0-344162 GCF_040648335.1 Nonomuraea sp. NPDC049158
GTACGCGACCAGGACTCCTGGCGGTCGGGTGACACCCCGCTGCTGTTCAACGGCGCCAACAAGAAGCCCGCCTACGACGCGGTCCTCAACGCCCTGAACGCCGCCTCGCCGGGCCCCGACCCCACTCCGACACCGACCCCGACGCCCACTCCGACACCGGTCCCGGACGGGTGCGCGGCGACGATCACGACGACCAACAGCTGGCAGGGCGGCTTCCAGTCGACGGTGACCGTCCAGGCGGGCGGCGCGGCGATCAGCGCGTGGACCGTGCGGTGGACCTGGCCCGGCGGGCAGAGCATCAGCAGCCTGTGGAACGGTCAGCAGAGCGTGTCCGGCTCCAGCGTCACCGTACGCAACGCCGCCTATAACGGCTCCATCGCGGCCGGCGGCTCCACGACCTTCGGGTTCACCGCGAACGGCACCGCGGCCACCCCGACCGCTACCTGCACCAGCCCCTGACGGGGACCGGACATGATGATGAGGAGAATACAGATGCGTCTGCCCTGGCCAGCGCACCCCTCCGCTGCCACGGCCGCGGCGCCGCCCCGGCGGGTCTCGCGCCGCGGCCTGGCGATCGGCGCCATCGCGGTCCTGCTGGCCGGAGCCGGCCTGCTGACCACACAGCCCGCCCAGGCCGCCGTGGCCTGCCGGGTCGACTACACCGTCAGTTCGAGCTGGCAGGGTGGCTTCGGTGCCGCCGTCACCATCAACAACCTCGGTGACGCGGTCGACGGCTGGCGGCTGACCTGGTCCTTCGGCGCCGGCCAGCAGATCACCCAGATCTGGAACGCCACCCAGACCCAGTCCGGCTCGTCGGTGACCGCCACCAACGTCGCCTACAACGCCTCCATCCCCTCCGGCGGCAGCACCACCTTCGGGTTCAACGGCTCGTGGAACGGCAGCAACCCGGTGCCCACCTCGTTCGCCCTGAACGGCGTGACCTGCGGCGACCCCGGCACTCCCACCCCCACACCGACTCCGACGCCCACACCGACGCCGACGCCGACCGGCACGTGCGCTCTTCCATCGACGTACCGCTGGACATCGACGGGCCAGCTGGCGAACCCGAAGTCGGGATGGGTCTCGCTCAAGGACTTCACCAACGTCGTCTACAACGGCAGGCATCTCGTCTATGCGACGACGCACGACACGGGGACGAAGTGGGGTTCGATGAACTTCGGCCTCTTCACCAACTGGTCTGACATGGCCTCGGCCGGCCAGAACACGATGTCCTTCTCCACTGTCGCGCCGACGCTCTTCTACTTCGCCCCGAAGAACATCTGGGTGCTCACCTACCAGTGGGGTGGGACCGCTTTCTCCTACCGGACGTCGAGCGACCCCACTAATCCGAATGGCTGGTCAGCGCAGCAGGTGCTCTTCTCCGGCAGCATCTCCGGCTCCAGCACAGGACCCATCGACCAGACACTCATCGGTGACAGCACGAACATGTATCTGTTCTTCGCCGGGGACAACGGCAAGATCTACCGGGCCACTATGCCCATCGGAAATTTCCCGGGCAGTTTTGGCGCGACATCGACGACGATCATGAGCGACACGACGAACAATCTGTTCGAAGGCGTTCAGGTCTACCAGCTCCAGGGCCAGAACCGATACCTCATGCTCGTCGAGGCGATGGGCTCGCAGGGTCGCTACTTCCGCTCGTTCACGGCCACCAGTCTGGGCGGTTCGTGGACACCGCAAGCCGCGACCGAGGGCAATCCCTTCGCCGGCAAGGCCAACAGCGGCGCCACCTGGACCAACGACATCAGCCACGGCGATCTGGTTCGCACCAACCCCGATCAGACCATGACCGTTGATCCCTGCAATCTGCAGTTGCTCTACCAGGGACGTGCCCCCAGCTCGGGCGGCGACTACGGTCTCCTGCCCTACCGGCCGGGTGTGCTGACACTGCAGCGCTAATGGCATGACGCGGGTCCGGCTCAGGTGTTCCTGACAGAGAGCGGCTGCGACACGGAGGTCCGTGTCGCAGCCGCTCTTTAGCGCGTAGCGTGCCAGGAAGACGGGCGAAGCGCCGTCACCGGGCTGATGTTCTTCAGGTCTTTCGCTCAAGCATTCCCGGGACGGATGGCCACATCATCAATCTGGAACGCGGGCCCGGCGGTGCTCGCGTTCCAGACGAAGGTCCAGTCGACACGGGTCGTGCCCGCGGGCGCGGTGAACGTGCCGGCCGCTTCGGTCCAGGCGGTCTTCTGGGCCAGGGAGATGGCGTCGGTACGCAGCACCGTGCCGGACTCGTCGCGCCACCGCACGTTCCACGTGACGGCGGGCATGGTCGCCACCGCCTCCCGATACCACAGCGACACGTGGTAGCTCGTACCGGCGACCACACCGCTGTAGCCGGGGAAGTTGTCAAGCGCCACCGCGCTGCCGCCCGACTGGGTGCTGGTCATCTGCAGCGAGCCCGTGCCACCATGCGCGCCGCCGGTCTGGTGCGCGACGCTGGACCCGTACCACGGGGCGTAGGGCGAGGTCGTCGAGCCGGACTCGAAGTCCTGCTCGGTGATCGCCGGCGGGACGGGCGTGCCGCCGTCGAACGTGCTGCCGGCGTCCTGGCCGTACTGGGGGCCGACCCACTGGCCGGGCGCGATGCGAGTGCCCATGTCGGTGACCCTGAACTGCCACGGTCCTGTGTAGGTGTTGTCGTGCCAGGAGTTGTTCGACCCGTGGACGATCGACTGCTGGATCACGGCGCCCTTGTACGGGGACCAGTCCGGGTACGTGCCCCAGTTGGACAGCAAGGCCATGTGCCCGCAGTACTGTGTCGGGCAGCCGCCGTTGACGGCACTGGGGTTGAAGGCGAACGTGTTGTGGTGGACGTCGACGTTCTTCGTCCACCAGCGGCAGTTGGTGTAGAGCGGCTCGCCGGCGATGGCGGGAGCCGAGCACTGTGAGGTGTTGGTCGGCCCGACGATCAGCGTGCAGTCGCCGGTCGTCGAGGCTGGGCTGTTGCAGAACCGGTCGGCGTTCGCCCACGCGGTGATCCCGCCCCAGTTGTTCTCGAGTCGGTTGCCGGTGATCTCGATCTTGCTGGTCCGCGCTTGCACGCGGGGCTCACCATCCGCCTCGGACAGGTAGATCGCCGCTTCGGGGAACGGGTCGCCCTTCGCTGCCCGCTCGGCACCGGAGGCCCAGGCGTTGCCGCGGATGGTGTTGTTGCGGATCACGGCGTTGTAGCTGATCTCGTAGAAGATCGCGAGCGACTCGTTGTCCTCGATGAGGTTGTCCTCGATGAGGAAGTCGTTGTTGTTGGTGTCCGCCCAGACCCCCGGCCCGTGGTTGCCGTGGATCCAGTTGCCGGTCACGTCGGCGCCGTTAACCGCCCAGAACTTCATGCCACCGGTACATCCGCACCCAGGTTCCTGGTGCTCCCAGTCCTCGGTGTTGTTGCCGGTGAACTCGTTGTCCGCCACAACCAGGCCGGTGATGGTGTTGCCGGCCTTATAGGCGTTCAGGCCGTACTGTCCGTTGTCCTTGAGGCAGTTGCCACGGATCTTGTTCGTGGCCCCGGCCATCAGCCCCGCGCCGGTGTTGTCGCGGATCGTGTTGTGCTCCACGACCCAGCCGTCACCGGAGTCGTGATTGACCACACCCTGATCGCGGGGCGCGACGAATCCGGTGATGGTCAGGTACTGGATCGTGACGCCGGTCGCCTGCTGAGTGAACGCGTACCGGTTCAGCCCCTGCCCGTCCAGTACCGCGCCGGGCGCGCCGATGAACGTCGCGCCGTTGCCGGGCATGATCTGGGAGTACTGGTCGGTGCCCAGCTTGTGCGTGCCGGTCTGGAAGTAGTACGTGGTGTTCGCCTTGCGTAAGTCCACGCCGCTGTTGTCGCCCGCAGGCACCACGACCGCGCCGGCGGGCGGTGTGGTCGGGCCGTTCAGCGACGAGCTGCCGCAGACCGCTGCCGTCGCCGTCGTCGAATTGGTTGCCTTACCGACCGCGTCACCACTCGCCGGCGTCGCGCCGCCCATGACAACCGTGGCGAGGGCCATCAGCGCCAGTGGCCAGGTTCTTCGCATTCCTGTTCTCCTCTGGATTTTCGGCCAGCCTTAACTGCATTTGACTGCTGGCCGTCGCCACTGTAGCCAGCTCGCGCCTACCCCTCAGATCGAACTCTGAAAATGGCCTGCGGGCCGATGTCGGCGTCCTGTGGATCAAGGACGGCGATAGACATCACGTCCCTGAGATGTCCTCCTCCCGTGGCGCACACATCCGCAGGTCAGGCGTGGATGAGGGACGGCAGGGACAGCGGAGACTGAGGTCTTCGGCTTCCGGCCGTATCCGCAACTTCCGGGACCTGACCTTCCACCGGCCGAACGCCCCAACTGGCCTCATGGTCGGTTCTACCCGTATCTCGGCTGGACCCGGGGCTGGCCTGCGCCCCGTCCCCATGCCGGTCCCCTCAACGAATCCTCAACAAGTTCTCAACATCGTCCGGCGCACCATGTGGATCGCCAGCTGGTCAACAGGACAAAGGGGGGCAACATGCGATTCGGGACCAGGACGGTTGGAATGCTGGTTACGACCGGCGCGATCATGGCGGCGACACTCGTGAACGGGCCGGCCGCGTCGGCCACCCCGTCTCCATGCGCCGTGTACGACGACTCCATCTCCAACCTGGACGGCGGCTACGGCGTGATGAAGGGCTCCTACAGCCTCAAGAAGGGGCCCTACATGGACCGGTGCGGGAGCGTGACCAGGCTCGGCAGGGGGCGGGTGATCTACTTCCACTGCTGGGTACGGAACCGACACGGCAACCTCTGGGCCTATGGCCGAGTGAAGGGGACGAGCAAGTACGGGTGGATGTCGATCGACAACTTCCGTACCATCCGTCACTCGAACTACGAGACGTGCAGGCCGAACGCCGATCGCGATCACACATAGAAGAACTCCTCGTGAGAATCAAGAACCAGTGTGGCGTGATCGCTTGAGCGATCGTCGGATTTGCTGTTGTCAGCAGGTGGTTCGGCCATTGCGGAAAGCGGCACAGGTGCGCTTTCCCGACCGACGCTGCAACCTCGCCCCTATTTCAGAGCCACTCGCTTTCATCGGCGACTTGATGAGATGGCGACACTGCCGGGTTCATCGAGTGGCGTTGAAAATCGAGTGGCGTTGAAAGAGGGTGCCTCCGGCGGGGACTCCGGATCAAGGGTGCCCATCTATTGGCGCCCGATACGTTCCGTTTTTATGGAAGGATTCGCGTGAATCGGCCCAGGCGCGTAATCGTGGCAGTGGTGGCCGCAGGTCTTCTCACCTCCTGCGGAGGAGGTGCGGGAAGCGATGACTCGGGAAAGTCGCACGGGCCCCGGACCGGCACGCCGACGCCGTCCTCGTCCGCCTCCCCTGAGCGTGTCGCGCCGAAGACACAGCTGTCGGTGCCCAGCCTCTATGACACCTCCCGCGGCTGGGAGTCGGACCTGCCGGGGGACCAGCTCACCCTGCCGCACTCCGGGGCGGTCGCCGTCTTCCGGCAGGGCGGCAAGAACGACGGCACCTTCACCGTGCTCGATGTGACCAGCGGCCAAAGTCTGTGGAAGAGCGAGGTGAAGGGCCCCGGCCTGATGTCAGCGCTCTCGGTCACCGTGCAGGGAAAGGACTACCTGGTCGCCACCGCGTCCGGCTTTCAGGGCGCGGACGTGGTCAGCAAGGGCCGGCAGGTCACGACGATCGACATCTTCCCGGCCCGTGCCGCTGGAGACGGCGTCAAGCCGGCTCACCATCTCGAACTGGACGGCGAGGGTGCGGTCACCAACGGCGGTGGCGGACTGCTGGTGCAACTGGACAACGACGTGGTGGTGACCGTGGATCCGGCCACCGGCACGACGAAGACGTACGACCTGAGGAAGATGAAACCCCCAGCCAGCGAGTGCAAGCTGTGTTTCGCCTCGACCAAGGCCGTAGCGGTCACCCCTCGCGGGCCGTTGCTGGCTACCAACACCCAGCCCCGCCGCCACTACTGGGTGCCGGGAGCCTGGTCAGGCGGAACTCTCACCACCGACAGCGACCACCAGCTCTTCATCGCCCCGGTCAAGGACTCCCTCGTCGCGCAGTGGCGCGATGAAGGCGTGCCCAACGACACGTGGGCCGTCCTGGACCCCGCCACGGGAAAGGCTCGCGCCAAGGTCGACTGCGCGCCGGATCAGGGCGTGACGGCCGACGACTCCAAGGGGGCCTCCCTGTCTGCCGACGGCCGCTATCTCGTCCGCGGCCACACGGCCTTCGACTTGGACAAAGGCACCGGCCACTGCTTCGAGGAGACCGACCGCGACAAGCCAGTCCATCTGACCGGTGTGACCGATGGCGGCGTCGCCTTCGGCATCGGCGCCTCGGCTGCCGACCAGGCCGACCCGCGGGTCACCATCGACCTCGCCACAGGCCAGGTCCAGCTCGGCAACTACGTCGTGGCTCCCTTCGGCGACTACTCCGGATACGGTCTGTTCTGGGAAGACTCCACGAACACCATGGTCGCCTATCCACACGCCAAGTGACCTCACGCGTAGGAGCCCGGTCGCGCTCGCCGCGCACGCGAAGGAGCAGCCCGTGAACGAACTGGTTGACGTCATCGCCACGTGGTTCGACGGCCGTTCGACCACGAGCATGCTGGTGTGGGGCCGTGTCGGGAAGGTCATGTTGTACTTCGCCGCGCTGTCTATCGTGTTGGACCTTCTCGACCCCGAAAAGGGCATTACCGCCCACGCTCGCCAAGGCAGCGTGGTGGGCTGTAGGGGGCGTTCTCGAGATGCTTCTCGGCGCGCTTCTGCATCGCACTCGGCCGCTGCATCTGTTCCGCTGGGCGGCGTTCGCTCTGGTGCTTGTCGGCGGACCGCTCGACATGCTCGCCGCATGATGCGTGCGGCTGACACAGGATGGAGAGGCCTGATTCGGGTTCGATGAGGACGCCCTGGCCGACCGCGCGTACGCTCTCGGCGTGCTTGGGCTCCACGCCGGTGTTCAGCACCCGGTTGATGTCCTTGACCTTCAGCCCATCCGGAGTTTCCCGAAATGGCACGCTCAATAGCTCCTCTCACCCCATCCGACCCGCGGCGTTTGGGGCGTTACTGGCTGGCCGGCCGGCTGGGCGCGGGCGGCCAAGGCGTCGTCTACGAGGGCTACGGGGAGGCGGGAGAGCGGGTCGCGATCAAGGTCCCCAGGTACGACAGCGCCGAATCACGCGCCAGACTCGCGACGGAGGCGGCGGCGGCCCAGCAGGTGGCCTCGTTCTGCACCGCCAAGGTGATCGAGGCACAGGTCAATTCGGCGCCGCTGTACATCGTCAGCGAGTTCGTGCCAGGGCCGAGCCTGCGGCGGGTGGTGGCGGAGTCGGGGTCGTACGAGAAGGACGCGCTGCGCCGGCTGGCGATCGGGGTGGCGACCGCGCTGACCGCCATCCACCAGTGCGGGATTGTGCATCGCGATCTCAAGCCGGACAACATCATCATGGGGCCGGACGGACCACGCCTGATCGATTTCGGTGTGGCCCGTGAGGTGGGGCCGACGACGAGCGGGCCGATCATGGGCACGCCCGGATACATGCCGCCGGAGGTGTTCTCGGGGCGGGGCGCGAGCGAGGCGGCCGACCTGTGGGCGTGGGCGATGGTGGTGCTGTTCGCGGCCCGGGGCAAGGACGTGATCGAGGAGGGGGATCCGGCCGCCGTCATTGGGCGGGTGATGGAGTTCGAACCGGACGCGTACGGCCTGCCTGAACCCCTGAATGCGCTGGTGGCCGCGGCGCTTGCCCGGGATCCCACGAGGCGGCCGGCCGCCGGGGAGGTGCTGCTGCGGCTGCTGGGCCATGGCGGTGAGGAGCCGCTCGGCCGCGGCGATGACCTGCTCGAACGCGGCCTTACGCAGGCGGGTGCACTGACCGGACGGCCCGAGCCCGATCTGGGCGCGATCGCGGAGGAGCTCTACGGTGAGCTGACCGAGGCCGAGCGTGCGACCGCGCCCGAGGTGTTCCTGCGGATGATCGACGGCGACGAACTCCGGCCCGTCGGCAGGGACGAGCTGCCGGACTCGCCGGCCGTGGACGCGATGCTCACCGTGTTCGGCGCCGCGGGCCTGGTCACGCGGTCCGGTGCCGCGTACGAACTGGCCACACCCGGGCTCCTGCACGCCTGGCCCCGGCTGCGCGATTGGGTGGCGGGCAACCGCGAAGGGCTGCCCGTCCACCGGCGACTCGCCGAGGCGGCCGCGCTGTGGAACGAGCACGGCAGAAGACCGGCCGACCTGCTGCACGGCTCGGCACTCGACCGGACGCTGCAGTGGGCCGCCACCGCGCACAAGGACCTCACGCTGCGACGGCGCGAACGCGAGTTCCTCGACGAGGCGGTGAGCCTGGCCCGTACGAGGGCGAGGAGACGCCGTCTGGTCGCGGCGACCCTGGCCGTACTGCTCGTGGTCGCGCTCGGCGGGCTCGGCACCGCGGAGTACCTGCGCAGGGAGTCGAGCCGCCAGCGCGACGACGCGCTGGCGCGGGAGCTCGCGCTGCGAGCCGCCGACCTGCGGCAGAGCGATCCTCAGGTCGCGAAGCTGCTGAGCGTGGCCGGCTGGCGGTTGAGCCCGGAGTTGCCGGAGACCCGCGGCGCGCTCTACGGCTCGCTCTCTCAGACCGCGGTCTCCGTCTTCCTCGACCCTGACTACACGGCCGCGACCGCGCAGAACCTCAGCCAGGACGGCCGCCTGCTCGTGTCCGTGGACGGCGGGACGGCCAGGATCTGGGACGTCACCGTCCAACGACGGATCGGCGTGCTGTCCGGGGTGAGCGCGGACGTGCTCCAAGCCGCGCTCGCCCCCGACGGGCACACCCTGGCCCTCCTCGACCACGAGGGAGTACGGCTGTGGGACACGCGCACCGGAAGACCGCTCGGCGCCCCCATCGCCCGTCAAGGCAGGCGATCGGGTGGCGGCACACTGAGCTTCGACGGCTCCGGCCGCTACCTCGCCATCCCCTGGGGAGCGAAAGCCCTGCCCGAATGGTGGGATGTCGCCAAGCGTAAGGAGCTCACCGCGCCCTCGGGGGCCGTGCTCAACGCGATCAGCCGGGATGGCCGCTTCGGCTACGTGGTGAAGGGCCATGACGCGGAGTTGTGGGACCTGCGCCGGGGCAAGAGGACGCCGATCGCGCCCGAGCCGGACACGGGCGTCATCAACCAGACCACCTTCAGCGACGACGGCAAGATGATGATGACCACGGAACTTCTGAATTCGGAAGAGAGGACCAGGATCCGTATGTTCGAGCTGCCGTCCGGCGAGGGAGTGATGGGCCAGGTGGGCGGGGCGGGCCCGGAAGGCGGGGTAGGCCCGGAGGCCGGTTTCGTCTTCGGCGATGCTTTCATCGCGAACTGGGGCGGCCGGGAGCAGCTGACCTTTCAGCGGCGCTCCACCTATGGCATCGGGTACAGCCAGGCCATGCTCGACTCCTATGAAACGGTGTACAGCCAGGCCATGCCCGCCTTCGTCGGCGGGCTCCGCTTCGACCTCGCCGACCGGGCCGTCCGCTATCTGGACGAACATGGCGCCGTCCACACCGAGGACGTCTCGATGGTGTTCGACCGGCCGATCGGCGGCGGCAGCGAGAGCGGGAACGTACGGCTGGCCCCCTCCACGCGCGTGCTGGCCGCGATCTGGGAGGACCGGATAGAGGCCAGGGACACGGCGACGGGCCGCGCTTTGCTGAAATTGATCAGCCGGTCGGGCGGTGGCGGCGCGACCGCCTTCAGCCCCGCCGGCCGCCGGCTCGCCCTGGCCGCCGACGACACGGTCCACATCGTCGATCTGACCGGGTCTAAGGTGTCGGCCCGGCTCAAGCTGGGGGGCGGCGTCGAGCAGGGCACCCAAGCGCTGGCGTTCAGTCCGGACGGACGCGCGCTGGCCGTGTCGCGCTCTGGGGAGCGCGGTCGCGTCGAACTGTGGGACCTCGAACGCGGATCTCGACGAGCGGAGACCGGGACGGGAGCGAAAGACCTCGCCTTCCGCCCCGACGGACGGCTGCTCGTGACCGGAAACCCGCTCCAGCTCATCGATCCGGAGAAGGGCGCCACCCTGCCTCCCGAACAGGGCACCGGGCAGCTCGCCGGCGCCTTCGCCTTCAGCCCGGACGGCCGGCAGGTGGCCTTCTCCGGGCCCGGCCGGCTCACTCTGTGGGACGGCGACGTCAGGACCAGAATCGCCGAGTTCCCCGCGGTGCCGGGCAGCGAGGTCACCATGCTGGCCTGGTCGCCTGATGGGCGCACGATCGCGACGTACGAGAAGGGCTTGCGCGTACGTCTCTGGGACGTGCCGAGCCGGCGACCGCTGGGCGTCGTCTTCGACGGCAAGCAGGCGGCGGACGGCGCCGACGGCGGGTGGGTGGCATTCTCCGCGGACGGCACGAAACTCCACACCGCCGCTCCCGACGGCACGATCCGTGTGTTCGACGTGGACGAGCGGCACGTGGCCGCGACCCTGTGCGTGCGCGCCGGTCGTACGCTCACCGCCAGTGAATGGTCCCGCCACCTGCCTGGCATCGAACCATTCACGATGTGCCCCTAGCTAGTAGGGCCTTGGTGAGCCCCTCCGTTCTGTTTCCACGACCTTGGATCGTGACGGACGCGCGAGCGCAAAACTAGCCGAAGGCCCTTCGGGGTACTGTGGCGCTCACCGTGGTGCCATTTCCTTGTACGCCATTGACGGTGAGGCGGCCGCCTATTCCTGCCAGCTCGACCCGTCTGCCACCCAGGCTGGCCCCATACGCCTTGGCCGACGTGCCGAGGCCGTCATCGCTGACGGTCAAGCGCAGCCCGGCGGGAGCCACGGTGAGGGCAATGGAGACGGTACGGGCCTGTGCCTGCTGTTCCACTTCCTGCAGAACGTCACGGATCGTGCCATGGACGATCTCGGTGATGAGAGCGGGAAGCGGTTGTTTCGGCAGAGCCCATATCTCCACGGTGATCCCGGTCTGCAGCGACCATTCCGCCAGGTGATCTTCCAGAGCATGCGAGGTGGCCCTGCGACTGCCTGATTCAGAGTTATTGATCATCTGCTTCTTCCACTTCTGGGCAATAAGTCGAGTACGCCTGATCAGGCCCGTTCGGCGGGCAGTCGCGGGTGAAGGACGGCGGCCGAAGATTCGCACGAACGACGCCCAGCACTTGCCATGAGGGCGAGGACTGCGAGGAGGTATGGCACGCTGCTCTACGCGATTCGGCCTAGCGGACCATCTTGAGCCCGGTGTGCCAGACGTACCCGTGTCCCCCGCCGCCCAGGTTCCAGACTTCGGTCCACTTCCAGGTGGGCTTGTTGTCCCAGCAGTAGCCGTGGAACTTGGTGCCCTTCTTGGCCACCCGGTAGCCGGAGCTGAGGCTCTTGCGCTTGTGCACCTTGACCGCCCACTTCGCCTGGACGACGCAGGGCCACAGAGCGGCCGAGGCCTTGGTGGCGCCTTCGGTGGCGCTGGTGGCGTGCGCTGAGGAGACCAGCACGCCGGAGGTGAGCGCGGCCGCCACGGTCAGTGTGGCGATCTTTCCTACGGATCTCATGTCCGGAAATGTAGGTTTACGGGTGTTGAGGATATGTTGAGAATCCGTCGAGCTTCCTGGACTGGGCCGCACGCCAGAGGGAGACGCCGTCTACACATCCCACTCGGCGTTCGCTAAGCCACCACGTCCTATGCACTCATCGTGACAAGATAGCCACGACTAGTCACCCAGGAAGCAGCCCTTAGTTCAGGTAGCGCACGAGCATGTGCTTGAGCTCGTCCACGAGCTCGGCGCTCCGCTCGGGCGACTCGGTGGTGATCATAGGCATCACCGCCTTCACCATCGACAACACCATCGTGCCCATGAGCAGGGCCCGGTGCTCGGACAGTCCCGGCCGCAGGCGGCGCAGCATGCCCGCGATCTGCCCGGCGATGTCCTCGTGCAGCCGCTGCGAGGCCGCGGCGAACCTGTCGCCCGTGGCCGAGCCGTAGAGCAGCGACCAGTACGCCGGTGAGCGGCTCTTGAACCGCACGCTCTCGTCCACGAGCTGCCCCACCAGCAGCTCCAGTGGGACGTCCGGGGTGACCTCGGCCAGCCTGGCGGCCCAGAACTCCTGGCGGTCGTCGGTGTAGCGGGACACCAGCCCGTCCAGGATCTCCTCCTTGTTGCGGAAGAACTGATACAGCGAGCCCGGCGACATCCCCGCCCGCGCGGCGACCTGGTTCGTCGTCATGTCCGGGTACCCGACCTCGGCGATCACCAGTTCAGCGGCGTCGAGGATCTCCGCCATGCGCTTCAGACCCCTCGCCTGTCGGCGGACCGTGCGTTCAGCCATGCGGCACCTCGTTGACAAATGCGAGCATTTACTTGTATTTCTGGTTCGGAACAGCAAACACGAGTAGTTTACCGAGTTTTGATCGGAGACCCCATGCGAACCGCCCCGGGACTCACGCGATGACGGTCAGCACGCGGCCCCGCCCCGTCCACGCGGCCACCGCGGAGCCGCCGCTGCGCAGGCTCGGCTACTTTCTGGTCCGCCGCCGCCGTCTTGTCCTGACGCTGGCCCTGCTCGGCCTGATCGCGGCCGGAGTGCTCGCCGCGGGCGCGGTGCCCCGGCTGTCGCTGGCCAGGTTCGAAGCCCCAGGCTCGGAGTCCGACCGGGCGCAGGCCGAGCTGGTCAAGCGGTTCGACACCGGCAACCCCGACATGATCTTCCTGGTGACCGCCAAGAGCGGGACGGTGGACGCTCCGGCGGTCGAGGCCGCGGGCAGGGAGCTGACCGCCCGGATCGGGAGCGAGGCCGACGTCGCCGAGGCGGACTCGTACTGGACCCGCGGCAGACCCGCCACGATGCGCAGCGAGGATGGTAGGCACGCGCTCATCGTGGTCCGCATCCCGGGGGACGCCGACCACGTGCGGACACAGGTGCTGCCCAAGCTCGTCCCCGAGATCACCCGGGGCACGGACCTGCTGCAGGTGCGGGCCGGGGGAGGGGAGGAGGTCTTCCGTGAGACCGTGCCGCTGGCCAGGCAGGACTTCGTCCGGGCCGAGCTGGTCATCTTCCCGCTGGCGTTCGTGCTGCTCTGGCTCTACCAGCGGCGCGCGATGGCTGCCTTGGTGCCGATCCTGGCCGGCCTGTTCGCGATGATGATCGGCCTCGCGCTGCTCCGTGGCGTCCTTACGTTTACCGAAATTTCGACGTTCGCCCTGAATCTTACGCTGGCCATGGGGCTCGGCCTCGGCATCGACTACTGCCTCTTCGTGATCCAGCGCTTCCGCGAGGAGACGCGGGGCGGCAAGGACCGGGCGGCGGCCGTCGCGGGGGCGGTCGAGCACGCCGGCCGGACCGTGCTGTTCAGCGGCCTGACCGTGGCCACGTCGCTGGCCGTGCTGTTCGCGTTGCCGTTCGACTTCCTGCGCTCCTTCGCGTACTCGGGCATCGCCGTCGTCATCGGCGGCCTGGTCGCGGCCGTGCTGGTGCTGCCCGCCGTACTCGCCTCCATCGGCGGCACGATGCTGCCCAGACGGGAGCGGCCGGAGCGGGCGACGGGGTTCTGGCACGGGCTGGCCACCCGCGTGATGCGCCGGCCGCTGGTGTTCGGCGGCCTGGCGACCGTGCTGCTGCTGGTGCTGGCCTCGCCCTTCCTGGGCCTGCGCTTCGGCGTGGCCGACGACCGCATCCTGCCCCTGGAGGCGTCCTCCCGGCAGACGCAGGAGGTCGTGCGTCAGTCGTTCCCCGCCGAGGAGACCGACGCCATCCAGCTGATCTCGCGCGAGGCGGTGACGGCGGACGTCACGGCGTACGCGACGAGCCTGTCCCGGCTGCCCGGCGTGGCCCAGGTGGACTCTGCCGCCGGGTCGTTCGCCGGCGGGCAGCAGGTGGGTGACGGGGACCCGTCCAGGTTCCAGGGCGAGGGCACGTGGCTGTCGGTGGTCCCGTCGGCCGCGGCCCTGGCCGACGACCCCGTGCGGCTCGTCCAGGCCGTACGCGCGGTGCCGCCGCCCTTCGAGGTGCTGGTCGGCGGCTATCCCGCCGAGCTGTCCGACTACCGGGCCTCGGTGGTGGACCGGCTGCCGCTGGTGCTCGCGCTCATGCTGGGCGTGACATTCGTGGTCCTGTTCCTCATGACGCGCAGCCTGATCATCCCGATCAAGGCGACCCTGCTGAACGTCCTCAGCCTCGGCGTCATGTTCGGCGCCATCGTCTGGATCTTCCAGGACGGCAACCTGTCGGGTCTCCTCGGCTTCACCCCGACGGGCACGCTCGACCCCAGCATCCCCATCCTCATGCTCTGTGTGGCCTACGGCCTGTCGATGGACTACGAGGTGTTTCTGCTGTCGCGGATCAAGGAGGAGTACGACAGGACCGGCGACACCGAGCAGGCGGTGGCCGCCGGCCTGCAGCGGGGCGCTCCGCTGATCACCGCGGCCGGCGGCATCCTGGCGCTCACCTTCGCCGCCTACGCCACCGCGCAGGTGATGTTCGTGCAGATGCTGGGCATCGGCATGGCGGTGGCCGTGCTGGTGGACGCGACCGTGATCAGGGCGGTACTGGTGCCGAGCCTCATGCGCCTGGCCGGACCGCTCAACTGGTGGCCTGGAGGTCACGCGTCCACGGTCCACCGCGCGATCGAGTGTGCTGCGGCCGCGACGCCGGGATCGGCACGCTGACTCCGCCGAGGGCGGACATACCTGCCGGTGCCTGACGGATCCGTCACTCGGCCGCTGGCCGATGTCGCCGCCGCGTCTCGGAGGCGTTGCCGTGTGCGAGCGAGGGCCATCGGTCCGCGGCCCACTCCGGCCAGCCCAGCCACCCCGGTGGCGGACCGGGGATGTCGCCGCCGCCGAGTTCGGTGGCATCCGGTGCCTGAAACTGCTTCCGCCATTCGTCGATGTCCGCCTCGCTCATCGGAAATGTCGTGTGCGGTGCGGTTGCCTGGCGGTGTGCGATCCGGGCGCGTTGGACGTCCTTGTCGATGGGCAGGTAGATGACGTGGCAGGCCGCCCCGGCCGATGTTGCCAGCCAGCGCAGCGCCGACCGTTCGTCGCGGCTCCAGAGCCCGAAGTCGAGCACGACGTTGGTGCCCAGTCGCAGCGCTTGCAGGGCTAGCGCGATGAGCCGTCCTTCCAGCATGTCGCGCTTGCCGTCGGGCTGCGACCCGTCGAACAGGGAGATCATCCACTCGTCCGGGGTCAGCCGCAGCGCGTGGTGCGCCGCGGCGAACTCCTTGGCCCGGGTGGTCTTTCCGGCGCCGGGGAGCCCGACCATCAGGAGAAGCTTGGCGGGTTCGGGCCGCACGTCATGCTTCGGCTTCGCTTCCGCGGTGGCCGCGGCCGGCTCGTCGGCGACGGCGAGGAAAGCCTCGGACGTGCGAGGAAGCGGCTCTTGGTGCGTTGGACGGAACTGCTGCGACATGGATTCGCTCCCCGGATCACGCGGGACGATCCGGCAGCACAGCGAGACACGCGATGGGCTGCCGGCGGGACACTGATCCGGCGGTACGCCCTGGCACCGACTCCAGCGGGGCAGGCAATAAGGCCGCGGTTTACGGCAACCGCGATACCGCCGCTAAGCGGCGGCGCGGATGTTCATAGCGGCGAAGCAACCCATGCCGCCACCATAACCGACAGCGCCGGCATGGTCGTCGACCGCGGCCGCGATCAGTGACCGTGCGGTCCTGCCACTGCCGATCAGCGCACCGGCTCCAAGTCGTCCTCATCGTCGTCGGTGTCCACCGGGTTGGGGCCAGGGCTTCGCGCAGCCAGCCGAGTTCGTCGGGGTAGAGCGCCCATCGCTGTGCCATGGTGCATCGCCCCGTCGATCATGTCGAGTAGATGCCGAGCAGGTTCACGTCGCCGCCGCGTCGGTCGTCGTACTCTGCGTTGCTAGTGCCCGCAACCCGTTGACCAAGTGCTGGCGGTGCGGCGGCAAGGGCGTGCTGCGGTCGTGGGTGCTGCCGTGGCGGTACCGGCCGTGCCCGCGCTGCCGTCGCAAGCGAGAGGTACGCGGACGGTTCGCCCGCCGCCGCTAGGCGTCGCTCGACGGCCCCGCAGTGAGATCGCGCAACTCGCGAGCGGACTCCAACTCGCGGCCCTTCTCCGGCAGGCCGTCGAGCATCTGCCCAATGATGCGACTCCGGATCGTGCAGAAGCCATGTGGCACATGGACGCGTTGGAGGCGGCATGACCACGATCGCCGTCCGGGTGCCGTACATCACTGCTTACAGCGAAGAGCTCGCACTGCATCCTCTCGCGTTCACCGCGGACCCAGAGGCGACGGACGGAGTGAGGCTCAGCTACGCCGACGTCGTCCCGCAGGACTGGATGTACGGCGTGCTCTGGGCGCGACAGGGACTACACCGCCGAGGCGTCCTGAGTGGAAGGTCGTCAACACGCTCCGACAGCGTCGGTGCATGCTGCACCTGCTCTGCCAGGTGTGCGGCGAAGCGGCGGCCGATCCCGTGGACAGCCGGATCTCGTGGGTGTTGGGCGATGACCCCGGCGACACCCCCGCCGGGGCGGGCTACACCAACGCGCCGCCCACGTGCGCCCGGTGCGTTTCGGCGGCGATCGCCAGTTGCCCGCGCCTGCGCCACGGTGCGGCCGTCTACAGCGTGGGCAGCGCCGAGCCGTACGGCGTCATCGGCGATGTTCTGCGGCCGTCACGGGATCGGCCGGTCGAGCTGGAGCGCAACGTCGTCATCTCTCTCGACTCCTTCCGCCGCCTGGAGTACGCGCTCGCCAAGCAACTGCTGGTCGTGCTCGAAGACCTGCGGCCCGCCCCGATCCAACACTGGCCTTCGACCTGACCGCAAGGAGAGCTCCGTGGAGCCACAAGACATCACCAGCCGTCGTGGGGCGTTCACCGTCATCGTGGGTATCGCGGCCACCTTTGCCTTTACCGGGGCGATCGTCGGAGCGGTGCTGCTCCGCGCCGCCGGCTGCAGCCGCCCCGAGGTCAGCATCGAACCCCTCCCAAGGGCGTCGCTGTGAATAACGTTCGCCCCCTCCGCTGCCCCTGCCGATGAAGACCGACCGGCTCGTTGAAGACAGCGCCCTCGACGGCCGGGCTGACGGCCGTTCCCCCGACCTCGCTCCGCGCGCCCTGCAGGTCGGCGACCGCTTCCTGCTGTGCTTTCACGAGCAAGTCACAGCACTTGCATAATCGTAACTATCTGACTACATTCTGTAACGACATTGCAGGGTGAGGAGCCTGAGTTGATGAGGCCGCGCCTATTCGGACGTCTTGTTGTCGCCGCGTCGTTAGCTACCGCCTCGCCAGGCGGATGCGACCAGCAGGATCCAATAGGCGAAAAAGGGCGAGTGCCCGACCCGACCTGCTTCATGGAGATCCTGCATGACGGCATCAGCGTGTCCCCGGCCGGGATCGGCGCGACTCTCCGATACTGGTGCGAAACGCCGCCGATCCGTCAACGCACCTCGCTGCGACTACAACTGCGGGACACAAACGGCCGCTGGGTGACCCTGGATGAGCAGGACGACCGCCAGGTTCCCACCGAGGAGAAGCGGACACTGACTACGGCGGCGCCGTGCATCCCCGGCCTCTGGCGGGCGCGAGGCACCGCAGTTGGCGCTTTGCGTGGCAGCGATGGCAAGGTGAAGGAGTACGAGCCCGCACAGAAGGACTCGCCTGAGAGGGTGGTGAGCGCCGATGACTGTGGAACCGGGTGAACGGCGCCGGGCCGCGTTGGGCCACCTCGCAGACGTGCTCCGTCTGTGCCTGACCGGCCGGCCCCGCCGCGGCGTACTCGGCTACGCGTCCTCCGGCCAGACCGGACTCGCCCGATTCACAGCCCGGTGGCGAGCACTACCGGGCGCGATTGCTCGCATCGCCCGGTCCGCACCACCGGCGGGGCCGCCAACGACAGCCCATTGGGTGCTCACGCGGGAAAACAGCGGGTGGGCTGTACGGCCGGTCGGCGTCGACGGGCCGCCCGCCTACTTCACCGCAGTCACCCCCCTCGACGACCAGAACGCGGCGTTCGACTGGGCCGAGGGCGTGACGCCCTGCGTTGATCGCAAGCGCATCTCCTATGCCGGGCCGCCGTCAGCCTGATCCGCCGAGAGGTCGATCACCATCGCGTCGGTGACGACCGCATCCGGTGCGGACCGGACGGTGCCGACGATCTGCCACCCCCACCGCTGGTACATCGCGTGCGCTGGCGTGTCCGGCCGGGACAGCAGCATCGCGCATGGCTCATCGCGGGCGTCGAGGAGCAGGGCCCGTATCACCACACGGGACCCCGGCCCACATCCGCCGTTAGGACAGTACGCAGGGACCGCTTAGCGTTGTCGTTCACGTGTGCCTCCTGTGAGGGGTTGGAACCCGACCGGCCGGGAGCTTGAGAGGCTATGTCACGGAAGCGGTCTACCGGCACCAGCTCAAGCCAGTGATCACTAAGGCTACCCGCGCCATGAACACCGTCTTTGGTGACAAGCCGACGGGTTGAGTCCAAGTGAGATGGCTCCCCGATTGGCGCTGCTATCGACTTCCAGAAACGGAAAAGGGCCCGACCCGCTTAGCGGATCAAGCCCTCTACCTGGTCTATCTGGGTCGGGGTGGCGGGATTTGAACCCACGGCCTCTTCGTCCCGAACGAAGCGCGCTGCCAAGCTGCGCTACACCCCGGTGCACGCCCTCTTGCGCGTGCTTGAGAAGTCTAGCTGACTTCGCGGGTGCTTGTGACCGCGTTTATCGGCGCGGGACCAGGGTGAGCAACGAGGCCTCCGGGAAGCAGGCGAAGCGGACCGGCGCGTACGGCGAGGTGCCGAGGCCGGCCGAGACGTGCAGCCAGGCGTTGTCGTGGCGGTTGAGGCCCTTGACGCGGGGCCGGTCGATGCCGCAGTTGGTGACCAGGGCGCCGTAGAACGGGATGCACAGCTGGCCGCCGTGCGTGTGGCCGGCCAGGAGGAGTTGGTAGCCGTCGGCGGCGAAGCGGGTCATGTTGCGGGGCTCGGGGGAGTGCATGACGCCGAGGCGGAGGTCGGCGTCGGCCGGGGCGGGGCCGGCGACCAGGTCGTAGCGGTCGCGGTCGATGTGGGAGTCGTGGATGCCCGCCACCGCCACGTCGAGGTCGCCGATCTTGAGGCGGGCGGTGGTGTTGTTCATGTCGAGCCAGCCCTCGGCCGCCATGCCGGCGCCCAGCTCCTCCCAGGGGAGGGTCGGGACGTGCTGGCGGCGCTCGTTCTTGGAGGTGCGCCAGAGGTAGCGGGCCGGGTTCTTGGGCTTGGGGGCGTAGAGGTCGTTGGAGCCGTACACGAACATGCCGGGACGGGCCAGCAGGGGCTCCAGGGCGTGCAGGAGCGCGGGTACGGCCTCAGGGTGGGCGATCGAGTCGCCCGTGTTGACGACCAGGTCGGGCTCCAGGGAGCCGAGCGAGCGGACCCAGTTGATCAGCATCCTGCGGCCCGGCGTCAGGTGCAGGTCGGACAGGTGGAGGATGCGTACGGGCCGCTGCCCGCGCTCCAGCACGGGCACGTCGAAGCGGCGCAGGCGGAACCAGTTGCGCTCGACGACGGAGGCGTAACCCAGACCGGCCAGGCCGAGGCCGAGGATGGACAGTGGTATGGCGGCAGCTTTCCTCACTCATTCATGATGCCCGACATCCGGCCCCAGGCGTCCCGAGTACGTGAGATGGGGCTCCGTGAGCACGTAGCCGTCCCTACAGGCGGCAAGATGGACGGCATGAGCGCATTGAAGGACAAGCTGAAGGCCGATCTGACGGCCTCGCTGAAGAGCCGGGACGAGGTACGTCTCCGGACGGTTCGTATGGCACTGGCCGCGGTCAATGTCGAGGAGGTCGCCGGCAAGGCGGCCAGGGAGCTCTCCGACGACGAGATCATCAAGGTGCTGACCAAGGAGGCCAAGAAGCGCCGCGAGGCGGCCGAGGCGTTCGGGAACGCCGGGCGCGCGGAGCAGGCGCAGGCGGAGCTCGACGAGCAGGCGGTGCTGGAGGAATACCTGCCGGCGCAGCTCTCCGACGAGGAGCTCGGCCGCCTCGTCGACGAGGCCGTCGCCGAGACCGGCGCCGCCGGCCCGCAGGCGATGGGTCAGGTGATGAAGGTCGTCAATCCCAAGGTCGCCGGTCGCGCGGAGGGGGGACGGGTCGCCGCCGCCGTTCGCGCGCGACTGTCCGCCTGACCAAGACCCGAAGACCGGGTGCCCGCCACGAACGCGGGCACCCAGGGCATTCAGGTCAGTTGCGCCCGCGCCCGCGTCCCCGGCCGTTGTCGTCGCGGTTGAACTGGTCGAACTGGTCGAAGAAGTCGTCCGGAGGCCCGCCCTGGTCGTCCTTCTTCTCCTTCTTGGGCTTGGGGGCGCAGTTGTCGGCGCAGCCGCCGAACCGATCGTGGTTGACCGGCGTGAACTCGGTGGGTTCGACGCCCTTGAGCGCCCCCATCATCGCCTGCTTCCAGATGCGGCCCGAGATCGTGGCCCCGTACACGTAGCTGTAGTAGCGGCCGCCGATGGTGACGCCGATCAGGTTGTGGGTGAAGGCGCCGCGCGGGTCGCCGAGGCTGACGGCGGAGGCCAGGTTCGGGGTGTAACCGGCGAACCAGGCGGCCGTGTAGCCGTCGGTGGTGCCCGTCTTGCCCGCCGCGTCCCGGCCGATGCCACCGACCTCTTGCATCGTGCCCTTGGTGAACACGCCCGAGAGGATGCCGCTGACGGCGTCGGCGACCTCCTCCTCCATGACCTTGGAGCACTTGGGCTTGTACTGCGTTGCCTTACCGTTGCGGTCCTTGATCTCGGTGATCGCCAGCGGCTTGCAGAACTGGCCGCGTGAGGCGAAGACGGCGTAGGTGCTGGCCACGGTGACCGGGTCCACCTCGTTGATGCCGAGGGTGAACGTCTCGAACTCGCGCAGCTTCGCGCCGTCGGCCCGCTTGAGCCCGATCCGCTTGGCCAGCTTGACGACCTTGCAGAGCGTGACGCGCTCCTCCAGTCGCATGAAGAAGGTGTTGACCGAGCCCCAGGTGCCGGTCTGCAGCGTCTTGAAGCCGCCGCCGCCCTCGCTGGAGTTGCGCACCTCATGGGTGGGGTCGCCGACCCGCTTGCCGTCGCAGTTCTTGAAGGCGCCGTAGCCGGACGCGGTGAAGCCGGCGGGCGCCGGGTAGCCGTCCCCGTACTTCAGGCCCTCCTCGAGCGCTGTGGCGAGCGTGTAGGCCTTCGCCGTCGAGCCCTGCTGGAAGCCGCCGCCACCGCCGTGCTTGGCGTCGGCGACGACGTTGTAGCTCATCTCGTTCTTCTTCTTGCTGCCGCCGAACTTGCGCGAGGCCGCCATCGCCTTGATCTCGCCGGTGCCCGGCACGACCATCGCCTGCGAGGCCACCGGCTTGTCCTTGGTGCTGACGTACTCCTTGATGGCCTTATCAGCGGCTTTCTGCATCTTCGGGTCGATCGTGGTCTTGATCGTGAGACCGCCGCGCTGGAGCAGTCTGAGGCGCTCCTTGGGGGTCTTGCCGAAATCCTCGTCGTTGAGGATCTCGTTCTGGACGTAGAGGCAGAAGTACGGGTACTTGCTCTCCTCGCAACCGCCTTCGACCTTGGTGTCCTTGAAGACGAGCTTCTTGGCCTTGGCCTCGGCAGCTTCCTGCGGCGTGATCTTGCCGAGTTCGGCCATCCGGTCGAGGACGACGTTGCGGCGGGCCTTCAGCAGCTCCCTGGACGCCTTGCTGACGTTCGGGTCGGTCCTGTTGGGGTTCTGGACGGCGCCCGCGAGCGTGGCCGCCTCGACGAGGTTGAGGGCGGAGGCCGGCTTGCCGAAGAAGCGCTTGGCGGCGGCCTGGATGCCGTGCGCGCCGGCGCCGAAGTAGGCGATGTTCAGATATTTCTCAAGGATCTGGTCCTTGGAGTACTTCTTCTCGACCGCCATGGCGTAGCGCAGTTCGTTGAGCTTGCGGCCGACGCTGGTCTCGATGGCCGCGGCCTGCTCCTCTTTGGTCTCGGCCGAGTTGAGGAGCACCTGCTTGACGTACTGCTGTGTGATCGACGAGCCGCCCTGGGTCACGCCGCCCTGGGTGAGGTTCTTGACGAGGGCGCGGGCCGTTCCCTCCACGTCGATCGGGCCGTGCTGGTAGAACCGGAAGTCCTCGATCGAGATCAGCGCCGTCCGCATGATGGGGGCGACCTTGTCGAGACTCACCGATTCGCGGTTCTCGTAGAAGAACTGGGCTATCTTCTTGCCGTTGGCGTCCATCAGCTTCGTGCGCTCGGGCAACGGGGGTTCGGCCAGGTCCTCGGGCTTCAGGTTGATCCCCGTCATCGCGGACTTGGCGGATATCCCCGCCCCACCGACCGCGGGAAGGGCTATGGCGGCCGTGAGCACTCCCGCGACCGCGCCTGCGGCGATCAGCCGCACGATGTTCAAGATCGGCGAGGAACGATCTTTGCCCTGAGCTTGCACAAGTCCAAGAGTACGTCGAATGAGTGACCTTATCGGTAACTCGGCACCATTTCGCCTTGACTGACGGGGGTGACTAGTCATTCCCGGTCAAGAGTCCAGCGAGAAATTGGTCCTCTGGGGTCTGTCGGCCCGAACGTCTAGTTGCGTACGTTCTCCTCTGCGGCAACTGAATACGGAGGCTCGGCGCCCGCGCCCGTCGGCCCCAAATGACGACTGACCACCTAAGGGGAGTGGGGTCGAAATGTGGATCACGGATTGGACCTCCCGTGCCGCCTGTCGAGGAGCGGACCCGGACGCGCTGTTCGTCCAGGGAGCCGCTCAGAACAGGGCGAAGCTGATCTGCCGAGGATGCCCGGTCCGTACCGAATGCCTCGCCGATGCGCTGGACAACCGCATCGAGTTTGGCGTGTGGGGCGGCATGACGGAACGGGAACGACGGGCTCTGCTACGGCGGCGTCCTGACGTGGACTCATGGCGAGAGCTGCTCGAGTCTGCCAAGGAAGAGTACGAACGGACTAACGAGCTGATCGCAGGCTGACCCTAGCCTCGGGCGTACGGCCGGTGCTCGCACCGGCCGTACTCTCATGTGCTCGCGAGGAGTTCCCCGATCCGGTGCAGACCCGCTAGATCGTGGACATCCTCCGACATCGCACGTACCTGGACGACCGGCACTGTGGGGTGGGCCGACAGGAAATGGTCCTGCTCCCGGTGTTCGCGGGCGGCGAGTTGCATTCTGCCGGTGTGCAGCCGCAGTACGGCGGCGGTCAACTCGTGTTCGCCCCGCGACTCCAGGTCTTCCGCCGCGGCGGCGCTGCGCGCGGCCGAGAGCGCCGCTGCGGTGGGTTCGTGCACCCGGTTGACCACCAGGCCGGCCAGGGGCATGCGCTCCTCAGCGAGCCGCTCGACGAAGTAGGAGGCCTCACGCATCGCGTCGCGCTCCGGCGCGGCCACCACCACGAAGGCGGTGCCTGGCGCCTGGAGCAGCCGATAGGTCATCTCCGCGCGCTGCCTGAACCCGCCGAAGACGGCGTCCAGCGCCGACACGAACGTCTGCAGGTCCTTGATGACCTGCGCGCCCAGCAGCTTGGTCATCGCGCCCGCCATGATCCCGAACCCGGCGTTGAGCAGCCGGAACGCGCTGCGCCCTCCCGCCTTGGCCGGCGCGGTCAGCAGCCGGATGAACCTCCCGTCGAGGAAGCGGCCGAGCCGCTCAGGGGCGTCGAGGAAGTCGAGCGCGGACCGCGAGGGCGGCGTGTCGACGATGATCAGATCCCACTCGTCCGAGCGGCGCAGCTGGCCCAGCTTCTCCATCGCCATGTACTCCTGGGTGCCGGCGAAGCTGGAGGACAGCGACTGGTAGAAGGGGTTCGACAGGATCTGGCGGGCCCGGTCGGGGTCGGCGTGCGCCTCGATGATCTCGTCGAACGTGCGCTTCATGTCCAGCATCATCGCGAACAGCTGGCCGCCGCCCTCGGGTGAGCTGATCAGGCGCGGGGTGTTGTCGAGCTCGGTGAGCCCCATCGACTGCGCCAGCCGCCGCGCGGGGTCCACGGTCAGCACGACCGCGCACCTGCCGCGCTCGGCGGCCCGCAGCCCCAGCGCGGCGGCCGTGGTGGTCTTGCCCACGCCGCCGGCGCCGCAGCAGACGATGATCCGGGTGCCCTGGTCGTCGAGTATGGCGTCGACGTCGAGTACGGGGGGCTTCTTCACGCTGCTCCCTGGGTGCGGATGGCCTCGGCCAGCTCGTACAGGCCGCTCAGATCGACGCCGTCGGCCAGCAGTGGCAACTCGTAGGACGGCAGCGTCGCCTCCGCCAGAGAGGCGCGCTCGGCCCGCTCCAGCTCGGTACGGCGGGCATGCTCGGCGACCTCTTCGGCCAGAGCCTCCGCCACTGTGGAGGCGCCGTCGGAGAGACCGGCCGCCTTGAGCCCGAGTGTGAGCTCGGCGACGTCGAATCGGCCCTTGACAGCACTGTCAAGTGCGGCCTGTGGAAGGAGTGATTCACGAACCATGTTGATGAAGATTCCGCCGGGCGGCAGCCCCGCCGACCGCAATTCGGCGATGCCGTCGAGCGTCTCCTGCACCGGCATCTCCTCCAGCAAGGTGATGAAGTGCACCGCCGTTTCCGGAGATTTCACGACCTTGCTCACCAGATCGGAGTGATTCTTGATCGGGCCGACCCTGGCCAGCCCGGCGACCTCCTGAGTGACGTTCAGGAAGCGCGAGATGCGGCCGGTGGGCGGCGCGTCGAGCACGACGGCGTCATAGATCCGCTTGCCGTTCTTGCCGCGCCTGCGTACGGCCTCGGAGGTCTTGCCGGTGACGAGGACGTCGCGGAAACCGGGGGCGACGGTGGTCGCGAAGTCGACGATGCCCATCTTGGTCAGCGCCCGGCCCGCCCTGCGCATGCCGTAGAACATCTCCATGTATTCGAGCATGGCCTCCTCAGGGTCTATGGCCAGCGCGTAGACGTCGCCGCCCGATGGGGCCACGGCGATCCGGCGCTCCTCGTACGGCAGCGGTGGCAGGTCGAAGATCTGCGCGATGCCCTGCCTGCCCTCCACCTCGACGAGCAGCACCTTGCGCCCGCCCGAGGCCAGTGCCAGGGCGAGGGCCGCGGCGACCGTGGTCTTGCCTGTGCCGCCCTTGCCGGTGACCACGTGCAGTCGCACGCCGTCCCAATCGGTGTCCCGAGAGTCCACGTTTCGAGGCTACCGAACGGTCACTTGCCGAAAGCCGACGACCACCCTTTGAGATTGCTCACACTATGAGGTGCCTCGTCCAGCGGGTGCATCCCGGGTTGCGGGTTTGAGCGCCTATGGCGTGCCGCGTTCAGCGGTGCGCCACAGGTAGCGGTTCTCAGCACCTACGCTTGCCCCCATGAAGAAATGGGAGTACCTGACGGCTCCGGTGCTGATCCACAACACCAAGATGATCCTGGACAACTTCGGGGCCGACGGCTGGGAGCTGGTCCAGATCCTGCAGGGTGCCACGCCCGAGCAGCTCGTCGCCTACTTCAAGAGGGAGAAGCAGTGACGCCCGAAGAGAAGATCGCCGAACTCGGGCTGACGCTGCCCGAGGTCGTCGCGCCCCTGGCCGCCTATGTGCCGGCCGTACGGACCGGCGACCTCGTCTACACCTCGGGCCAGCTGCCCATGGTCGACGGCAAGCTCGCGCAGACCGGCAAGGTCGGCGCCGAGGTCGGCCTTGACGACGCCCGCGAGCTGGCCCGGATCTGCGCGCTCAACGCGCTGGCCGCGCTGAAGTCCGAGGTCGGCGACCTGCGGAAGGTCGTGCGGATCGTCAAGGTCGTGGCGTTCGTGGCCAGCGACCCCGCCTTCACGCAGCAGCCTCAGGTCGCCAACGGGGCGAGTGAGCTGCTCGCCGAGGTGCTGGGGGAGGCGGGCAAGCACGCCCGCAGCGCGGTGGGCGTCGCGTCCCTGCCGCTCGACGCTCCGGTCGAGGTGGAGCTGATCGCCGAGGTCTCCTGAGAGTCGGGATATGTCACCATGACCCGAGTGATGTTCTAGAAGCCTGAGTTGTTCTAGAAGGAGGTCATGTGACTGGTCTTCAACTCCCAGACGAGCTCGCCGAGCGGGCGAGGGACATCCTCGCCGGACGCGTCCAGCCGGTCCCCGCGCGGGACGCCGCCACGGTGGTCATCCTGCGTGAGGGGCCGGAGGTCTATCTGCTCCGGCGCAAGTCCACGATGGCCTTCGCCGCGGGCGCGTACGTCTTCCCAGGCGGCTCGGTCGATCCCCGTGACACCGACCACGCGGTCGCCTGGGCCGGGCCGTCTCCGGCGGACTGGGGCGCGGTCTTCGGCGCGGACGAGGGGGTCGCGCGCGGGCTGGTCTGCGCGGCCGTACGGGAGACGTTCGAGGAGTCCGGGGTACTGCTCGCGGGGCCGGGGCCCGATTCGGTGGTCGACGACACCACCGGGGACGACTGGGAGGCCGACCGGCTCGCGCTGATCGACAGGAGCCTGTCCTTCGCCGACTTCCTCGCCAAGCGCGGCCTGGTGCTCCGCTCGGACCTGCTCAAGCCGTGGGCGCACTGGATCACGCCGGAGATCGAGACCCGGCGCTTCGACACCCGCTTCTTCGCCGCCGTACTCCCTGAGGGGCAGCGCACCCGCGACGTCGGCGGCGAGGCCGACCAGGTCGCCTGGAAGCGCCCGGCCGACGCCGTCGAGCTGGCGCACGAGGGGAAGATCTTCCTGATGCCGCCCACCTACCGCACGCTGACCGAGCTGGCCGCCTGCGACTCCGTCGCGGACGTCCTGGCCGCGCGGCGGGAGATCGTCACGATCCTGCCCAGGGTCGTGGAGGTCGACGGCGAGTTCCAGTTGGTGACGGCATGAGCTTTGGTGACGGCATGAGTTTGGTGGAGAAATGAGCGGTCTGCACATTCCGGCCGGCTCGCCCGACGGATCCCGTACGACCCACGCCGAGAACCTGCTCGCCCCCAACCCGTCGCCGATGACCCTCGACGGGACCAACACCTGGATCATCGGCGACCGGGACACCATCGTCATAGATCCGGGCCCCGACGACGAGGGGCACCTGCGCCGGGTCGCCGACCACCTGGCCGAGCGCCGGGTGAGCTGGATCCTGCTCACCCACGGCCACCACGACCACAGCGGCGGCGCCCGGCGCTTCGCCGAACTGGTCGGCGCGCCCGTGCGGGCGCTCGACCCCAAGCACCGGCTCGGCGACGAGGGACTGGGCGACGGCGACGTGGTGAGCGCCGGTGACGTCGAGGTGCGCGTGTACGGCACACCGGGACACTCGTTCGACTCGCTCTGCTTCTGGCTGCCCCAGGACCAGGCCATGCTGACCGGCGACACCGTGCTCGGCCGCGGCACCACGGTGATCGCCCCCGACGGTGACCTGGCCGACTATCTGCGCAGCCTCGACCGCCTCAGGGCCATGGCCGACGAGCTGGGCGTGGCGGCGCTGCTGCCGGGCCACGGCCCGGTGCTGGCCGATCCGATCGGCGTGCTGGACGGCTACATCGCGCACCGGCGCCAGCGCCTCGACCAGATCAGGGCGGCGCTGCGCCAGGGCGCCAAGACGCCCCGCCAGATCGTGGAGATCGTCTACAACGACGTCGACACGTCACTCTGGCCCGCGGCCGAGATGTCGGTGCGGGCCCAGCTGGACTACCTCGAGCGGTTGTAGAGGCGGTCCATGTCGAGGATGACCACGGCCTTGGCCTCGATCCGCAGCCAGCCGCGCTGCGCGAAGTCGGCGAGGGCCTTGTTGACCGTCTCGCGTGAGGCGCCGACGAGCTGGGCCAGCTCCTCCTGGGTGAGATCGTGGTGGACGCGCAGCCCGTCGTCGGTCTTGGTGCCGAACCGCTCGGCCAGGTCGAGCAGCTGCTTGGCCACCCGGCCGGGCACGTCGGTGAAGACCAGGTCGGCCAGCACGTCGTTGGTGCGCCGCAGCCGCTGGGCCAGCGCCCGCAGCAGGTGGAGCGCCACCTCGGGGCGGCCGGTGAGCCAGGGGCGCAGGTCGTCGTGGCCCAGCCCGGCCAGGCGCACGTCGGTCAGCGCGGTCGCGGAGGCCGTACGGGGGCGCGGGTCGAACAGCGACAGCTCGCCGAACATCTCGCTCGGGCCGAGCACGCTCAGCAGGTTCTCGCGGCCGTCGGGCGAGGTGCGCGACAGTTTGATCTTGCCTTCGAGCACGACGTAGAGACGGTCGCCCGTCTCGTTCTCATGGAAGAGCGTCTGCCCCTTGGACAGCTGGACTTCGGTGATGCTCGTCCGCAGCGCCGCGGCGCTCTCGCGGTCAAGCGCGGCGAACAGGGGGGCCTTGCCCAGCACATCTTCGGTGTTCACTCTGCCTCCTCTGCTGCCATTGTGACGCACCCCACTCCAGGCGGCGCACGTAGGCTATGGGAATGCCCACTGAGTCCAGGCTCGCCCTCGTGCGTCGCGCACGCCGGATGAATCGCATCCTGGCGGAAACCTACCCCGAGGCCCATTGCGAGCTCGACTTCGGTACCCCGCTCGAACTGCTGGTCGCGACGATCCTCTCGGCGCAGTGTACGGACAAGAGGGTCAACATGGTTACTCCGCTACTCTTCGCCAAGTACCCGACGGTGGATGACTATGCGGGCGCCGACCGAGCCGAGATGGAAGAGATCATCCGCTCGACGGGGTTCTTCCGCGCCAAGACCAACAGCATCATCGGCATGGCCCAGGCGGTGTGCGAGCAGCACGGCGGGGTGGTGCCCGGCAAGCTGAAGGACCTGGTCAAGCTGCCCGGCGTGGGCCGCAAGACCGCCAACGTGGTGCTCGGCAACGCCTTCGGCGTGCCCGGGCTCACCGTCGACACCCACTTCCAGCGGCTGGTCCGCCGCTTCGGCTGGACCGACGAGACCGACCCGGTCAAGATCGAGCACGTGGTGGCGGAGCTGATCCCCAAACGCGAGTGGACGATCTTCTCGCACCGGGTCATCTGGCACGGGCGCCGCATCTGCCACGCCCGTACGCCGGCCTGCGGCGTCTGCCCGCTGGCCGCCCTCTGCCCCTCGTACGGAACCGGCCCCACGGACGCCGTCAAGGCCCAGAAGCTCGTCAGACCGGGCCCCTTTTCCTGAATGGGAAGTCCCAGAACCCCTGGTGTGTTGGAGATTGCGTGACTCAGGTGCCCGACTGGCTCGACACGCTCGCGGCGCAGGCCGTAATCACTTCGGTGCCCGCCGGGCTGCGCCCGCCCGCTGAGGGAGGGCGGCCCGCGGCGGTCCTGCTGCTGTTCGGCGAGGGCCCGCTCGGGCCCGACGTGCTGCTCATCCAGCGCAGCTCGCGCGGGCGCAGGCACGCGGGCCAGCCGGCCTTCCCCGGCGGCGGCGTGGACCCGGAGGACGGCGGGCCCGTCGGGGCGGCGCTGCGCGAGGCCGAGGAGGAGACCGGTCTCGATCCGCGGGGCGTGACGGTGCTCTGCACGATGCCCGAGCTCTACATCTGGCGCAGCGACAACCGGGTCACACCGGTCGTCGGCTGGTGGCGTACCCCGTCGGCGGTGCACGCGGCCTCGCCCGCCGAGGTCGAGTCCGTGGAGCGGGTGCCGATCGCCGAGCTGGTCGATCCGGGCAACCGGTTCACGCTGCGGCATCCGGGCGGCTACGCCGGGCCCGCCTTCCGGGTGCGCGGGATGCTGGTGTGGGGGTTCACCGCGATGGTGCTCGACGGGGTGCTGCGCGAAGGCGGTCTTGAGCGGCCGTGGGACCCCGGGCGGGTGGAGGAGATGCCGCCCGACGTCCTGGACATGGCCGCACGGGGCTGAAGCACGGCTTCACACGAACGGGCCCAGGCGGTCCTGATCGCCTGTGGTCAGGGCGACGCCGAGCGAGGCCCAGTCGGCCACGTCGGCGTCACTGTCGGCCGCCAGTGTCCGCAGCGCGTTCAGCCCGGCGCGGTCCGGCGGGTCGCCCAGCACGTGCTGGAGCGCGTACGCGGCGCCGTACCTGACCCGTGGGTCCTCGTGCCCGGCCAGATCCATCACGGACGGCAGCGACCGGGGGTCGGCCAGGTGGCCGAAGGCGATGAGCACCGAGTAGAGCACCATGACGTCGTCCTCGCTGGCCGCCAGATAGCGCAGGACGGGCAGGATCCGATCCACGTATGCCTCGAGCATGCCCAGGATGTCCACCCCGAGCAGACGCTGGGTGACGTCGTCCGCCGCGCAGAGCCGCCGCGCCTCGATGAAGGACTCAAGATCGCCGCGCTCCCGTAGCACGGAGATCACGTGCCAGCGCACCGCCCCGTCGGGATCGTCGTCGTCGAGAGCTGCTTCGATGAGGCCGCGCACTGTTTCGTCGATCGGCGGCATGCCGCCCAAGGTAACCAGCGCGTGTCGCCGTCCTGAGGAAGACGTGCACACTTGACCGAATCGCTGGTTACCTTTGAAACGTGCGCGGTGATCTGCTTGACCTCATATTGATCGGCCTCGTGATCGCCTTCGGCGTCTCGGGTTACCGGCAGGGCTTCATCATCGGTGCCATGAGCTTCGTCGGCTTCATCGGCGGGGCGGTGCTCGGGGTCTTCATCGCGCCCCCCATCTCCAAGGCCGTCGTCGACGGTGACACGCCGCAGGCGCTGCTGGCCATCGTGATCGTCTTCCTGGCCGCGACGATCGGCCAGTTCGCCTCCTCGACGATCGGCGCCGTGGTGCGCAGCCACGTCACCTGGGAGCCGGCCAAGGTCGCGGACGCGGTCGGCGGTACGTTCGCCAGCGCGCTGTCGGTGCTGGTGATCGCCTGGTTGATCGGCTCGCTGATCGTGTCGACGGGGTTCACCCAGCTCGTCGACCAGGTGAAGAACTCCATGCTGCTCACCACGGTCGACGACTCGATCCCGCAGACCGCGCGCAACTGGCAGCAGCCGTTCAAGAAGTTCATCGACCGGTCGGAGTTCCCGCCGGTGTTCGACGCCATCGGCGCGGGGCAGCTCGTCGACGTGCCGCCGCCGGCGCGCAGCATCCTGCAGGGCGCCAAGCTCGAACGGGCGCAACGGGCCATCGTCAAGGTCCAGGGCAACGCCGAGAGCTGCAACAAGCTCATCGAGGGCACCGGGTTCGTCTACGCCAAGGACCGGATCATGACCAACGCGCACGTGGTCGCCGGCGTGACGCGTGACCTCCAGGTCCTCGCCTACGACAACAAGCGCCACCCGGCCACCGTCGTGCGCTACAACCCGCAGCGCGACATCGCCATCCTGTACGTGCCCGGGCTGGGCCTGCCGCAGCTCTCCTTCGACGGGGAGGCGGAGAAGGGCGAGAACGCCATCGTCGCCGGCTTCCCCAAGGGCCAGGGCTTCACGGCCGAGCCCGCCCGCATCCGCAGCCAGCTCAACGCCGAGGGCCCCGACATCTACCGCAGCCGGAACGTCACCAGGAAGGTCTACGCGATCCGCGGCAAGGTGCTGCCCGGCAACTCCGGCGGCCCCCTCCTGACCGTCAACGGGCAGGTGTTCGGCGTCGTCTTCGCCGCCGCGGTCAGCCAGGAGGACACCGGCTACGTGCTGACGGCCAACGAGGTCAGACCCGACGCCGACCAGGGCAGAAACGACACCACCCCGGCCGGCACTCAGGAGTGCGACTAGCCGGGCAGCCGGCTCAGGATCAGCTCGATGGCCTGCGCCGGGTCGCTGTCGTCGCTCAGGCCCGACGCCGCCCGCCCCACCGAGTCGTACGGCGTCCCGTACGACTGCACGCGGGCGGCCCCGCGACTGAAGAGCGTCAGCGCTCCGCGCCCGTTGCCGCGCTGCAGGTGCGTCAGCCCGACGCAGATCTGCGCCAGCCCCTGCCACAGCTCGCGCTCATCGTCGGGGGCGCACTTCCAGCGGCCCTCGAACACCTCGTGGGCGTTGAACGGCAGGCCCTCGCTCAGGAAGCGGCGCCCGTCGGACAGGGCCTGCGGCGTGGTGGGCGCGTAGTCGTCGGGCACTCTGTCCACGCCGGTCGAGCCGTAGGGGAGCGGCCGGCCATAGGAGTCGCGTGGCCGGGCGTTGCGCGGCTTGCCTTCGGGGTCGCGGTCTCTCATCGGCCAGGCTCCGGGTCGGACAGCCAGCCGATCAGCTCGGCGTCGAACACGTCGGGGGTCTCCTCATGGGGGAAGTGGCCTGCGCCCTCGATCAGCCGCCATCGGTATGGGGCGGCCACGTAGCGGCCAGAACCGAGGGCCGTACGCGGCAGCACCCGGCGGTCGAGGGCGCCGTGCAGGTGCAGGGTGGGGGCCTCGATCTCGGCGCGCATCGTCCGGGCGAAACGCAGGCCGTCGGGGCGGAACTGGGAGCGGCCGAACCAGCGGTGGTACTCCAGCGCGCAGTGGGCGACGGTCGGGATGCGGATCGCCTCGCGATAGACGCGGGCGGTCTGCTCGTCCGGCCAGCCGGGACTCGACCAGGCGTCGAGCATCTTGCCGACCAGCGAGCCGCCGTTACGGGTGAGCCGGCGCTCGGGCAGGAACGGCACTTGATAGCCGATCGCCGGGCTGGTCGCCCTCAGCTGGCCGAACGGGTCGGTCAGCAGCGACCTGCGCAGTCGCAGGGGGTGTGGCGCGGACACGGTGACCAGCCGGTGTACGCACTTGGGATCGAGCACCGCCATCGTCCAGGCGAGCAGCCCGCCCCAGTCGTGGCCGACCACGATGGCCCCGGTCTCGCCGAGCGCCCGGATCAGGCCGCTCGCGTCGCCGGCCAGTGTGGGCAGGTCATAGCCGCGCGGCGGCTTGTCGCTGCCGCCGTAGCCACGCAGGTCCACCGCGGCCGCGCGGTATCCCGCCGCGGACAGCGCCCGCAGCTGGTTGCGCCATGTCCACCAGAACTGCGGGAACCCGTGCAGCAGCAGGACCAGCGGCCCCTCACCTGCCTCCACGACATGGAAGCGGGTGCCGCCGGCGTGCACCTGCCGGTGCTTCCACGGTCCCTCGATCTGGACGACCGACTCGTCAGGTGCCATCACTGGTCACCGGCTCTATCTCCTTCTCCGGGCTGGCGATCTCCTTGAGTCCCTTGATCGACCGGGCCGTACGCTTCATCCCGGCCAGCCCCTTAAGCCTACGGATCCCGATGAACACCAGCAGCCCGGCCACCAGCAGATAGAAGACGGTGACGATGAGGAAGGCCACCCAGTTCGGCAACCATTGGGCGAGCACATAGGCGATCGTGAACGAGGCCAGGATCAGGCACAGGTGCGCCATGAAGGCGGCGGCGGCGAACAGACCACCGGCCGTGCCGATCCGCTTGGCGTCGAACCTGAACTCGGCCTTGGCCAGCTCGATCTCCGAGCGGATCAGGGTCGAGATGTGATCGCTCGCCTGGGCGACCAGCGAGCCCAGGGATTCTTCCTCGGGAGTCTGGGGCATGAACGTCTCCTATCGAGGCCTGGTGGCCGTGTCAAACATCATCCAGCGCGATGCGCCGCTTGCGCATCCGTACGTGAAGCAGTAGCGCCGCCAGGACGGACGCTGTGAGGCTGGCAACGAGGATCCCGGTCGTCACGGAGTCGACCCGCTCCTGGTCGGCGCCGAAAGCCAGATGGCCGATCAGCAGCGACACCGTGAACCCGATCCCGGCCAGCAGCGACACCGCCGCCATGTCCCGCCAGTGGAGCTCTTTGGACAGTTTCGCCAGGCCAAGCCGTACAGACAGCCAGGCACCGCCGAACACACCCACAAACTTCCCGATCACGAGCCCGGCTATCACTCCCAGAACTACCCGATCGGAGAAGATACCGCCGATGCTGGAGCCGTCGAGCTTCACCCCCGCCGACAGGAACGCGAAGATCGGCACCGCCAGGCCCGCGGAGATGGGGCGGAGATAGTGATCGGCGGCCTCCGCCGGGGAGCGGGTCTCGTGCTCGCGCGTGGTCACGCGGGTGAGCAGGCCGAGCGCCACTCCCGCCACGGTCGCGTGTACGCCACTGGCCTCCACCGCGTACCAGGCGCCCACGGCCAGTGGCAGGTACATCCACAGCCGCCCGGCGCCCGAGCGCTGCAGGACCCAGTAGACGGCGATCAGGGCGGCGCCGGCCAGCAGCATGAGGAGGTTCAGATGGGCGGTGTAGAAGGCGGCGATGATGGTGATGGCGCCGAGGTCGTCGACGACCGCGCTGGTCAGGAGGAACGCCCGCAGCGCCGGGGGCATCGAACTCGCGGTCACGGCCAGCACGGCCAGCGCGAAGGCGATGTCGGTGGCGGTCGGAATCGCCCAGCCACGGGCCGCGTCCGGCGCTCCCCAGCTCACCGCGAGGTACACGAGCGCGGGCACGACCATGCCACAGAGGGCGGCGACGATGGGCAGCGCGGCCTTGCGCAGGTTGGCCAGCTCCCCGTGGACGAACTCCTCCTTGACCTCCAGCCCCGCCACGAAGAAGAAGATCGCCAGGAGGCCGTGCTGCGCCCACTCGTAGAGCTCCATCGGGCCGAGCGCGGTGTGCTGGAGCGCGGTGTAGCCCTCATGCGCGACGTTCGCCCAGATCAGGGCGGCGACCGTGGCCGCCAGCATGACGATGCCGCCGATCGTCTCGGCACGGAGCGCCTCGGCCACGGTGCGGGCATAGCGGACAGTTGGCTGGAAAGGCCACATCTCGGCGGTTGGGCGCACGGGGTCTCCTCTGGCGGCTGTCGCGAGGATCGCTTCCCCGTGACGCCGACCCGACTTCCCGGCACACCGATATCCACCCTAACCCGGTAACCGGCCAAGAACACGCACGTCACGGCGGCCGACCCAGTACGGGCTCAGCGGCCGTTCCCCTGGAGGCCACCCGCCACGTACGGCGGGCGGCGTCAGGTCGGCCACTATTCCCCCAAGGCCGCCCGCCACGTACGGCGGGCGGCGTCAAGGCGCCGTGCTGAAAACGAGCGGGTGTCGCCTTTTCGTTTTGCCTGTCAGTCCTCGCTCTTCGCCGACGGCAGTTTCTCCGAGATGAGGTCCATCACGGTGCTGTCGGCCAGCGTCGTGACATCACCCACGCTGCGGTTCTCCGCGACGTCCCGGAGCAGCCGTCGCATGATCTTCCCCGAGCGGGTCTTGGGCAGCTCAGGCACCACCAGGATCTGGCGCGGCTTGGCGATGGGCCCGAGCGCCTTGGCCACGTGGTTCCGCAGCTCAGAGGCGATGTCCGCACCCTCCTCCGCAGCACCGCGCAGGATCACGAACGACACGATGGCCTGCCCGGTCACCGGGTCGGTCGCGCCCACGACGGCCGCCTCGGCGACCTTCGGGTGGCTCACCAGCGCGCTCTCCACCTCCGTCGTGGAGATGTTGTGGCCCGAGACGAGCATGACGTCGTCGACGCGTCCGAGCAGCCACAGGTCGCCGTCCGAGTCCTTCTTGGCACCGTCGCCGGGGAAGTACATCCCCTCGAACCGGCTCCAGTACGTCTCGATGTAGCGCTGGTCGTCGCCCCAGATCGTCCGGAGCATGGCCGGCCACGGCTCGCGGACCACGAGGAAGCCGCCGCCCCCGTCGGGCACGCTGTTGCCCTGGTCGTCGACCACGTCGGCGCTGATGCCCGGCAGCGGGCGCATCGCGGCGCCCGGCTTGCCGCTGGTGACGCCCGGCAGCGGGCTGATCATGATGGCGCCGGTCTCGGTCTGCCACCAGGTGTCGACGACCGGGCAGCGGTTGTCGCCGATGTGCTCGCGATACCAGACGTACGCCTCGGGGTTGATGGGCTCGCCGACCGAACCGAGGATGCGCAGGCTGGACATGTCGTACTTGGCGGGGATGTCATCGCCCCACTTCATGAACGTCCGGATCGCCGTCGGGGCGGTGTAGAGGATCGTGATCTTGTACTTCTGCACGATCTCCCAGAACCGGCCGCGGTGCGGGGTGTCCGGAGTGCCCTCGTAGATGACGCTGGTCGCGCCGTTGGCGAGCGGGCCGTACACGATGTAGGAGTGTCCCGTCACCCAGCCGATGTCGGCGGTGCACCAGTAGATGTCGGTCTCCGGCTTGAGGTCGAAGACCGCGTGGTGCGTCCAGGCCGTCTGGGTCAGGTATCCGCCCGAAGTGTGCAGGATGCCCTTGGGCCGGCCGGTGGTGCCGCTGGTGTACAGGATGTACAGGGGGTCCTCGGCGTCGTGCGGCTCGGGGGTGTGCTGGTCGCTCTGCCGCTCGACCAGGTCGTGCCACCACACGTCCTTGTCGTTGGTCGCCACGTCCTGACCGGTACGCCGTACGACCAGCACGTGCTCGACCTGCGGGCACTCGGCGACGGCCTCGTCCACGGTCGGCTTGAGCGCCGAGGGGGCGCCGCGGCGGTAGCCGCCGTCGGCCGTGATGACCACCTTGGCGTCGGCGTCGTCGATGCGGCTCTTCAGCGCGGTCGCCGAGAACCCGCCGAACACCACCGAGTGCACCGCGCCGATCCTGGCACAGGCCAGCATCGCGATCGGCAGCTCGGGGATCATCGGCATGTAGACGGCGACCCGGTCGCCCTTGCGTACGCCGAGCTCCAGCAGGGCGTTGGCGGCCTTGCTGACCTCGGTCTTCAGGTCGTTGTACGTCAGGGTGCGGGTGTCGCCCTCCGGCTCACCCTCCCAGTGGTAGGCGACCTTGTCGCCGCGGCCCTCTTCGACGTGGCGATCCACGCAGTTGTAGGCGACGTTCAGCTCGCCGCCGACGAACCATTTGGCGAACGGCGCGTTCCACTCAAGCGTGGTCTCCCACCGCTTGGCCCAGGTCAGCCGGTCGGCCGCACTCTCCCAGAACGCGAGCCGGTCGGCCGACGCCTCGGCGTACGCGGCGGAGGTCACATTCGCCGCAGCCGCCAGGTCGGCCGGCGGTGCGAACCGGCGGTTCTCCTGCAGCAGGTTCGACAACGCCTGGGGCTCGTTGCCAGGGGTTTCCGGGGCCACCTCGTGCTCCTTCAAGGGCCAGATCGGACAGGTCGAGTCCCACTCCACCAGCTCACGTGCTCCGCACACAAGAGGTCTAGACAGGTCTGTACATGTGGCGCCGCACGGGTGATCCGGTTATCAACGGGACTAACAACTGCTATTGAACTGTTGTCATTTTGGCACCACACCAATATGGAACGGGCCAATGGGTGGGTTTATTGGGTCCCCTACTAGGGTGGAATGCCGTGAGTGATCCACTGGCTGTCATCGCGGCACTTCCCGGCGTTCCCGAAGCGGTGGAGGAGGCCAGACAGGCCGTCGACGGGCTCTATCGCCATCGCGTCCTTCGCCGCGCGAGCCCGGCGGTATCGGCCGAGTCGTCCCTGCGCGGCGCGCGGGCGTCGGCGGCCATCGAGGGCGTCGACGTACCTCTGGACGAGCTGCGCCGAGGCTCGATCGAGGACCCCGTCGTCCAGGGCGCCCTGCGAGCGTCGGCGGAGCTGGGCCGGCTGGGCGCCACCTGGCGCAAGGCCCCCCGCCAGGTGCTGGCCCGCCTGCACACGCTCGCCGCGGCCGGTCTCACGGACGCACTCGGCCGCCCGCGCACCGAGGACCAGGAGCTGGCGGCGCGTCTGGAGAGTCTGTTCGGGCTGCTCGAAGCGCCCACGAAGGCCCCCGCGCTCGTGCTGGCCGCCGTCGTCCACGCGGAGCTGGCCGTGCTGCGGCCTTTCGGTACGGCCGACGGCGTCGTCGCGCGCTCGGCCGAACGGCTCACGCTGGTGGAGTACGGGCTGGACCCGAAGTCGCTGGTGGCCGTCGAGGTGGGGCATCTGGAGCTGCCCTATGCCGATGGCCTGCGGGCCTACCTGACGGGGTCACCTGACGGGGTGGCGGAATGGGTACGACATTGTGCCGCCGCGGTCACCCTCGGCGTACGCGAGACGACCGCGATCTGCGAGGCGCTGCAGAGGGGCTGATCTGGAAGAGGCGCAGGTCAGCGAGGCGCTGACCTGCGCGATGCCGCGCAAGGGCTGATCTGGGGGCGCCGCAAGGGCCCTGACATAGCTGACGGCGTCTCAGTCATGAGACGCCGTCTGCCGATACGTCACACCGGGTTACCAAGCGTGCACCTCTATTCGTCGGAGCGGGACAAGCCCGTCACGACGCGCCTCCCGCGGCTGGTCGCGCGTGGGTGCCTGGTTGACGCACCCGGACAAGTGGTCCGTGTCCCCTTTGTACGACGGATCCGCCCTGATGGGAACCCCTTGCACCAAGACCTTTACCCGTGCGGGGCCCTCCGGGGGTGAAGATTTCGGGGGGTCGTGGGTTTTGTTACGATTATCAACCTGTGACGATCACGCAGAGTGATCTGCTTTATGTGATCGTTATGGGGGCACGAAAAAAACTTGGCGAAAATGCGAGATTGCTCCTCGACGAAACTCGAGTCGATCGGGCAGCATACGGGGGTATCGCCGGAAACTGGGGCGACTGTGCACGGGTTTGGTTTGCCAGTCTCTTGCCATGCTCCGGTCAAGTGATGAAAGCTTTCTTCTGAAACGGGACCGGCTCTACCCCCCCGGAGCCGGACCGATCAGGCGACCCCCGCTCTCCCCCCCGGCGGGGGTCGCCCCATTTCTGCCCGGGCCCGTTTCCGGCTGAGTCCCTCCGCGCGCCTTCGGGAGCCCCGCCTCCAGCCGCAGTCGCCTCACAGGGGCTCCTGTTATCCACAGGGATCCCCGCCCCCAAGCCCGTCGTCCCACAGGGGCTTGCGTTATCCACAGGGACTCCCCACCTCCAACCCTTCACCGACGGCCCGCTGATGGCCACGTACGCGCGGGTGAGCTCGCCATCCACAGAACCCCGTTCGGTGGCCCGCCGCCCCACCCCCGCGACGCATGGTGTACCTCCCGACCCCCAGATCAGGAGGCCCCTCATGCACCGCCCACTGGTCATCACTGAGGACCGCGACCTGCTCGACGACCTCGTCCGCATGGCCGCCGCAGCCGGAGCCCAGCTCGACGTGGCCCACGCCCCAGCCCACGCGCGCCCGTACTGGAACCTCGCGCCGCTGGTGGTGATAGGCGGCGACCTGGCCGACGCGGTGGCCGCCACCTCACCACCCGCCCGGGACGGCGTGCTCCTGGTCACCCGCGACCCTGAAGACCCCGACAGCTGGCGCCGATGTGTGGCCGTGGGCGCCCAGGCCGTCGTCGATCTGCCGGGAGGTGAGCGGCGCCTGGTGGAGGAGTTCGCCGATGCCATGGAGCCCGATCCCCGCTCCGGCGTCGCGCTCTGCGTCATCGGCGGCCGGGGCGGAGTGGGAGCGAGCGTTTTGGCGGCCTGCCTGGCCCTGCGTGCCTCCGGCGACCGCCTGCGCACACTGCTGATCGACGCCGACCCGCTGGGCGGCGGCATCGACGCGTTGCTGGGGCAGGAGGAGGCCACCGGCGCGCGCTGGGGAGACCTGGTGGCCCGCGAAGGCCGGGTCGGCTCGGCAGCCCTGCGGGCCGCGCTGCCCGCGTTCGGCGACCTGACGGTCCTGTCCTTCCACCGCGGAGAGGTACGGGCGATCCCCGCCCAGGCCATGCGCTCGGTGCTGGAAGCCGGACGCCGCGGCTTCGACGTGGTGGTCGTCGACCTCCCACGCCACCTCGACCCCGCCGCCATCGAAGCGCTGACCAGGGCAAGCGGCACGCTGCTCGTGGCCACGGCCGACGTACGCGGCGTACTGGCGGCCGCTCAGGTCCTCACAGAGGTAAACCGGCACACCGCGGACATCCGCGCGGTGATCCGTTCCGGCATCCTGGACGACGCCGTGGTGGCAAGCTCCCTCGGCATCCCCTCCGCCGGCCACCTACCCGACCAACCCCGCCTCCCCACCACCCTCAACCGCGGCGAACTCCCCAAACTCGGCCCCCGCACCGTCCTCGGCGCCCTCTGCACCTCCCTCCTACGCGACTTGCTCCCATCGTGACCAGCCAACCGAACCTTCAGCATTCCCTGCGCCCGGACGCGTCCGCGGCGCACGGCCCTCAGCCGTCCCTGTCGAGGAGCGCGGGGGTGTCGGTCGTCCACGGCCCTCAGCCGTTCCTGTCGAGGAGCGCGGGGGTGTCCGCATCCGTGCCCACGCCGACGCCGACGCCGACGCCGACGCCGACGCCGACGCCGACGCCGACGCCGACGTGGGCGTGGGCGTGGGCGTCCGCATCCGTACCCGGGACCGGACTCGGATCCCTATCCGCGTTCGTGCCTGTGCCCGCATCAATAATCTCCGTGCTCGCGCTGGGGCTGCCGGGGCGGACAGAGGTGGGCACGTGAACGCAGGCGTGTCACCCGAGCTGATCGAGGCCGTCCGCGTACGGCTGGCACGAACCGGCGTCGAGCCAAGCGCCGCCCAGGTGGCAGTAGCCCTACGAGCCGAAAAAGCCGTATACGGCGACGCGGAGATCCTCGCCGTAGCCCGATCCCTCTGCGCGGACCTCATAGGAGCCGGCCCCCTGGAACCTCTCCTGGCAGAACCTGACGTCACCGACGTCCTGGTCAACGGCTCGCGCGAGGTCTGGGTCGACGACGGCCACGGTTTGCGCAGAACTCCGGTGACGTTCGCCGACGACGGCGCCGTCCGCAGGCTGGCCCAACGCCTGGCCGCCGCCGCAGGCAGACGCCTGGACGACGCCTCGCCGTACGTGGACGCCAGGCTGGCCGGAGGCGTACGCCTGCACGCCGTGCTCCCACCGATCGCCTCAGGCGGCACCTGCGTGTCGCTACGCCTGCCGCCGAGACGTACATTCACGCTGCCCGACCTGGTGGCGGCGGGCACGATCCCGCAGTCGGCGGTGCCGCTGCTGACGGCCATCGTGACGTCCAGGCTGGCGTTCCTGGTCACAGGCGGCACCGGCACAGGCAAGACAACACTTCTGTCCGCCCTGCTGTCCCTGGCCGACCCGGGCGAACGCCTGCTGCTCGTAGAAGACTCGGCCGAGCTCCGCCCGCTCCACCCTCACGTCGTACGCCTGGAGTCCCGTCCGCCGAACCTCGAAGGCGCCGGCGGCGTCGGCCTACGAGACCTGGTACGCCAGGCCCTGCGCATGCGTCCCGACCGAGTCGTGGTCGGAGAGGTCCGAGGCGCAGAAGTGGTGGACCTACTGGCCGCCCTGAACACCGGCCACGAGGGCGGCTGCGGCACCCTGCACGCCAACACGGCCGCCGACGTACCACCCAGGCTGGAGGCACTGGGCTGTGCGGCAGGCTTGACCAGGGAAGCAGTGCACAGCCAACTCGCCGCCGCCCTCGACGTGGTCATCCACCTGACCCGCAACCGCTCCGACGGCCGCCGCCGCGTAGCGGAGATCTGCCTCCTGTCGAGAACTTCGACCGGCTTCGTCGAATCCTTGCCCGCCCTGACCTTCGACCCGCACGGCCAGCCACAAGCCGGCCCGGGATACGCCACCCTGGCGCGGAGAACCCCTCCGTGACCCCACTCGATGCCGCGTCGAGCACGCCACGGACGACCGCCTTCGCCAACGAACCCTGTCGAACGCCGTACATGCACCCATCCCCTCTGCCCCCACCCACGGTTGCAGCAGACACCGCGATCAACCCCGATAGCCCTTAACCCCGCCTAGCCCCCGGCCAGCCCCGCTCACCCGCACCCCGCTCACCCGCACCCACCCGCTCAGCCCAGCCCCTCAGCTCAACCGCTCAGCCCAGCCCTCCAGCCCAGCCCCCAGCTCAACCACTCAGCCCAAACCTCCCACCCGCACCCAGCAGCCCTGCTAGCCCGAACCCCGCTCACCATCCACCCATCCACTCCACTCACCTGTCCCTCCACCGGTGAGCTTCACCCGAGTAGACCCGCGACGAGCGAACGGAGGCCCAGACCCGTGATCGCAGCCTTGGTGGCCGCATTGTCCACAGCAATCGCCGTATGGCTATGGACCAGCCCGAACACCGCCACAGCCCGCCTCGACAGGCTGACCTCTATCCGCGAGCCATTCCAGCAGCGATCCATAAAGCACCTGATCACCCGCCCCACTCCAGCCCGTCGCGCCGACGCCTGGCGTCAGGCATCCATCGAACTCTGCCAAGCCCTTTCAGCCGAGCTGACCGCAGGCCGTACCCCAGGCGAAGCCCTCACCAGGGCGATCGCCACAGTCGACTTCCCCGACCCGGAAGCCCTGCGCCCGGTGGTGGCGGCGGCGAGAGACGGCGGCGACGTCTCCACAGCCCTCCTGTCCGTGGCTCCACTACAGGGCGGCGAGGGATTACGCCGCCTGGCCGCCTGCTGGAACGTCAGCGTGACCGTGGGCGCGGGCCTGGCAGCCCTCGTCGAACGCGTTGGCAGCACGTTACGTTCAGGCCAGGCCCACCGCCGTGACGTCACGGCACAACTGGCAGGCCCGCGCACCACCGCGAGAATGCTGGCCGCACTCCCTGCCCTCGGCCTCCTCATGGGAAGCGCACTGGGCATGCGTCCGCTCGCCTTCCTCTTCGGCAACCTCCCCGGCCTCGCCTGCCTCACGGCCGGAATCGCCCTCGACGCCTGCGGCCTGTGGTGGACCCACCAGATGGCAACCCGCGCCGAAAACTCATAGCGACACCCGCTTCACCACCGCCCGCTCGGATCTCTTTCGGACGATCACCCGCTCCTTCGGACGATCGCGCCGCTCCCTCGGGTGATCGCTCGGCTCCTTCCGACGATCGCGTCGCTCCCTCGGACGATCACCCGAGGAAGCCGCCCGGCTCCTTCGGGTGATCGCGTAAGTGCAACCAACGACCGGAACGGACTCCAGACGATGTACGAGCTGCTCTCCGCAGTCTGTGCCTGCATGGCAACCTGGTTGTGGATCTCCCCGACAACCCCAGCCGAACGCCTGACCCGCCTGCTATCACCAGGAGCCGCCACCCAACCCCGGCCAGAAGCAGGCAGACCCCTACACCCGCCCGGAACGCACCAGCTCCCGAACCCAGGCTCCACAGACCCGGACGCCGACACATTCGCCCCACCGACCTGGCTCGATCAGGCCGCGACCTCACCCCGCCGCATCAACCGCCGCACGCTGGTCGGAGCCCTCGGGGCTGCCCTCATCACCGTCCTGCTCGTCGGCGGAGGAGCCGGACTGATGGCCGCCCTACTCGTCGCCCCCATCGTCGGCGTGGTCCTGCACAGACAAGACGACCCGGAAACTCGCCGAGACAGCCATCAGATCACCATCGACCTGCCGTTCGCCGCTGACCTGATGGCAGCTTGCCTCCTCGCCGGTCAGCCGGTCAGCGCAGCCACCGAGATGGCGGCAAGCGCGCTGGCCGGCCCGCTCGGCCAACGCCTGTCGTGGGTCAGCCGCCAACTCCGGCTGGGCGCCGACCCCGACCCCACGTGGGCCTTCCTCGCCCAGGAACCCGCCACCGCACAACTGTCGCGAGCGATGAGCAGAGCGGCTCAGACCGGCGCCCCAGTGGCTGATGTCCTGACACGCCTGGCCAACGACGCCCGCCAATCCACCCGCGCCACGTCTGTGGCCGCAGCCAGGAGCGTCGGCGTGAAGGCGGTAGCACCCCTCGGCCTCTGCTTCCTTCCGGCCTTCGTCCTCCTCGGCATCATCCCCATCGTCGCCGGCCTCGCCACCGCCATCACCGTCCCCTAATACGTGGTGACCCGTCACCGAACGTTGCACGGGCAATTGTCGTGAACACGAGCGAGGCACTCGAGCCAGGCGTCAACGGGAGAAGGTCCGCCGGGTCCAGCCATCACCTCGGATTCCCCGTCAAGCATCTCGATCAGCGATGCGATTACTTACTTGACGGCCGGTTAGTAAACTAGCTTGCCTTACGGCAGGCAACTGGCTGCGGAAAGGATCACTGCCATGCCCGCAAAGCAGGCCCACACCTTGGACGTGCCCGGTGCCCGTCTCCACTACCAGGTGCGCGGGCAAGGCCCCGCCCTCCTGCTCATCCCTGGAAGCAACGGCGACGCCGACCTGTTCGACGCCATCGCGGCCGCTGGGGGAAACCCGTGACCGATTTCCCGGGCGACCACACCGGCTACTGGTCCCAGCCCGACGGGTTCGCCGCCACCCTCATCAACGCCCTGACCAGCCCGACGGCCTAGAGAGCTGTATGGAGTTCAGATCTTCGGAGGGTTGAGATCCCCTGCGCTTCACCGGCCGACGTCACAGGTCACGCAGTGATCGGAGCTCGGTGATCACATCTGCTCCGGTGGGCGCGTGGTCCGGATCCACCAGCCACTGCAGCATCAGACCGGTCAGCAAGGCGAGCGGCACGGAACCGCCGAGCCCCTCTCGCCCCTGGCGTTGTCCTTTGGCGAGGTGTTCACGTACCTCTGGTGATCGCTCGGCTTGTACCGCTGCCTCGAGTTGGGCCACCCACAACGCCCGATGAGTGGTGAAGCTGTCGATCAGCGTCTGCCAGCGCTGTTCCGGCTTGTCGGACGGGGTGCGACGGGCGAGTTCGTCGCCGAGTTCGTCGACCGCTTCCACCAGGGCTTGGGTGAGCAGAGCGTCTTTGGAGCCGAAGTGGTAGCCGATGGCGGCGTGACTCACTCCAGCGGCCGAGGCGATGTCCCGGACGGTCGTGCGAGCCCAGCCGCGTTCGATCAGGCACCGCTTGGCACCGGCCAGCAGATCCTCTCGGTTTCCCATGCGGCGCAGCATACCGAAGAACTTAACCAAACGGTCTATCCATTTGGTTTGACCAAATGGGCAAGTTGCGATTACGGTCATCTCCATGACCAAGCCGACGGTTCTGATCTCGGGTGCCAGCGTGGCCGGGCCCGCCCTCGCCTACTTCCTGCACCGCGACGGGTACGACGTGACCGTGATCGAGCGCGCCCCGCACCTGCGCGACAGCGGCTACGCGGTGGACTTCCGCGGCCAGGCGCTCGGCGTACTGGAGGAGATGGGCATCCTCGCCGAAGTCCGGGCGCACGACACGAAGATGCGCGGCACCACGCTGGTGGACGAAAACGGCGCCGAGATCAGGCAGCTGCCCGCGGAGGCATTCGCCGGCGAGCTGGAGGTGCCCAAGCAGGAACTGACCCGGATCCTGCACCGCATCACCGCGGACAACGTCGCGTACGTGTTCGACGACTCCATCAGCGCGCTGGCTCAACACGAGTCCGGCGTCACGGTCGAGTTCGAGCGCGGCGCCACCCGCGACTTCGACCTCGTGATCGGTGCCGACGGCGTCTACTCCAAGGTTCGGCTGCTGACCTTCGGCCCGCACGCCGACGCGCTGCGGCACCTCGGCCTTTCCGGAGTCGGCTTCAGCACCCCCAACTACCTCGGCCTCGACCGCGGCGGACTGCTCCAGTCAACCCCGAACGCGGCGATCTACCTGTTCAGCCTCGACGCGGCGGCCCCTCTCACGGTCAGCCTTTCCTTCGCCACTGCCTCGCCCGCGCTGGACCGCCGCGACCGCCAGGAGCAGGAACAGGCCGTGCGGGCCGCCTTCGCCGGGCACGACTGGGAAGCGCCCCGGCTGCTGGAAGCGATGAACGAAGCCGACGACTTCTACTTCGGCTCCTCCTGCCAGGTCCACCTGGACCGCTGGTCCCACGGCCGGGTCACGCTGGTCGGCGACGCGGGCTACTGCGCCGCGCCCACCAGTGGCATGGGCACCTCGCAGGCGCTGATCGGAGCATGGACGCTCGCTCGCAGCCTGGTTGAGGCGGACGGCGACTTCACGACCGCCTTCGCCGCGTACGAGGCGGAACTGCGGCCCTATGTCACGGAGAACCAGGTGAAAGGCCAGCAAGCCGCGACAATGTTCGGAGGGCAAGCCACCCCGGCGGGCGCGCAACGTACCACCTCATAGCGTCGCCATAACACGGCTGACGACAGCGTGGCCAAGGGCCATTGCAGGAATGTCCACGACCTCCTGATCTTCATACGGGTTGCAGGGTTCGGATCCACAAGATGGCTCCGCGTAGGTGGGGGCGGGCGAGGTAGCTTTCGGGAGCCCTGCCGAAGCGGAAGGCCAGCCCGACCGGCCAGTCACCACTGACCATCGCGCAGCCACCGGCCTTCAACCCCGCCTCCTGGACCTCATCGACATCGACCCGAGTCCTCCGCCGAAGATCACGCACATACGGCTAGCTGTTGACGAGCACACCTCCGACCGCAGTGCGGCCGGCCGGGGTGGCGACGAACTCGACCGTGATGGTGTCGCGCAAGTGCGCTCCTAGGACGTCGGCGACGGCATCGGTGACGGTTCGTACAAGCTTGGCAATGAGCTCGCCGCTGTCGGGACGGGTGAACGCCGCCTCGCGGATGCCGAACATGATCGCGGGTGGCGCCTCGTCGACCGGCTTGCCCCGCACGCCCCACCGTCCGGCGGGTACGCCGTCGAGGTGGATGACCGCGACGTCGCGCGCCCACTCGCCGTATACGTCGACCACCGCGTCGGTCAGCGCGGCGATGAGGGCTGATTCGTTGCCCTGCAGCTGCGGCTCCAGGACTCGGACCGTCAGATGTGGCACTATGGGCCTCCTGTTTGTTCCCAAATTAGCTTTAACATCAAAGGTAATTGGTGAAGTACCCGATGGTCAACAACGCGGACGGCATGACCACCGACCAGGCGGTGCGGTCCATGCTGCTGCTGATGCCCAGGATGGTCGGCCGAGCCAAGCGACTGCCCGTCCCAGAGGCGCTGCGGATGCTCGACCTCGCGCCCCGCCACCTGTCACTGCTGGCCTACTTGCAGTACGACGGTTCTCTCGCGGTGAGCCAGTTGGCGGAGCGGCTGGAGGTCGCTCCGACGACCGTCAGCCTCATGGTGGGTGACCTGTCGCGCCGCGGCGTCCTGACGCGGGAAGAGGATGACGCCGACCGGCGACGGCGGGTCGTCGCGATCGCACCGCAGTACGTCGAGCCGATCCGCGAGTGGCTGTCGGGCAGCGCCCTGGCGTGGACCGAGGTCTTGTCCGACCTCACGCCAGCCGAACGCGCCACGATCGTGCGGACGATGCGGGCTTACGAGACCGCCTTGGGCAAGCGGATGCACGGCTGAGCTGAAGATCGCGCATGTAGGGGAAACCGGCTAGTGCGCTTCGTCAGCTGAGCAACCGGTTAGCTCCTCGATGGCCATCTGAGCATGGTGTTAACAACAGAATGATCTTCACGGACGGACCGGCCAGCTCCTCGGCGCCGCGTCTGCGCGTCACCGGATCGATCGTCAGCGGTGACCTCGACGCTTACTGGCGCCATCGCACGGCCGGTCGGGTGCGCGAACGTCCGCGCGCTCATGCAGGCAGGCATGGACGCGCGCGGCGGTGGTCGCTGAGCACCTACGCCCCGCTGCATCGACGTCGAGAGCACGAGAAGAGGTCAACTGCCGCAAGACGGGGCAGCGTGCCGGTAAACGTCCAGGTCAGACCCTGGCTTATGGGTTAGTCCAACGTTATCCACAGAACGGCGTTCGGGTCATCCGCCGCATGAAGCCTTGAGCCACTGTTGGACCCACGCCGGACGACACCCGGCTCCGATCACCTGGAGGCACCATGCACCATGCGGCAACCACCCCGAACGCCGCCGCCACCCCGCCCCATGACCCGTCGACCGCCACACCGCCACAAAACCCGCCGACCACCACATCGCCGCAAGCCCCGCCGATCGCCAAAGCGGCCGGCCCAGCCGTCCGCCACCACGGCTGGCTCGCCGACAGGTGGGCCCGTTGGTCGGGACCACACCGCGAGCGCGGCATGTCCACAGCCGAATACGCCGTAGGCACCCGCCTTATCTGGGGTTCTCAAGCGAAGTAGCTGGTCAGCGGCATGAAGGCTTGTCAGGCATGTGAGGCAAGTGGGTTGGCCCGCGCTGCCGCACCGAGGTCCGAGTTGGCTGACGGCAAAGGGGGTGGTGGTGTTCACCCGGACCAGCGATGATCTCCAGATGACCGTCGAAGAGAGCGCAGGTGCGCAGCGAGGTCCTCTGGCCGGTCGTGTCGCGGTGGTGACCGGCGTGAGTCGGCAGGCGGGGATCGGGTTCGCTGTGACGCGGGAGCTGCTGGACGCCGGGGCGAAAGTGCTGGTGCAGTCATGGACACCTCATGACGCTGATCAGGTATGGGGCAGCGACCCGGCGGGGATGGCTGGCGTGCTGGAGGCCCTGGGCGGCCTGGACGACCGGCTGGCGCATGTCCAGGCCGACTTCGCCGATCCGCTGAAACCAGCGTGGGTGATCGAGCAGGCTGTCGAGCGGTTCGGGCACGTTGACGCGCTGGTCGCCAACCATGCCCGCAGCTCGAAACAGTCACTGGAGCAGGTGACCGCGACCGAGCTCGATCTGGCCTGGGCAGTGAACGCTCGCGGCAGCGTGCTGCTGACCCAGGCGTTCGCTGCTCAACATGACGATCGCCGCCCCGGCGGCCGGGTGATCTTGTTCACGTCCGGCCAGCACCTGGCCCCCATGCCGGCCGAGCTGCCGTATGCGATCAGCAAGGGCGCGATCCACCAGATGACCGCCAGCCTCTCCGAGGCGCTCGTCGATCGCGGCATCACCGTCAACACCGTCAATCCCGGTCCGGTTGATACCGGGTGGGCCAGCCCCGAACTGACCCGGCAGGTAGGCAACGCGCTGCCCGCAGGCCGGTGGGGTCGGCCGGAGGAGGTCGCTCGCCTGGTCCGCTGGCTCGCCTCGGACGAAGCGGCATGGATCACCGGACAGGTGATCAACTCCGAGGGCGGGTTCCGACGCTGGGTCAAATGACAGCACTGATGGGAAAGACCGTGACCCGTGACCTGCGGGAGGAGCCTGAAGGGTTCGGTGATGCCCTCAGGCCAGGAGACCCAGGGTTTCGGGTGCTTCCCAGGCTGTCAGCTGCCGGTCGGGGTCGGTTTCCTGGTGCGCGAACTGGTTGATCAGGTCGGCGAGGGCCTGCCGGTCCTGTGCGGGGAGGTCCTGCAGGAGGGCGACCACCGGTTCCAGCACCTTGATCGTGGCCTCGGGCCTGATGACGTTGTCATCGCTGAGATCAAGCCAGATGACGATCTCTGTGAGGGCTTTGGCGAGGGTGCGTTCGAGCGGGGTCATGACGGACCTCCTGGCCGGGTCGTGGGGGTTGTAGTGCGTCCGGGACCGGCTGCCATGGCCCGATGACGGTCCCGGTCAACCTGAGGCCGGTTCGGTGAGCCGGGCTTCGAGGTCGGTGATCATCTGGGTGAGCAGGCTGGTGTTCTCGCGCCGGACCGCTTGCGGGCCGAGTTTGTCGATGCCGGCGACCTTGGTGATGCACTCGTCGGCGGCTTGGGCCATGGTGGCGAACTCCCCGCGGGCGATCGAGCGGGGGTTGGCGGCCTCGAACGTCGTGGCGCGGTGCATGTCCTTGACCGAGGTCATCGCCGCTCGGGCGGCGGCCATGGCGTCGCGGGCGCTGAACTCATCGCCGTGACCGTCGCGCATGTAGCGGGTGACGAAGATCCGGCGCCGGGCAGGGTCTCGTCGGGCGCGGTCGGGGTCGGTGGCGGGCATGAACCTTTCCAGGCGGTCGCCCCGGTTGGCCGCGATCACGCGGACGACGCGGACGGCCCGTCGCAGCCGGTGACCGTCGGGGATGTCGACGCCGGCGGCGATGTCGGCGTAACTGACTTCGCGCCCGTGGTTGCAGCGCAGCCAGATCATCACGTCGGCGACGTCGTTCTCGGCCTGCGTCCAGCCCATCGCGTCACGCCGCTGGCTCATAGCAGCCCGCCGCTGTCGTCCAGGAACTTTGCCAGCGCGGCGTCGTCCAGGGCGGAGCCGGTGGCCAGGTCCCGGACGGCGGTGATGGTCGCCTCGGCGCCGTCGCAGAGCTCGGCGATGGCCTGGGCGCGATCGGTGGTGAACCTGATCTGCTGCTTGTGCAGCAGCGACAGCGCCCGCGAGGCGGCCATGCGGATCTCGGCCATGGCGTGGAAGACGTCCATGGACGCATCAGCCTCGGTTCCGTCGCCGGCCGCCCGGGCCTGGGCGGCGATCGCCTCCCGCTCGCGGCGCAGGGCCTCGTCGTACTCGCGTTGCCGCCGGCTGGTGACGTCGGCGGCCGCGGCGCGGTCGGCCGCATCAGCGGCGGCCTGGCGGGCGTCGAACTCCTGCAGGGCTTCCCGCGCCGCCGATCGGGTGCCCTCATCGGCCAGCAGAGCGGTCTTGACCGCCGTCGGATGGCCGATGACGTAGGTGATGGCCGACGGGCGGGTGCCGGATTTCTCCGCCTCCCGCTCGATCGCCTCGCGCCGCTCGGCCGAGATGCGCCTGGCATCCAAGCTGCGGTAGTAGCCGTTCTGGCCAAAGAACGGATACTGCTCGGTGTCGGGAAGTTCGATGTCCATGCCCGGCTGCAGGTCGGTGGAGGGGGGAACGACGCCGTCGGCGGCCAGCCGGTTCCATGCCTCCCAAAGGGCCATGACTCGCTTGGCGCTGGTGCCGGCCCGGCGGGCGAACTCCCGGGCACTGATGCGGCGGAAAGTGTTTCGGTCGAAACACTTTGTGGACTGCTGTTCGAATCCAACGCCGTCGCCCTCGCCGGGTTCGACCCGCCGGGCGACCAGATAGGCCATCAGCCACGGGCCTTTGCGCTCCAAGGTGGCGAACTGGGCGATGTCGGCGCCGAGGGCCTCCTCGCCGTCGTCGCCGATGGCCTGCTCGGGCAGGTCCCCGCCCGCAACACTGCCCGTCACGTCGCCCATCGTCTCGCCCCTCACGTGGTCACGGTCTTGCGCGGGGCGCGTCGCTGCGCCGGGACGGCGACCGGGCGGATCGAGGCGGCCTGACGCGCCCAGGTCATGAAGACGTCCAGGTCGTCCAGCGCGACGGCGGCGTCGGCCCGCTGCGTGACATCCAGCCGCACCAAACCGGGGAAGCGCTTGACGACCCGAGCGGACTGCTCGGCCAGGGCACGGAGTTCCGCGACCAGCGCGGCACCGGTGCCCACCGGCCGCGCCGGCGGCGTCTCGCCGCCGCGTCCGGCCCGCTGTTCGGCCTGCTGGGCCCGCTGCTTGTCGAAGACAGCGGTCATCTCGGCGCGGGTCACCTGGTCATCGGCGACCAGCACCCTGAGGAGCTCGTCCCGGTTGGGGCTGTTGCGCACCTCGGTGACGTAGTCGATGACGCCCTCGTCGGTCTCCCGCGCTGAGGGGTTCATGACCGCGGCCAGCGGGGGCGCCGTGCCCAGGACGGTCTGGTAGGTGGCGCGGTTGACCCGGTCCATCCTTGCCGCTTTCGCGTCGTCGATCAGGTGCAGCAGCTTGACGTAGCCGGGATCCAGGACCTGGCCGCCCCGCGGGCGTGCTCCCTCCCGCAAGACGCTGTAGGAGACGAACACCCCGCAGGTGTTCAGCCGTTCCCGCAGCGCCGGTGTGACCGCCGCCGCCGTCGCCCGCCACTCCTTGGCGGTGGTCACCGACAGACCGACCCGCTCGCAGAACTCCCCCAGGGAGTCAGCGCTCTGCGCCCACTCGGCCGCCAGGATGTCGCCGATCGCCAGTTGGCTGACCCGGCAGCCGACCATCAGGCGGCGGCATTCGTGAACGTCGTTCTCGGTGAAACTCATGCGAACCCCTCGCCGAAGCCGGACTGACAGACGAGCACGCAGTGTAATCAAGCGCGTACGCATCTGCCGAATCCTTGCCGGGCGGGCATGCCGTCCGGTGCTTCACCGGCTGCGGCTGACCTCCTTGATCATCTTCTTGAGCGCCGTCCGGGCGGCGGTCAGGTTGTTCTCGGACTCGGCCAGCCTGGCCTTCAGCTCCCCGTTCTCGGCCACCGCGGCGTCCCGCTCGCCGGCCAGGCGTTCGCCGTGAGCCAGCAACTCGTTGATCCGCGCCGTCAGCTCCCGGGTGCCGGCCGTCTCCAGCGCCGCCCCCAGCCCCCGCTGGACGGCGGCCTTGAGCGTGTCCCGCTCCGCGCGCAGCTCCTTGAGCTGCGCGCGGGCCAGCTCCAGATCGCAGGCCAGAGACGCCGCCGAGGCGCTGCCCCCGGCCGCCGCGGCGCGCCGCGCCGCCTTGGCCTGCCCCGCCATCGCCGTCTCGACGTGCTCGCGGACGCCCTCGGCATAGACCAGCCAGGGCGACACCCCGGCCGCCCGGGCGACGCCGCGGAACGTGATCGGCTCCCCGCCGGCTTTCAGCTTCTCCAGCGCGGCCATCACCCTGCCGCGTTTGACCCGGCTGTCCTTGTGCCGCGAGGCCCGCAGCACCTCGCCCGAGCTGAACCCAGAGGTGCGCTCCGTGGTGCGTTGCGAGGTGTGCCCAGTGGTCGGCCCACTGGTCGGCCCAGTGGTCGGCTGGGGCCCGCTCACGCGCTCTCCTGCCCGCGCTCATTCCCGGGCCGGCCCGGAAAGCGGGGCATGCCCAGATCGGTGACCCCGCTCTCGGTGGCAGCGCGCGCGTGTTTGGCCCGGACGATGCGCAGCACCTCGGTGGCCTCCACCAGCGCGGCCCGCTCATCGGCGGGCAGGTCCTCCAGCTTGGCCCGGGCGATGCCGGCGATCTTCTCCATCGCCTTGATGTTGTCGTCGAAGTTGCGGATCACGAACTCGTCGACCTCCCAGGCGATCGCCGTCTCCCGGTCGGCCCGCATCGCCGCGATCTGCTCGTCCATGGCCGGCAGGTGCGAGGGGTCGGGGGTGAAGAACTTGCAGGCGGCGCACTGATAGCGGAGCACGCAGGCCTTCCCCCCGGCCCTGACGTTGGCCGGCTCCTCGCAAAGGCCAAAAGGCACCGCCACCGACCGCGCCTCATAGGCGACGCCGGAGCAGCCCGGCCGGGCCTGCCCGGTGCGGTCGAAGCTGTGGCGGCTGACCACCTCGACCGCCTCCCGCTTCCGCTTGAGGGAGACGTTGAAGTACCCGGCCGTGGTCTGCATGGATCGGTGATCCATAAGCTCCCGCAGCACGTCGATCGGCACTCCCGCATCAGCGTGCCGCTGACAGTAGGAGTGCCGGAATGCGTAGGGGAAGATCAGCGAGCGGTCGAACGGCAGCCGCCGCCCGTCCGGGCCGAACTCCTCGGCCAGCAGTTGTGGCACCGCATCGGCGAAGGCCCGGATGATCGGCGAGATGTGGTCGGATTCCAGGTGCCGCACCTGCCCGAACTCGCCGGCGGGCGGGAACAGGAACTCCTGCGACCCGCTCGGCAACTCGATCGTGGCGCGGACGGCCTGCCAGGTGTGGACGGTGCTCACCGTCTCGGCCGGGATCGGCAGCCGGCGCCCGTTGCGCAGGCCCTTGCCGTTGTCCCAGCGCAACTGCCAATGCTCCCCGTCCTTCTCCAGGCAATCGGTCTCCAACTGCGCGATCTCGTAAGGGCGGCGGCCGGTGTCGCGCAGCAGCTCATAGATCGCCACCGACATGGCGTGGACCTGCTCCTTCGACAGCCGCCCGTGGCGGACGCCGTCGCCCAGCAATGCGAGGTGGTCGTTCAACTGGGCGATCACCGAATCGGGGATGGCCTTGCCGATCTCGTCCTCGTTCGGCTCGGGCTGCTTGATGACGTGGCTGGAGTGCCGGACGAAGGTGGCCGACATGCCCTCCAGGCGTTCGGTGAGCCGGCCCCAGTCCAGCACCTTGAACCACATCGTCAGCAGGTTGGACTTGTGCTTGAAGCCCATGTCCTGGCCGTCGGCCTTGACCAGGTGCTCAAAGCCTGCGACGACCGCGTTCATGTCGGCGAACCCCAGCGCCGCGATGTCCAGCCCGCCGCCGGGGCGGGCGTCCAGCGCCCGGGCCGCGGTCTGCATCGCCTTGTGCGCCCGGCGGACCTCGCCGGTCTTCGGCTTGGTCTCCTCGATCCAGGCCACCAGGATCTCCCGCGCCCAGGTCTGCCGGATCATCGAGATGACCAGGTCGCCGGGCCTGGCGGTGGGCTTGCCGCTCTTGCCCCGGGCTCCGAGGTCGGCCAGGTCCAGCGTCGGCCGACTCGCCGGGTCCACGCCGCGGAACCGGTCGAACGCCGTCCCCACCACCCGGAACGTCTCGCGCAGCAGCGCATCGACGTTGGCCGTGGCCCTCCGCGGCAGCGCCCCCAGCGAGAACGCCGCGATTGAGGCGACCTGGTGCTTGGCCAGCACCGCGACCGACTGACGGACCGCGGTGGGGTCCAGCCGCTGCCCCCGGGAGTCCCGCGTGGCCAGCGCGAACAGCACCTCCAAGCGGGCCAGCGGCTCCAGCGGAGCCAGGGAGAACTGGTTGACGATCAGGTAAGGGGCCTGCCGGTCCAGCCAGGCCGCATTCGCGACCTCCAGGCCGGCCGCCCTCAGCCGCCGGGTGTGCAGGTCGCAGATGCCCGAACTCGACCGGCCATCGCGCGGGCAGCCGCCGACCAGACACTTCGCAAGCGGATCGTAGGGGGTCGCGGCGGCGGCCCAGACCTCCAGGTCATCGGCGCCGGACCGCTTGCGCTGCATGTCCTCATACCGCAGCGACCCATGCGCAGCGCAGAGCCCCCACACCTCCCCGTCCCGCGGACAGCCTCCGACGATGCACGGCTCGGCCACCCCGTCGATCACCCGGTTGCGGTTCGGGACGAAACAGGCCCGGAACTCCTCGACCGTCAGCTCCGACTTGGCGAACGCCTTCTCACACAGATCACACAAGACCTGGGTGCGCGAGATCCGGTCGCAGACCGCCACCGTGCACCGGTAAGCCACCGTGGACCGGTTGCCGACATCGCCGGTGAACAACCGCGTCGCCGCATCCCACTCCCCGGGCCGCCAGGCAGGCGGCGTGTTCGACGACAACCACTCGGCCCAGGCCGCGGCCTCCGTCGGCGCCAACGTCTCCGAGCCCGCCCCGCCCCCGTCGGTGCCGCCGCCCCGCTCGTGAAGAGCGATCACGTTGTCTATCACGACCGCGCCTGCCTTCTCGCGGCGGCCACCATCTCGACGGCCTGGCGCTTGTCGGAGTCGGTGACGTGGGAATACACATCCTGCGACGACGCCGAGACATGCCCGGCGATCTCCTGGACCACCCTGCGGTCGACCCCGGCCCGCCGCATTTTTGTGATGGCACTGTGTCGCATCATGTGCGGCCGGGCCCGGAACCCGGCCCGCCTAGCCAGGCGGCAGAACAGCTCGTAGGCGTTGGCGTACTTCATCGGCTCGCCCAGCGGAGGGTGGAACAGATTGACGAACACCATGTCGGACCCCATGTCGGCCCCGGCGGCCTCGCCGACCTCGTCCCGCTCGTACTGGTAGTGCGAATACGCCTCGATCGTGTCGCGCTCCACCGGGATCGCCCGCGACTGCCGCGCCTTGGCGAACGCGCCGTTGGCGTTCACCCGCCGCCGGACGTGGACGTGCGGCCCCTCATGCCGACAGTTCAGCACCCGGGAGTCCGGCAGCAGGTGCATGTCCTGCCTGCGGAGCCCCAGCGCTTCCCCTATCCTCATGCCGGTCTCCGCAAGCAGCTGGATCAGGAAGGCGTCGCGGGCGTGCCGGGCCAGGCCGAGCAGCACGCCGATCTCCTCATCCGCCAGCCACTCATAGCCCGGGACCGCGACGCGGAACTTGATCGTGCGGGCCATCACCGTCCGGTGCTGGCCGTCCTCGCCCGCGTCGAACCCCGTCGGCAGATAGCGCAGATACTTCGGCCGGGACAACGCGTTGACCAGCGTCGGCGGCACCCATCCCTGCAGGCAGCACCACGACAAGAACTCGCCGACCGTCCCCATGATCGCGTTCGCGGTGCCCTCGCTGCGGTAGCGCACCGTCGCCCCAGGCCTGCGCGACCGCGCCGGCATCGGCTCGTCCACCAGCCACCGCATCATCGCCATCAGCTGCGCCAGACTCGGGCTCGACCAGTCCACGCCATGCCCCACGCAGTACGACAAGTACAAGGCGATCCGGCCCGCGTAGGTCTTCTCGGTGTTGAACGCCCGATCCGCCGCACGCAGCCCCGCCAGATACGCGCACGCCTCGACATGCAACCCGAAGTCCTCATCGACCACCACCCACGACACCGACTCATCGGCGGCCACCGCCCGCTCAGGCCGGAAGTACCGAGGCAGCGCACCTGACATGCCTGACATGCCTGAAGACCCCTAGATATCTGTTCGGCAAGTACACGCCAACCTTACTTGCCGAACATGCCTGACTACCAAGAGTCACACAAGATAACGATCGCCGCGTGCGCCTTCGCGGCTCTGCTGTTCAAGGTGGTCAACAGCCCCGAGGTGCAAGAGATGCTCTCGAAGCTCATCGACAAGGCGCTCAAGACAGCCGGATGACCCCGCCCCAAGCTGAGACCTCCAAGCGCGCGAAGCGGCCGACGTCACAGGTCTCGCGCATGAAGCGATCTGTAGCGCGTCGTAAGCGGCCGACATCGCGGGTGAAGCGGCAGCCGACGTCGCGCGGCTCCGTGACCGCCGAGACCGCTATGGTCCTGCCCGCGCTCATGGTCGTCTTGGCCGCCGCATTGTGGGCGATCCAAGCAGTCGGGGTCCAGTTGGAGTGCGTCGACGCGGCCCGCGCGGCAGCCCGGGCCGCAGCCAGAGGCGAGCCACTAGACGAAGTACGCGAACTCGTACGATCCGCCACCCGCCCCAACGCACAGGTAGACATCAGCCGCAGCCCGGAGAGCACAAAAGTAGAGATCTCGGTGGAGGTACGAGCAGCATGGGGAGCGTCCCTGCCCGCAGTACAAGTGGTCGCCTCCGCGACGGCCGACACGGAATCATGACGCGCTGGCACACCTCGGCGAAGAAGCATCGAGCGCCAACGTTCGACAAGCGAGCAGACCGGGGCTCCGCGACGCTGTGGGGTGTCGCGCTCATGGGCCTGCTCATGGCGGTCGCCACAGCCCTAGCAACTGTGGGCTCCGTACGCGTCGCTCGCCATCACGTACACGACGCAGCCGACCTGAGCGCACTCGCGGCGGCGAGGCTAGCGCTCCTCGACCCCCGAGCAGCCTGCGACAGAGCGAAGACCGTAGCCGCGAAAAACGGCGCCCACCTCCTCCAATGCACGCTCACAGGTGAAATCGCGGATGTCCGAACCTCACTGACCATCACCCTGCCCGTCTTAGGAACCCGAACCCTGACCGGCAGGGCCCGCGCCGGCCCAGGCGGGTACCCAACCTCCGCAGAGCACACCCCCGGTGCGTACGCGGGGTGAAGACCTTGCCTGGCCGTTCCTCCTGGCCGGTCAGATCCTCGTGCCACTGAGCAGCAGGAAGAGCGGCACACGGCGGCGGCGCGCCAATTCGGCCAAGTCGCCATCGAACCGCTCTTCCTGAGGGGCGCACTCACGCAGAGCCGACAGTGCAAACCCGGCGTTCATCAGAGCATCTACGTAGTCCTCAACAGTCCGGTGAAACCAGATGACACTGCCGCCCAACCAGTTCCGCCGCCGTGGCCCCTTGAGGAAGTAGTCATCGACGATCCAGTTCGTGCGTGGCTCTCCCGTCCCGGCGTCGTATGAGCTGAGAACGGGATGAACCACCGAAAGAATGATCCGCCCACCAGGCGAAAGGCATGCCTGGCAAGCCGTCAGCACCGCCGCTAGATCCTCGACGTAGTGCAGAGCCAGACGAGAAATGATCAGATCAAATGATGAAGGAGGAGCGGCAAAGTCCTCCATGTCCGCCCGCTCAACCCGCCCAGAGGTGCCTCGAAGGGTCGCGCTGGCCGCCTCCACCATGGCCGCCGAGCCATCCAGGCCCAGGTAGCTACGGCAGCCGGCGTCCAGCAGGGTCCGCCCGATGGCCGCATCCCCGCAGCCGAGATCCAAAACCCGCAGACCGGTGACCGTGCCAAGAACATCCAGTAGCGCTGGCTCCTCCATGACGTGGTTTGGGCTCATTGCCCCACTGTGACGATGGTCGCGATACCTATGGAAGATCTTGGGCGAGTCGTAGAAGGAGCCACCACGCTGGGATTCAGCAGTCACGATGCGGAGTGTAGATCGATCGACCGGCCTGACGACACGCTGGTACTGAAGACGGCACTGAGCGGTACCAAGGGCGGCACTGGGAGCGGCGCTGAGGGCCAGTTACTTAAAGCGGCGCTGAGGTGGGCGGAGGCGTGAGTGTGCTTCCGGCCCTGGCCCTGGCCCTGGCCCCGGACCTCGGTCTCGGTTCCGGACCCCGGGTCTTGGTCTCGGGTCCTGGATATCGAGCCCGGTTCTGGGGCTTGATCCTGGCCCCAGGCCCCAGGCCCCAGTTCTGGGTTGTCGCCTCCCCGGCCCGGGCCTGCGCTGTGAGACTGCGGGCTGTGGGCCTCGGTTTCAAGATGGCCCATCGTTCTGGGCGGGGAGTGGATGCCGGTCCCAGGCTGAGGGCGTCCCCATGCTCAGGGCAAAGGGCCGGGCGGACCGGTATTTAGCGCAATGTTCGTGAAAGCAGAGGCGTTTTTCACTTCTACGAACAATGTGGCTTGTGGGGCTGTCGGGGCTAGGTCGCAATCGAATTACGACTTCTTAGACAGAGTGTCCAAGAGTTAGATAGCTCACATAAGGTGCCGCTTACTCGTGAGTCCATGCCGTCTGGGTTCGGAGTCTGGGATAGCCCGGACCTGAGCCGCTAGGGTGCGGGTTCAGGGGCGGTCGGTGATCGACATCGGCCAAGCGGACTGCATTCCGGTCGTCGCGTGAGTGCCCCAGGGTGGTCAGGCGGCGCGAGGCTCTCTATGGAGGGAAGCGCCGTGACGGTTGGCAGAGCGATAGTCGCGACGGCGGTCGTGGCGGGAACCATCGTGCTCGGTGGGTCCGCTCAGGCGGCCGTGCTGACGCGGCAAGGTGCGGCCCCCGGGGAGATCACGTCTCCGTCCGACGGTCAGGTGGTCACGAGCGGATCCGTGCCGATCTCTGCGCATACCGGGTTGATGCAGCTCAACATGGGCGTGTACGTGGAGGGCCCCTCGACCACCAGGCAGAAAGTCGCCGGTGGAGGTGCCAACCAGACGATTTCCGGGACGTTCGACGCGGGCAGTGCACCCAACGGGACCTTCAGCGTGATCCTCAAGGGTGAGATCACCGGCAGCACCTACGCGACGAGCACCTTCAAGCTGAGGCGCCCCGCTGCCGCGCCGGACAACGTCGCCGCAGCCTTGCAGGGGACCGAGAAGATCGTGGTGACCTGGAGCAAGGGTTCGGAGCCGGATCTCCAGTCGTATGAGGTGGCTACCAGCCAGTCCGGCATCGTGGGCAGGCTGCCCGCCGACAGCGCCTGCTCCGGATCATCGTGCAAGGCCGTGCTCGCCGTACCGACCAAGGCGGCCGGGCAGCGAGTGGGCTTCACCGTGAAGGCGTTCAGGGGTGACGGCGACGGAGGGTCGATCGAGTCCGGCAATTCCGGCGCCGCGTACGTGACCATCCCCGCACTCCCGGCCGCTCAGCCGAAGAAGACCGCCACAAAACAGGAGACGCCGAGCACCAAGAAGGGCGTCGAGACCCTGCCTACGCTGCCCGCCAAGAAGCATGCGCAGTCCACGGTCGCGCCCACGCGCAGGGCGACCACGACGAAGAAGACCGACAAACTCCCCGCCATGCCCGACACCGACCCCAAGGGCAATCTCCCGATTCCGACCGCCGACACGACCGGGGATTCGGGCAAGACCGACGGCCTCACCCCGAACGGCACCACAGGCGACGCTGACTCCGCTGCCATCGATTCCAAGGTGAAGGCCCAGTCCTCGGAGTCGGCCGCCGGAGGAATCGGCCAGTACGGCCTGTACGTCGCAGGCGGGCTCGTCTTGCTGCTGCTGGCCGCGCACGGAGGCGCGTGGGCGCGTCGCCGATCTCTCGCCGCCGCTGGTGCTGGAGGTTCGGTGCCGCACTCGGCTGCGGCTTCGCCAAGTCCCGGCATTACTGCTCAACACAGTACGGATAGCATCCCGCCCACCGCTTCGGCACCCCGACGCCCTGCCGTGGTGCTGGCAGTCGCCAAGGTTCGACCGGCCGGTGAGCATCCTCGTACGCAGCCCCCTGAACAGTCCCGCGCGTCGGAGCGGTCCGGCGTTCTGTCGGCTGAGCGTTCGCGCGCGTCAGAGCGGCTTGGTGCCGGCGCCCAGGCTCCTGAAGCCTCGCGTACGCCACCAGGACGCTCCGGCGCGCAGACGCCCGCACGGTCCCGCATGCGGGCACTGGAATCCCACATGCAGTCACTCGAACACCCTGGCTCGGCGGCGTCCGACCGAGCCAATTCGGGGGTGTCCGACCAACCCGGTCCGGGAGCACCTGGCCTGGAAGCGTCCACCCTGGGAGGGTCCACTCTGGGGGTTTCCGGTCTCGGGATGTCCGATCGGTTTGGTCTGGGGGCGTCCGACCGGTCTGGTCCCGGGGTGTCTGACCGGTCTGGTCTGGAGGTGTCTGATCGGTCCGGTCCGAGCGGGTCCGATGGGCTTGGTTCGGGTGGGCGTGAACAGGTCGATGCGATGTCGTCCGATCGCTTCAACTCGACAGCGTCTGACCTGCTGGCCACGCCGTCCGCAGCACGGCGTTACGCAGAGGGGCCGAATGCCGGTCGGGGTTACGGGCCAATGCCGGGGCAGGCTCGTGCGCAGGTACGCGCCGCCCTCCCGCTGCACCTCAGCGACGCCGACATGCGGCCTGCTGATCCGGATGATTGGGCGCCCGGCGATCAGGATGGTCGGACGGGTGTTGAGCAGGTTTCCTGGGTGTCCGGCGGTCGGGATGGCCAGGCGGAGGCGCGTGCGGAGCAGGTTTCCTGGGCGTCTGGCGGTCGGGATGGCCAGGCGGGAGCGGGTGCTGAGCAGGCTTCGTGGGCGCCCGGGGATCGGGATGGCTGGACGGGCGCCGGTCGATATGACCGGGTGTCCGTCGATCAGGACGGCTGGAGGGGAGCGGCTCAGGGTGATCGGGAGCCTCTCGACCAGCCCGGTCGGATGCGTGTTGAGCTGGATGGTCGGGCGGCCCGTCAGGAGCCCGTACGGATCGCGCTGCCCAGTTCGGCCGTGATCGAGGTGTCCGAGTCGGCCGTCGCCGCTACGCCGCCCGCTGTACGCATCGAGGAGCGTTGGGACGACTACCTGCCGCCCGCTCCCAGGGCGATGGAGGACAGCGGCTTCTGGGAGCGCCCGCAGCCCGGAGCAGGTGACTTCTGGGCGGCTGACGACGACGAGAACGCCTTCGCGGGCCACCGCCATCGCGGCGGCGATAGCTAGCCCACGACCAACCCACCAAGACCGCCGAAGGAATCGGCCTGGGGGAGCGCTTGCCTCGGCAAGCGCTAGCTCTTCGGCGTGTTCCTTCGCGTCGAGGGCGTGCCTGATGCGATCGGTCTTCCGGATGCGATTGGTCTTGCCGAGATCATCGGCATGCCGTCGGACTTTGAGCTGCTTGACCTGGGCGCTGATGTGGCGGGTGAGGTCATCTGGCACAGCGAGCAAGCCGTTATTGAGCTGAGGCCGGACGGGCTCTGTTGTGCGTCAAAGGGTTGCAGATCTTCGTGAGTCCTGAGTCTGGTACTGGCCGGCGTACTCGGCGGTGGGAACGATGGGTGTGATGACGTCGATGAGCACTCCGTTGGGGTCGGCCACGATGAAGTGCCGCTGCCCGAAGTCCTCACTGCGCAGTTCGAGCACGGCCGGCAGACCTCCCCGTACCACTAGCCGTTCCCACTCCGCATCCACGTTCTCGACCTCGAAGTTGAGCAGCAGCCCCTGAACGTGCGCGCGGTGGCCCTCGGGCAGCGTCGGATGGCGGTGGTCGAGAAGGGCCAGCTCGTACGGCGGGGTTCCCGGTCGGCGCAGACTCACGTACCAGTCCGCCTCGAACGTCGCCTCGAACCCGAACCACCCGACATAGAAGTCCCGGGACTCCCGCAGCAGGGAGGTGCAGAGGACCGGATAGAAGCTGGTCAGCGTCACGGAAAGCTCCTTCGCATACCGATGGTATGTCAAGCTACGCTATTGGCATACCATCGGTACGTCAACAGGGGTGGCCGCGATGCACCAGGGCAGCAGGATCGAGCAGCGCGAGCAGACCAGGCGGATTCTGGTACGCGAGAGCAGGCTGTTGTTCGCGAGCCGGGGCTACGGGGCGGTGGGCCTGTCGCAGATCGTGGCCGCTGCCGGGGTCACCAAGGGTGCGCTGTACCACCACTTCGAGAGCAAGGCCGACCTGTTCCGTACGGTCCTGGAGCAGGTACAGGGGGAAGTGGCCGAGACGGTGGCCGCGACCGCCGAGGCCCAGGACGACCCCTGGGAGCAACTGGTGGCCGGGTGCCGGGCGTTCCTCGCAGCCTGCACCGATCCGGACATCCAGCAGATCATGCTCATCGACGGACCCTCCGTCCTGGGCTGGAGCGAGTGGCGCGCGCTGGACGAGGCCGCCTCCGCCCGCCATCTGGCCGAGGCGCTGTCCGGCCTCATCGAGGCAGGGATCATCGCCCGACAGCCGGTTGCCCCGCTGACTCACCTGCTGTCGGGGGCGATGAACGAGGCCGCCCTGTGGCTGGTCAGCTCCGGAGATCCCGGCGACTTGGACGACGTGTGGGCCGCCTTGTCTCGGATCCTGCGGGGGCTGCGCATCGAGTGAGCGCGCGCATTGTCGCGTTCTATGAGTGGGCCTGGGCGCGCTAGCCCGCCCAGAAACCCTGAAGGAATGCGGTCAGTGGGTGGTCTCGCCTCGACCTACCCGCCAGGGACCTCGGAGGGGTCGGTCAGTGGGTGGTCTCGCCTGGGCGTATTGCGGTTCGGGCGGTCCCGCGCTGCCTAGCGCAGTGACCACCATGCGGGGGTGACCACCAGGGGCCCGGGTTTGGTCCGATCCCTCTGATGGTTCGTCCTGGCGGGGGTTTCTGCGGGGGATGCCCCCTTGGGAGAGGGGGCACGGAACGCCTGGCGAACGTTCGTCGGCACCCGACTAGCTTGCGGTGGGGGTGGAGCGTAGCAAGGTGTCCAAAAGGTGGATGGCGCCGCGTTTGTCCAGGGGCTCGTTGCCGTTGCCGCATTTGGGGGACTGGATGCAGGATGGGCAGCCGCGTTCGCACTCGCAGGAGGCGATGGCCTCGCGGGTGGCTGTGAGCCAGTCGGTGGCGCGGGCGTAGCCGCGTTCGGCGAATCCGGCGCCTCCCTCGTGCCCGTCGTACACGAACACCGTCAGCAGGCCCGTATCCGCGTGGAGTTCCGTGGACACGCCACCGATGTCCCAGCGGTCGCAGGTGGCGAACAGGGGAAGCAGGCCGATGGCGGCGTGTTCGGCGGCGTGGGCGGCGCCGCCCAGGTCGAAGCCCTCCTCGGCCAGAGTGGCGACTTCTGAGGCGGGGAGCGTCCACCAGACCGCGCGGGTGCGGAGGGTGCGCGGCGGGAGGTCCAGGGGCTCGTCGCCGAGCATCTCGCCGGACTGGAGGCGGCGCTTCAGGTACGAGACCACCTGCCTGGTCACCTCCACCTCACCGAAGTGGAGGCTGCCGGGGCCGAGGTCGTGCGAACGCAGGGAGGCGAGCACCGAGATCTCCGTCACGTCGCGCGCGAACGTCGTGTAGTCGGGCTCCGGACCGCCTACCAGGGCGACCCCGGCTTCGAGGTCGAGGAGCTCCACCAGGTACGTCTCGCCCTGGTGCAGGTAGACGGCGCCGGTGTGGACGGTGGTGTGGGCGGACGGCTCGTCCACGCTGCCGAGGAGGCGGCCGGTCGCGGACTCCACGACCTGGATGGGCGCTCCTCCGCCGCCCCTGATATCGGCCAGGTCGGTGGCACGTTCGCGCTTGGTCCAGAACCAGCCGGCGGGGCGCTTCCTGAGCAGGCCCTGGGTGACCAGGTCGTCGAGGACGTTCGGGGTGGCGGGGCCGAAGACGGGCAGGTCGGCGTCGGTCAGCGGGATCTCCGCGGCGGCGGCGCAGAGGTGGGGGCCGAGGACGTACGGGTTGTCCGGGTCGAGCACGATCGCCTCTACGGGCTGACCGAAAAGGGCCTGGGGGTGGTGTACGAGGTAGGTGTCGAGGGGGTCGTCCCTTGCGATGAGTACGGCGAGCGCCTCCTGGCCGTCGCGGCCGGCTCGGCCCGCCTGCTGCCAGAGGGAGGCGCGGGTGCCCGGCCAGCCGGCGATCAGGACGGCGTCCAGGCCGGAGACGTCCACGCCGAGTTCGAGGGCGTTCGTGGTGGCCAGGCCCATGATGGAGCCGGAGCGGAGGGCCTTCTCCAGGAGCCTGCGGTCTTCGGCGAGGTATCCGGCCCGATAGGCGGCGATCCGGTCTGGAAGGTCGGCCCAGTCGGCGGAGTCGGGCACCCCCCAGGACAGCGCGCTCTGGTCAGCCTCCTGCTCGGGGGAGGGCAATGCTGGGTGAGCCCCCTGGGTGAGGGGTGGCGGGGAAATGCTGGGGTCCAGGGGTGACATGGGGGTGTCGCGGTCGGGAGACGCGGGGTGAGGGGCAGAGGAGGGCGGAGAGATGTCGTGGTTTGGGAGCGTTGGGGGGATGGCGTGGCCACCAGACAGGGAGAGCGCGCCGGGAGTACCAGCCGCGGGGCCGGAGGCCGTACTCGATGAGCCGTCACCCGCTAGCGGCCCCGGGGTTCCGGCCAGGGAGAAGGCGACGTCGGCGAGTTTGGCGCGGGCGGTCAGGGCGACTGTTTCGGCGCCGCGCCGGGAGCGGACGAAGGCGAGTGTGCGGACGTTCGCCAGGACGAGGTCCGTCAGGAGGTCCGCGGCCTCGGCGGTGGCCGTGCGGCGCACCGGAGCGCCTCTCTCGCCCCGTAGTTCGGTCAGGGGCGGCTCCCAGAGCGCGATGGTCGTCGCACCCTTGGGAGACTCGTCCGACGTCACCTCGGCCATCTCAAGCCCCGTCAGCCGCATCGCGAACGCTCCCGGCTCGCTGGCCGTCGCTGAGGCCAGCAGGAAGACGGGCTGCGAGCCGTAGCGGGCACAGACGCGGCGCAGGCGGCGCAGGATCTGGGCCACGTGCGAGCCGAACACCCCGCGGTAGCCGTGGCACTCGTCCACCACGACCATCCGCAGCCGCCGGAAGAACGACGACCACTGGGCGTGCCGGGGGAGGAGGCTGCGATGCAGCATGTCGGGATTTGTCAGTACGTAGTTGGCGTGCTGCCGGACCCACGTACGTTCCTCGAACGGAGTGTCGCCGTCGAAGCAGGCCGCGCGGAGCTGGGTGATGCGGAGTTCGCGGAGGCCGCGGAGCTGGTCGGCGGCCAGGGCTTTGGTAGGCGTGAGGTAAAGGACCGTGCCGCCGTCGAGGCAGGACGCGACGGCCGGAGTGAGGTACGCGAGCGACTTCCCGGACGCCGTTCCGGTGGAAATGATCACATTTCGGCCACGATGGGCCAGGTCAGCCGCTTCGTACTGGTGTGGCCACAATCCCGGGATTCCGCGGTTCGCCAAGCGCGTAACCAAGAGTTCCGGCGCCCATTTCGGCCAACTCACTTGACCCGCCTGACGTGCTGGAACATGCTCCACATGAGTGACGCGCTCATGACGTGCGGGAACACCGAGCAGGTGACCGAGGAGTGGACCTGGCCGGTGTGGGGAGGAAGCGGAGGAAGTCACTGTTTCCAGTCTGCATCCGTGGGCAAAGTCGCCGGGAATCGTGATTTCGTATAGACACAAGCCAGACGCGTGGTTGAATGCCGCGCGTCAGGGTCAGACGGTCTGGAGCCCCGTTCCAGACTGCCAGGCCCGCAAGGGTACTTTCGCAGGCGAGGCGCTGGAGGATCTGTGGATCTGAAGTTGGATCACCACAACGAGGACCGACTCACCATCGTCGAGGTTGAGGGTGAGATCGATGTCTACACGGCGCCGAGATTGCGTGAGCTCCTCATCGACCTGGTGAACAAGGGCAACTTCCACCTTCTCGTGAACATGGAGAAGGTCGACTTCCTCGACTCGACGGGCCTCGGTGTCCTGGTCGGGGGGCTCAAGCGGGTTCGGGCGCACGACGGTTCGCTCGAGCTGGTGTGCACGCAGGAGCGCATCCTCAAGATCTTCCGGATCACCGGACTGACCAAGGTCTTCGGGATCTACGCTTCGGTCGACGAGGCCAAGGAAGCTCACGGCAAAGACAAGTAGTCATGGCTACCGTCGAGCTGACGTTCAGCGCCCTCCCCGCGCATGTGCGGACCGCCCGGTTGGTCGCGACGGCGATCGCCCGGCGCACCGGCGTGGAGGAGTCACTGCTGGACGAGGTCAGGCTCGCCGTCGGTGAGGCCTGCTCCCGGGCGGTCGAGGCGCATCGCGCGCACTGCCCGGGAGAGCCCATCCGCATCGAGTTGAAGGACGACTCGGGACGGTTCGAGGTCACGGTCAGCGATCAGGCCCCCAGTGACGAGATCAAGCAGGAGCAACCTCTCGATTTGAGCATGCTCTCTGACTCGTTCATGTCGGGGTTCGGCATCGCGGTGATCGCGGGGCTGGCCGACGACGTGGAGGTGTTCCCCAGTCCCAAGGGGATGCGCATCCGCATGAGCTGGCCCGCCGCCACCAACGGCCACGCGCCGATATAACGACAATCTCTCTTTTACGGCACGGCACGGTGGGCCCCGCCCGCCGACCGTGGCTAGGCCCTGTCCAGGGATACGCTCCTCTGGTGATACGGGGCTGGGCGCCGACACGAGGCACGGCACCCATGGCTTCCACAAGCCAACAGCCATAGGGCCGTCGCCGTCTCTTCCGAGTGACCGGCCGGGTCGTGGGCATCCACGGCCCGGCTCCGGCATGCCATTCCGGCCGCTGGACCCCGGGGCGGCTCCCAGGTGACGCACAGCGTGTCATCCCTCTGGCGTGCCCCAAACTCATGTTTCGGGCGTGCCGTTTCGGGCACCTTGTCATGGCCGTAAACCCGGGGAAATATCGGTTGTCAGATGGCAAATCGCCTTGCTGGCTGGGGATTACTGGGGGATTACTGGACGCGTGGCCAAATAGCGACCGGCAGAGCCTTCATATCCGCGCAGCCCGTGCGTAGACTCCCGGCACCGGCCAAGGTGATCCGGCGAAACTGCGGACTCAACCGGAAGCGGCACCCATAACCCGGATGGTGCCGCACCAGCCCGCCGATCTTTGCGCACCGCCCGGGCAGGACGACCGGTCTTGCCGAGGAGAACGATGTTTAGGCACATGCTGGCGGTGGAGCCAGCGTCCAATCTGGCCCTGAGCGGTAACAATCTCACTATCGTGATCGTGGTCGCCGCGGTCGCACTGATCGCCCTAGCCGTCGCCGGCGGCCTGGTGCGTGAGGTGCTGTCCGCCGACCCCGGCACGGAGCGCATGCAGGACATCGCCCGTGCCGTACAAGAGGGAGCCGCCGCCTATCTCGCGCGGCAGTTCCGCACGTTGGCGGTCTTCGTCGTCGTGATCCCTTTCCTACTACTCCTGCTACCGGCTGAGACCGCCGATGTGCGCATCGGCCGCTCGATCTTCTTCGTGGTCGGGGCGGTCTTCTCCGCGCTGACCGGCTTCATGGGCATGTGGCTGGCCGTACGCGGAAACGTACGCGTCGCGGCGGCCGCCCGTGACGCGGGCGAGAAGCGCGCCATGCGCATCGCCTTCCGTACGGGCGGCGTGGCCGGCATGTTCACCGTGGGCCTCGGCCTGTTCGGTGCGGCCATCGTCGTCTTCGTCTATCAGGGTGACGCGCCGGGCGTCCTCGAAGGCTTCGGCTTCGGGGCGGCGCTGCTGGCGATGTTCATGCGAGTCGGCGGCGGCATCTTCACCAAGGCCGCCGACGTGGGCGCCGACCTGGTCGGCAAGGTCGAACAGGGCATCCCGGAGGACGATCCGCGTAACGCGGCGACGATCGCCGACAACGTGGGCGACAACGTCGGCGACTGCGCGGGTATGGCCGCCGACCTGTTCGAGTCGTACGCGGTCATGCTGGTCGCCAGCCTCATCCTGGGCAAGGTGGCCTTCGGCGAGCAGGGACTGATCTTCCCGCTGATCGTGCCCATGATCGGCGTGCTCACCGCGATCATCGGCATCTTCGTCACCCGGATGCGCGACGGCGACCGCAGCGGTATGGCCGCCATCAACCGCAGCTTCTTCATCTCCGCCGGGATCTCCGCGGTGCTGGTCGCGGCGGCGACGTTCTGGTACCTGCCCAGCACCTTCAGCGACCTGACCGGCTCGGCCGTGCAGTCCACCGCCAACCCGCGGCTCATCGCCATCGGCGCGGTGATCATCGGTCTGGTTCTGGCCGGCGCCATCCAGTTGCTGACCGGCTACTTCACCGAGACGACCAGGCGTCCGGTCCGCGAGATCGGCGAGAGCTCGGCCACCGGGCCGGCGACCGTCATCCTGGCGGGCATCAGCGTCGGCCTCGAGTCGGCCGTCTACTCGGCGCTGATCATCGCCGGCGCGGTCTACGGCGCGTTCCTGCTGGGCTTCGGGAACGTGACGATCGCGCTGTTCGCGGTGGCGCTGGCCGGCACCGGCCTGCTGACCACGGTCGGCGTCATCGTCTCGATGGACACCTTCGGGCCGGTATCCGACAACGCGCAGGGCATAGCCGAGATGTCCGGCGACGTCGAGGGTGAGGGCGCGCGCGTGCTCACCAGCCTCGACGCTGTCGGAAACACGACGAAGGCCATCACCAAGGGCATCGCGATCGCCACGGCGGTGCTCGCGGCGACCGCGCTGTTCGGCGCGTTCCGCACGGCCGTGGAGCTGGAGCTCGGCAAGGCGAGCCAGGCGGCCAAGGAGGCGCTCGGCGCGTTCTCCACCTTCAGCCTGAGCATCGACCAGCCCAACGTGCTCGTCGGCCTGGTCATCGGCGCGGCGGTCGTGTTCCTGTTCTCCGGGCTGGCGATCAGCGCGGTCGGGCGGGCCGCGATGCGCGTGGTCTTCGAGGTACGCGACCAGTTCCGCAACCACCCGGGCATCATGGACGGCACCGAGAAGCCCGAGTACGGCCGCGTCGTCGACATCTGCACCCGTGACTCGCTGCGCGAGCTGGCCACGCCCGGCCTGCTGGCGGTCATGACACCGATCGCGGTCGGGTTCGCCCTCGGGTACGCGCCGCTGGGCGCGTTCCTGGCCGGGGCCATCGCCTGCGGCACGCTCATGGCGGTCTTCCTGTCCAACTCGGGCGGTGCCTGGGATAACGCCAAGAAGCTGGTCGAGGACGGGCACCACGGCGGCAAGGGCTCCGAGGCCCACGAGGCCACGATCATCGGTGACACGGTCGGCGACCCGTTCAAGGACACGGCCGGACCGGCCATCAACCCGCTGATCAAGGTGATGAACCTGGTGGCGCTCCTGGTGGCGCCGGCGGTGGTCCTGTACGCGGGCAACCCGGCTCTGCGCATCGGGATCACGGTCGTGGCGGTGGGCGTGGTGGTCGGCGCCATCCTCGTCTCCAAGCGCCGCTCGGTCACCAACGAGTCGGCCAGCAACGACAACAACCGGGAGCACCAGCCGGTGGCTTCCTAGCGACCCCATCCGGACGCCCGCTCCTCCGAGGTCTGGGGGAGCGGGCGTTCCACGTCTCAAGAAGCAACCTCCCCCCAAGGGCTGCGGGTCCCAAGAAACAAAGAAGGATCGTGGGTCAGATGCGGCACCCGCTGCCCCCGGTGGGAAACTGGGCGGATGGAAGACAAGCGGTCCAGCGGCGGCAAGGCGCTGGCCTACATTCTGCTGGCGATGCTGGCCATCCTCGCGGTGATCGTCGCGCTGGGTGTGTGGGCGACGAGAGGAGCCTGAGCCCGTGCGTACGTTGATCGTGCTCCGCCACGCCAAGGCCGCGCAGGTCCCCGGCTTGGAGGACAGCGAGCGTCCGCTGACGCACCGGGGCGAGCGCGACGCGAAGCGGGCCGGCGACGAGGTGCGGGCCCTCGGGCTGGAGCCCGACCTGGTGCTGTGCTCCCCGGCCCTGCGTACGAAGCAGACCGCCGAGCTGGCCTTCCCCGAGGTGGCGGTCAGCTACGAGCGTGACGTCTACCAGGCATACCCCGAGGAGCTGCTGGCGCTGGTCAAGCTGACCGATCCGGAGCTGGAGACGGTCGTGCTGTGCGGCCACAACCCGGGTGTGCACGAGCTGGCGATCGCGCTGGCCGGGGGCGACTACGGGTTCCGGCCGGGGTCGTTCGCGGTCATCCGTACCGAAGCGGACTGGGTGGACCTGTGGCCGGGCGAGGCCCAGCTGATCACCCGCTGGGACCCCAAGGGAGAGGTCACCGGGTGAGCACGCCGTCCTCGGCGTCCGCCGCCTCCACCTCGTCCCTGGAGATCCCGAGCAGATAGAGGATCGAGTCGAGGTAGGGGGTGTTGACCGCGGTGTCCGCCGCCTCGCGGACGACCGGCTTGGCGTTGAACGCGATCCCGAGCCCGGCCGCCGCGATCATGTCGAGGTCGTTGGCCCCGTCGCCGATGGCCACCGTCTGGCTGATCGGCAGCCCCGCCTCGCGGGCGAACCGCTCCAGCGCGCGGGCCTTGCCCGGCCGGTCGACGATCTCGCCGACGACGCGGCCGGTGAGCTTGCCGTCGACGACCTCCAGCACGTTCGCCGCCGAGTAGTCGATGCCGAGATCCTCGACGAGGCTGTCGGTGATCTGGGTGAAGCCGCCGCTGACGATGGCGAAGCGGTAGTCGAGCCGCTTGAGCGTGCGGACCAGCGTACGGGCGCCGGGGGTGAGCACGACCTGCTGCCGCACCTGCTCGAACACCTCGGCCGGCAGCCCTTCGAGCAGCGCGACCCGGCGGCGCAGGGACTCGGCGAAGTCGAGCTCGCCGCGCATGGCCTCCTCGGTGACCCGGGCGACCTCTTCGAGGCAGCCCGCGTGGCCGGCCAGCAGCTCGATGACCTCGCCCTGGATGAGCGTCGAGTCGACGTCCATGACGACCAGCCGCTTGGCCCGCCGCGACAGACCGGTGCGCTGCACGGCCACGTCGACGTGCAGGGCGGCGGCCTCGGCGGCCAGCTCGACGCGCAGCGCGCTCGGGTCGGCGCCGGAGACCGACAGCTCGATGCAGGTGACCGGCCACTGGGCGAGGCGTTCGATGCGGTCGATGTTGGCGCCGGCGGCGGCGATGCGCCCGGCGATGCCCGCGATGGCGGCGGGCTGGAGCGTCGCGCCCAGCACGCTGACCGACAGGCGGCCGCGCCGGCGCTGCTCCTTGGTCTGGGAGCCGGTGGAGAGCTCCAGCTCCAGGCCGAGGTCCTCAGCGACCCGCTCGACGGCGGTCCACATGGCGCCGAGTGTGCTGCCTGTGCCGGTCGACGGACCGCCCGCGTAGGCGACGAGCACGCCGAGCGTGAGCCGCCCGCGGATGACGACCTGCTCGATGTCGGCCACGGTGACCGGGAAACCCGACAGAACCGAGAAGAGCCTCGAGGTGACGCCCGGTCGGTCCGGGCCGGTCAGGGTGATCAGGAGGGTGCGCTGGTCCACATTGAGCCAGGCTACTGGGCGTACCCTGACACACGAGCACTAGGGGCCACTATCGGCGCAGCAGCAAGTGGGTGTCACCGAACTCGTGCCACAGGTACCCCTCCCGCAACGCCGCCTCGTAGGCGCGGGCGAGCGGCTCCCGCTCGGCGATCGCCGTGAGCATCATCAGGTGGCTTGACCTGGGCTCATGCAGGCCGGTGATCAGCCCGCTCACGGCCTTGACCCCTACCTCTGGCGTCACGATGTGCCTGGTCCAGCCCGCCGAGGCGGCCACCAGCCCGTCGCCGCCGACGGCCGTCTCCAGCGCGCGCACCACGGTGGTCCCGGCGGCCACCACCCGGCCGCCGTTCGACGTGGTCAGGTTGACCAGGCGGGCCGTGGCCGCGGGCACCTCATACCGCTCCGCGTAGGGCGGCTCGTCCTTCTCCGGCGAGGCGACCCCGGTGTGCAGGGTGATCGGCGCGATCCCGACGCCGCGCGCCACCAGAGCCGTGACCAGCTCGGCGGTGAACGGCCGGGCCGCGCTCGGCATCTCCGCGCTGCCCGGCACGGTGGCGAAGACGGTCTGGTAGGCGTCGAGCGGCCAGTCGCGCGAGACGTAGGAGTAGCGGATGGGCACGCCGTGATCGCGCAGGTACGCCTCCACGTCACGGTCGAGCCTGGCTCGCCACAGGCGCGGCGTCTCGCGTTCGATGAGCCGCAGCGTCGCCCGTCCGGGCAGCGGCAGCCACTCGCCCGGCTCGCCGCCGCCGTACGGCTCGGAGGACTTGGAGGTACGGCGGCGCAGCTCGACCAGCCAGGTGCCGTCCTCGCGCGCGGTGGAGAAGTGCACGGCGAGCCGGTCGAGCCTGATGGCGGCGGGCAGCGTCGCCGAGTTGTTGACCACGATCAGGTCGCCGGGGTCGAGCAGCCCCGGCAGGTCGGTGAAGCGGCGGTGCTCCGGCGGGAGATGGCCGCGCGAGACCAGCAGCCGTACCGAGTCGCGGGTCAGCCCTCGGGCCTCGGGCGGCTCGTGCGCCGACAGGGTGTCCGGCAGCGCGAAGTCGAGCGCGGCGGTCATTGCAGGCTCACCCGGCCGCTGGCCGGACGGGCCCTGACCAGGTCGTACAGTGCCGCGGCAACCTTGGCGGGATCCGCCGCGCCGGCCGCCTCCTCCGCGCCGACGGCGTCGGCGAGCATGCGGGTGTTCATCTCGCCGGGGTCGGCCCACCAGACGGCCAGGTCGGGTTCCTCGGCCGACAGGACGTTGGACAGCTGCTCCAGGGCGGCCTTGGAGGCGCCGTAGCCGCCCCAGCCCTCGTAGGCGCCGGTGGCGGCGTCGGAGGTGATGTTCACGATCGCGCCGCGCGTGGCGCGCAGCGCGGGCAGCGTCGCCTGGATGAGGGCCAGGGGCGCGATCACGTTGGTCTCCAGCAGGGCCCTGAACTCATCCCTCGGGTACACCGACAGCGGGGGCAGCGGGGTCACGCCCAGCCCGCTCGCGTTGTTGACCAGCAGGTCCAGCTCGGGTACGGCGCGCGCGAGCCGCTCGACATGTGCCGGGTCGCTCACGTCACCGGTGATGGCGGTGGCGCCCAGCTCGGTCGCGACCCGCTCCAGGTCCGCCGCGCCGCGGGCGGTGAGCAGGAGCTCCCATCCGGCGCCGGCGAGTGTCGTCGCCAGGGCCAGGCCGAGGCCGCGGGAAGCACCGGTGATCAGTGCGGTGTTCGTCATGTCTCGACGGTAGGAGCGCGGAAGCGGCCGTACATCGGGCTGAAGGGCCGCCTCCGCCTGGGCATATGGACCTAGGACCGGCATAGGGACCTAGGACCATAGAGTGGGTGCCGTGGCCTCCGACAGGGACGAGATCATGCAGGCGGTGAGCACCGCCGTGCTCGCGGTGACCCGGCACCTTTCGGTGCGCGAGGTGCTGCAGGTCATCGTCCGCTCGGCCCAGCGGCTGCTCGACGCCCGCTACGCCGCGCTCGGCGTGCCGGACGAGGACGGCTCGTTCGCCGAGTTCGTCGCCGAGGGCCTCACCGACAAGCAGTGGGACGCGATCGGTCCGCTGCCCAGGCAGCATGGCATGCTCGGCGCGATGCTGCGCGACGGGGCCCCGGTGCGGCTGCCCGACCTGCGCGAGGACCCCAGGTTCGAGTGGTGGCCCAAGGCGCACCCGGTGATGAAGGACTTCCTCGGCGCTCCGATCCGCGACGGTGAGGAGGTGCTCGGCATCATCTTCCTGGCCAACAAGCGCTCGCCCGACGGGTTCACGGAGGCGGACCAGGACCTGCTCACGCTGTTCGCCGCGCACGCCGCCATCGCCCTGACCAACGCCAGGCTGTACGAGCGGGGTCGCGAGCTGGCCATGCTCGAAGAGCGCAACCGGATGGCCCGCGAGCTGCACGACGCCGTCACCCAGAAGCTGTTCTCGCTCAGGCTGACCGCGCAGTCCGCCGCCGTCCTGCTGCCCAACGCCCCCGACCAGGCCGCCGCCGAGCTCGAACGCGTGCAGCGCCTGGCGGGCGAGGCGCTGGCCGAGCTCCGGGCGGTGATCGTCGAGCTGCGCCCGGCCGAGCTCGACCGGCACGGGCTGGCGGAGACGCTGGGCAAGCACGTACGCCTGCTCGACCGGCTCCAGCCCGCGAGCGTCACCTTCGAGGGCGGCGAGCTGCCACCGCTCGAGTCGGCGGTGGAGGTGGCCGTGCTGCGGGTCGCGCAGGAGGCGCTGCACAACGCGCTCAGGCACGCGGACGCCGGCCACGTCGAGGTGCGGCTGGCCGACGAGGGCGGCAAGCTGGTGCTGACCGTACGCGACGACGGCAAGGGCTTCGAGCAGGCCGAGTCGCGCGGCCTGGGCCTGGTGTCGATGAGGGACAGGGCGGAGTCCGTGGGCGGCGTCATGACCGTCGCCTCGGTCCGCGACGAGGGGACGACGGTCCGCGTGGAGGTGGGTGTGTGATCCGGGTGCTGATCGCCGACGATCACCCAGTGGTACGGCAGGGCCTGCGGACCTTCCTCGACCTCCAGGAGGACATCACGGTCGTCGGCGAGGCGGCCGACGGGGCCCAGGCCGTGGAGCTGGCCGATGAACTCGTTCCCGACGTGCTGCTGCTCGATCTGAAGATGCCGGTGCTCGACGGGCTCGGCGCGCTGGGCCGGCTCTCGGGGGCGCTCCCCAGGGTGATCGTGCTGACCTCGGTGAGCGACCGGTCCGACGTTGGCCCCGCGATGCGGGCGGGCGCCTCCGGGTTCCTCTACAAGGATGTCGATCCGAACGCGCTCGTGCAGGCGGTGCGGGCCGTACATGGAGGGCAGGTGCTGCTCGCCCCCGAGGCGGCGGAGGCGATGCTGGCCGACGCCAACGGCTCCCCGTCGGTGGTGGGGCCGGTGCCGCTGACCGAACGGGAGCGCGAGGTGCTGGCGCTGATCGCGGCCGGCCACTCCAACCGGGAGATCGCCAGGAGCCTGTCGGTCGCCGAGAAGACGGTCAAGACGCACGTGTCCAACGTGCTGATGAAGCTCGGCGTCCAGGACCGCACCCAGGCCGCCCTGTACGCCGTCCGCCATGGGTTAGCTTGATTTCGCGATTCGGTCGACCCCCGGCCCCTGGCAGGCGTGGCGACGCCGTCCCTCCAGATCCCACGCCGCCACGCCCGTCTATCGGGCTCTACCGGACAGCAACGCCGTCCAGATCGCCCGAGCTTCGGCGAGAGACCATCGGCTGGTCTCGTGGATCTTGTGCTTGTGGTCAAGTTGAACGGTTCGCCGGATGAACGCCTGCCCGCCGCCCTCGCACAGCTCATAGACCGTGGCGCGGCAGGCGCAGGTCCAGCTCACCGGCCTTATGCGATCAGACGTCCGGTACGGATTCCGCCACACCAACCGCGTGTGACCGCGCTGGGCCATGGCCACGTGCGGGCTCAAGCACTCTTCCGACGACTTCACGACGTGCCTTCGTGGACCGGCTCCGACAACGAGCGGCTTTGATGTAGTTCCACGTACCGACGAACGACACAACGGGCGACGGTAGCCGGGTTATCCACGTTGTAGACCGTGTAGAGCCGTCGGCCCGTCCGCCCCGAGATCTGTCCCGTCCACCAGCGGTAGACGAAGCCGTCCGTCCAGACCAGCAGATCAACCCAGACCGACACCAGGGCGACGCCGTAGCCATCATGAACGTCAGCGAAGATCCCGTGCTGTTGCAGTGCGTTACTCAGCCGGTCAGCGGCGTGTACGGCAGGTGGCCTGGTCGGCAGAGCGGGAGCGATCATCGGTGTCCGTCTCCTCTCGGCGCGGTTGATGTTCGCAGTCGGATGGCTCTTCCAAATGTGTAGCGAGACGGCTACGTTCGGTAGTGGAAGGCCTTCGACGGTGATTCCGCAGATTTGGTCGCGTCTTTGGTAGGACACACAACGATTCGTGTAGTCCCATGTAGGACAGGAGAAGCGATGCCCCCACCGAGTGAGCTGGACGCGAACGCGAGTGTTCTTGCCTACTGGGGCGCCGAACTCCGTAAATATCGGGAGGCGGCGCAATGGAGTCAGAAGGATCTCGCGCGTAGGATCTCCTATTCCACGTCTCTTGTCGGCCTCGTCGAGACGGCCAAGCGCGCGCCGACGAGGGAGTTCGCGGAGAAGTGTGATGACGCATTGGAGACGGATGGCGCTCTCGTCCGTCTATGGCCTTTGGTCGGCAGAGACGTCTACCCTGTATGGTTCCGGCCGTTCGTCGAACTGGAACGAGAGGCTCGGACCCTACGGAGCTTCCAACCCGTCCTCGTCCCGGGACTGCTGCAAACCGAGGACTACGCCCGAGCGCTTCTACGAGCAGGTCGACCGGCCGATACTGACGAGCAAGTGGAAGATCTGGTGACCGCACGCATGGAACGGCAACGAATTCTCACCAAGCCGGACCCGCCCATGTTCTTGGCCACCCTGGACGAAGCCGTGTTGATCCGTCCCGTCGGCGGTCCGCAAGTCATGCGTAAGCAGTTGGAGCGCCTTCTCGAATTGGTTCAGTGGCCTCGAATCACCATTCAAGTCATCCCGCTTGAAGTGGGCGCGCATGCCGGTCTAACCGGGGCTTTCGTGATCGCGAGCTTCAGAGGGTCGCCCGATATAGTCTGTTTGGAAACTGCGGCCGAGGGGCAAATAGTCAACGGTTTCGCCGAAATCGAGACCCTGTTGATCCACCTCGACGCCCTTCGGGCGTGCGCACTGCCACAGGCCGCGTCGGTGGCCCTGATGGAGAAAGCGATGGGATCATGGACCTGACGGACGCCCATTGGTTCAAGAGCAGCCACAGCGGCGGCACTGGTGGTGACTGCGTCGAGGTGGCCACCAACCTCCCCGGCATCGTCGCCGTCCGCGACAGTAAGGACCCCAGCGGCCCAGCCCTGGTGTTCGCTCCCGAGGTGTGGGCCGACTTCATCGCGCAGGTGAAGGCAGACAAGATCTAGGAGCCTGTCGGTCGCCGAGAAGACGGTCAAGATCCACGTGTCCAACGTGCTGATGAAGCTCGGCGTCCAGGATCGCACCCAGGCCGCCCTGTACGCAGTCCGCCACGGCTTAGCTTGACCACTGCTCGCCGATACACCGCCCCCACACCGACAACTGCCGCCCGGACTGCCCTAGCTTCGAGTCCTGCGTGAGCAGCCGCAGCGAACCTAGTTCGCCTTCGATGACGTCGTGGGCGTCCAGCACGTTTTCCACCGCGCGCACCAAAAGGGACGAAGCAGCCGGTGTCGATGGCCCGATGCACCTCCCGCCCGGACTGGAGCGGGTCGGTCACCTCACCCAGCGGCCAGCCTGGTCGCATCTGCTCCAGCACCGCTCGGCTCTGCTCGGCCTGCACCGCAGCGCGTGCCGGCCGCGCGGTGGTGGGCTACGGCCCGGTAGGCGTCACGCCACCGCTGCTCGTCCCACAACAAGGCCGCCGCCGGGTCGTCGGCGAGTCGGGCCTCATGGCCATTGACAGTTGTGACTGGTCAGCGCAGTGATGCTACTCGGCGGGGTCAGTGCGGTGATGCACTTGAGGCGAGCAGGCCGAGGGTGGCCAGCAGGTCGCGCTGGGGCTTGGCTGGCTCCGAGCACTGCCGGTAGGTGCCGACCGGTCCGGCGAATATGGCCAGTGAGATCTGGCACTTGCCCGTTGGCAGCATGCTGCGGCCGACGACGTGCCCGTGGACGGTCGGCTGAATGGTTGGCCGCGGTTGTGTCATACCCCGGCCTTTCACTCGGGGCGGCGCGCCTGATCACCATCGTCGATGGTGATCAGGCGCGCTCATCGCCGCGATAAACACGCGCAGCTGCCAGCCATCCGCTCAGCCACCCACCAGGATTCGCTGCCGCGTGCCCGGCTAATGTCCGATTTTCGGGCCGGATCATCCCGAAAACCCACCTGCGGCTAAGGCCGGATCGTCGGGAAAACCTGCCTGCAGCTATGGCCTGACCGGTTCGAAGATGGAGTGGTGCGCGGCTACGAGGGCGCGGCGTACCGCGCGGTCGAGCTCCCGCAGGGCTTCGCCGCTCGCCGCGATCTGGCCCGAGGTGAGCCCCCTCTCGTCGGCTACCCGCAGCACCGCGCCCAGCCGCGTGGCCAGGGTGGAGACGCGGTGCGCCCGTCCCGGATAGCCGGGGGCCAGCTCGCCGCCGAGCCGTCCCAGCCGGTCGGGCCGCTCTGGTGCGGGTCCGTCGACCGAGGTCAGCGCGTCCGTCGCCGATCGCATCGCGATGGACAGCTCCCGCTCCGCTTCGGCCATGGAGGGCAGGTCCACGCGTACGGGCCCCGAGGTGTGTACGGCCAGTCGTACCCCCACGTAGGACGACCCGCGCAGATCGGGCGAGGGCACCAGCCCGAGGCACCGGTCGGAGAGCACCGCGATGACCGCCTGACCGGCCTCCACAGCGGCCGCGTTGAAGACGGGCGGCCCAGAGAGCCCGAGCGGGTCGCCGGGCGCGGGCAGCGCGAGCCGGAGCTCGGTCAGCCCGTCGGATCGCAGCTCGGCGAGGTAGGCACGCAACGGCAGGTCGCCCGCGACAGGACCGACGGCAACGGCGGGGGAGCCGGGCGCCTCGGCGGGACCCACGACGGCGGGACCGGCGGCGGCTTCGACCCGGTCCACGGCCTCGTCGAGACCGACGTGACCGGCGAGCCAGGCGTTGCCCCAGGCGACCAGCGGAGGAGAGACAGGTGATTCAGGGAGCACCGATCCACGATATGCGCTCGCCCTGCAATAGGTTTGTCCCGAGCGTTACTCCTAAAGGAGGGATACGGGGATGGGTGGTCAGGTGCTGCGGCTCCAGGACGTCGCCGTCCGGCGCGACGGAGCAGCCCTGTTGCGCGGCATCGACTGGACGGTCAACGAGGACGAGCGCTGGGTCGTCATCGGGCCGAACGGAGCAGGCAAGACGACCTTGTTGCAGGTCGCGGCGACGCTGCTCTATCCGAGCGAGGGGATCGTGGAGGTGCTCGGCGAGCGGCTGGGTCAGGCCGACGTCTTCGACCTGCGGCCGCGCATCGGCCTGGCGAGCGCCGCGCTGGCCGAGCGCATTCCGCCGGAGGAGAAGGTCATCGACCTGGTCCTGACTGCGTCCTACGCGATCATGGGCCGCTGGACCGAGGAATACGACTCCAACGATGTCACCAGGGCCGTCGAGCTGATCGACATGATGGGCGCCGCGCACCTGATCAGGCGCAGGTTCGGCACTCTGTCCGAGGGGGAGCGTAAACGGGTGCAGATCGCCCGCGCGCTCATGCCTGACCCCGAGATGCTGCTGCTGGACGAGCCGGCGGCCGGGCTCGACCTGGGCGGCCGGGAGGACCTCGTACGCCGGCTGTCGGTGCTCGCCAACGACCTCCGCTCACCCACGCTGGTGCTGGTCACACATCACGTGGAGGAGGTGCCCAACGGGTTCACCCACGGGCTGCTGCTCAAGCACGGCTCGGTCGTGGCCCAGGGGCCGCTGGAGCACGTGATGACGGCCGACAACCTGTCGCAGACGTTCGGGGTGCCGCTGACGCTCGACCGCAGCGCTGAAGGACGCTGGTACGCCCGTGCGCACTAGACGTTGGTACGCCCGCGCGCACTAGATCGCGTCAATCCGCTGAACGCCCATTAGCATTTACCAAGGCGATCCCCTCGGCCTCGGAGCGTTGGCATGTCCACGGAGCAGCTCATCGTCGCCATCGTCGTGGTCGCGGCGGTGGGGTTCGGGGTGACGCGGACGGTCCGCATCATCCCCCAGGCGACCGCGGCGATCATCGAGCGGCTCGGCCGCTATCACCGCACGCTGAAGCCGGGGCTCAACCTGGTGGTGCCGTTCGTCGACCGGATCAAGGATCTGATCGACCTCCGTGAGCAGGTGGTCTCGTTCCCGCCGCAGCCGGTGATCACCTCCGACAACCTGGTGGTCTCGATCGACACCGTCATCTACTTCCAGGTGACCAATCCGAAGGCGGCCACGTACGAGATCGCGAACTTCCTGGTCGGCGTCGAGCAGCTGACCGTCACCACGCTGCGTAACGTGGTCGGCGGCATGGACCTGGAGAGCACGCTGACCTCCCGCGAGGAGATCAACACCGAGCTGCGCGGCGTGCTCGACGAGGCGACCGGCAAGTGGGGCATCCGGGTCAACCGGGTCGAGCTCAAGGCCATCGACCCGCCCTCCTCCATCCAGGACTCGATGGAGAAGCAGATGCGCGCCGACCGCGACAAGCGGGCCGCGGTGCTGGCCGCGGAGGGGCAGCGGCAGGCGGCCATCCTGACGGCCGAGGGCGAGCAGCAGGCGGCGGTCCTGCGCGCCCGTGGCGAGGCGGAGGCGGCCGTGCTGCGCGCCCAGGCCGAGGCCGAGGCGCAGGCCATGCGGGCCAAGGGGCAGGCCGACGCGATCGGGATGGTGTTCAAGGCCATCCACGAGGGCAAACCGGACCAGCGGCTGCTCGCCTACCAATACCTGCAGATGCTCCCGGAGATCGCCAAGGGCGACGCCAACAAGATCTGGATCGTCCCGTCGGAGATGGGCCGGGCGCTGGAGAATCTGGGCGGTCTCTTCTCACCGCCCAAGGATGACCCCGACCTGTAGCCGGGAAAGCCTCCGCCTCTAAGCTCTGTCGGATGACAGTGTGGGAGGCGGTCGCGGTGTTCGCGGCCGGGGTCGCGGCCGGAGCCATCAACGCAGTGGTGGGGTCGGGCTCGCTGATCACCTTTCCCACGCTCGTGGCCGTCGGCATCGACCCGGTCGTGGCGAACGTCTCCAACAACATCGGCCTGGTGCCCGGCTCCTTCACCGGCGCGTACGGCTACCGCGCCGAGCTCGCCGGGCAGCGCGAACGGCTGCTGCGCCTCGGGCCCGCCTCGGCGATCGGCTCGCTGATCGGCGGGATCCTGCTGCTGTTCCTCGACCCGAGGGTCTTCCAGGTCGTGGTTCCGGTGCTGATCGGGCTGGCCTGCGTACTGGTCGTGGTGCAGCCCAAGCTCAACGGCTGGCTTTCGGCCCGGCGCCAGAACGACGATCCCCACGGCGGGCTGCTGCTCTGGCTCGGCGTGCTGGGGGCGGGGATCTACGGCGGCTACTTCGGCGCGGCCCAGGGTGTGCTGCTGATCGGGCTGCTCGGCAGCTTCCTGACCGAACCCCTGCAGCGGGTGAACGCGGCCAAGAACGTGCTCTCCCTGATCGTCAACGGCACCGCGGCCGTGCTGTTCGTCTTCATCGCCCACGTGGACTGGTGGGCGGTGCTGGCGGTGGCGCTGGGGGCCACGGTGGGCGGGTTCGTCGGGGCCAAGGTCGGGCGCCGCATCCCCGCTCCGGTGCTGCGGGGCATCATCGTGTGTGTGGGAATTGTCGCGATTATCAAACTGGTGTACGGATAAATACCGGGCATTCTGGGTATAAATCCGTACATGAAGGGTGATCGGGTGGAGATCGTCATCGACGCGGGCGACTCATCCCCGCGCACCTACGAGATCGTCGCCACCCGCGCGGGCCGCCGTGTTGAGGTGGCCACGCGGCGGGGGCTGGTCGAGGTCAGTGAGGTGACCAGGAGCGGCACCGCGGTGCGTACGGCGCGGTTCATGTCCAGCCGCATCCTGGCCCTGGTGGAACATCCGGCCGACGAGAGCTGAGTCAGCGGAAGTCGGCCGCGTGGTCGGTGGCCCACTGACGGAAGGTCAGCGCGGGGCGGCCGAGGAGCTTCGGGACCGTGTCCGTGATCCGCTCCGGCGTGTCCACGAACGCGCCCCAGCCCGCGAGCGCGCCGTCGACGAACCGGGCGTCGCCCCAGGCGGCCAGCAGTTGCTCGCGGGCGACGTCCAGCGGCAGCTCCGTCCACCGGACCTCCCGGCCGACCGCCTCGCCGATGATCCGCGCCTGCTCGGCCTGTGACAGCTGCTCGGGCCCGCTGAGGACGTACTTGGCCCCGCCGTGCCCGGCCGAGGTGAGCACGTGCACGGCCACCGCCGCGATGTCCTTCTCGTGGATCAGCGACCTGCGCGCCTCCCCGTACGGCCAGCGCACCACGCCCTGCCTGACCTGGTCGGCCCAGCCGAGCGTGTTGGCCGCGAAACCGACGGGCCGCAGGAACGTCCAGCTCAGGTCGGTGTGCCTGATCAGGCGTTCCACCGCCTGGTGGAACAGCGTCGGCGATTCACCATCGGCCAGATCCTCGACGTCGGCCGACAGGTAGACGACGCGGCGCGCGTGGGCGGCGATGACCTTCACCACGTCCCGGGCGGTCTCGGCGGCGAAGCCGGGCCAGATCAGGAAGACGGACTCGACGTCCTTCAGCGCAGGTTCCAGGGTCTCGGGGACGGACAGGTCGCCCTGGACCGCCTCGACCCCTTCCGGGAGTTTCGCCCGTTCCGGGTCGCGGACCAGGGCGCGGACCTGGAGGCCCGCCCCGGCCAGTTGGGAGATCACGTGTTGGCCTACGTTGCCGGTCGCGCCGGTCACCAGAATTCTGCTCATGGACGGACCGTAGAACTTCAACCAATGTTCAGGTCAAGCGGTGTTCAGGTCATGCTCGGCCGTCCGTAGCGCTGCTCAGGTCATGCTCGGCCGTACCTGGAGCGTGCCGTCGCTGCGGATCCGAGTCTCGAACGTCGGCGCGGGCGCGGTCGCCGGACCGTGCTTCACCGAGCCGTCCACCAGCCGGAACGTGCTGCCGTGCCAGGGGCAGACCACGCACGCCTCGCCGTTCTCCACGACGAGCCGGCCCTGGTGGAGCGGGCCCGCGAGGTGTGAGCAGCGGTCGGCGAGCACGGTGACGCCCGAGCTGTGCCGCAGCACGAAGAGCTGGATATAGCCGAGCCGCCGCGACACGGGGCGGCCCTGCGGCAGGTCGTTGACCAGGCAAAGGTCGTGCCAGCCCAGCGGCACGAGATGGGTGACCTGGGGCGCGTGGTTGGCGCCCGCCGCCTGCCGGTAGGCCAGATTCCCGCCCAGGTAGGCGCCCATACTGCCGGCGCCCAGACCGGCGATGGTCAGCATCTTGCCGGCGCGCTCGTTCCCGCGCAGCCGGGCCACGAGCGAGGCGGAGAAGAACCCCAGCGCGGTCACGTTCGACAGCATGTGGACGAACCCGACACGCTGCTGCTCGCGATGGAGAGACGACCAGTCGGTCAGGCCGGCGGCCGCGGTGGGCAGCGCGCTGCCGAGCCCCGTGGCCAGCAGCAGCCGCGCGGCCCGGGGATCGGCATTGGTCCAGTCGAGCACCGCGGTGGACATCCAGCAGCCCAGGCTGAAGGTGGCGAGCGGCGGGTGCAGCGGTTTGCCCGTGGGCACGCCGTGCAGCCAGTCGCGCAGCCGTCCCGGCCGGATCCCCTTGCGTATGGCCTTGGCCAGCACTCGGATCGGCTCGTCCATGGCTTTGGACCTTTCGAGCCGGTCGGCCAGGTCGACCGGCCCCACAAAACGCCGCGACTGCCGCCTTCTCGCTCGTACTTTCTCTTTCACGACAAGTCCCCTACCCCGGCCATAAGGGCATCACTCGGACAGGTGACCCCTGGCGATGGAGAGCTCGACCAGCTCGAGCGCGTACGCCCCGAGCGACGGCGATCCGTCCTCGATGAGCCGCACCTTCTCCTTGACCTGCGCGGCCGTCACCTTGAACAGCGGCCAGGTGCCGCCCTCGGTGTGGTGGTTGGCCAGGATCGGCGCGAAGCGGTCGAGCGCTCGGGCGAACCTCGCCTCCCGCGTCTCCCTGGCCTCGAACTCATCCCAGAGCGCCCGCATCGCCGCCCCCTGCTCACCCGGGAGCAACGCGAAGATGCGGTCCGCGGCGGCCCGTTCCGCCGCGGGCTGGGCGGCCACCGCGGCCGTGTCATAGACGAAGGTGTCACCGGCGTCGATCTCGACCAGGTCGTGCACGAGCAGCATGGACACCACCCGCTGAATGTCGGTGTCGGGTGGCGCGTGCTCGGCCAGGACCATGGCCAGCATGCCTACGTACCAGGAGTGCTCTGCGTCGTTCTCTCGCCGTGAGCCGTCCATGAGATGGTTGCGGCGGATGACCCGCTTCAACTTGTCGATCTCGACGGCGAAGGCGATCTGGGCGGTCAGGCGGTCCTCTTCTGGTGCGATAGTCACGCGCGACACCTTAATGTGCGGTGATCACCCCGGTTGGCAAAATCGTCACCGGAACCCCATTGAACACGGCATTTCCCGACGGAACGTCGATTGTCGACTCATCGGTCAGTATGTTCGCGCTAACTCCGGCGTGTTCGGCGGCGATCAGCTGAGCGCTGCCCGCGTGTCCCCAGCCGTGGGGCAGGCTGACCACGCCCGGCATGATCGTGTCGGTGGGTTCGAGCGGCACTCTGAGCTCTCCCGTGGCCGAGCGGACCAGGGCCTCCCCGTCCAGTCCGAGCCTGGCCACGTCGGCCGGGTTGATCTGGAGCGTGCAGGTGTTGCTGCCGCCGACCAGCGGGCCCACGTTGTGCAGCCAGCTGTTGTTGGAGCGCAGGTGGCGCCGCCCGATCAGGACGATCTCCGGCGGCTCCTGCTCCAGCCCGGCGCGCAGCCGCTCCACATCCTCGATGAGCTGCGGCGGCGCGAGCTCGATCACCCCGGAGGCGGTCCTCACCACCTCGCCCAGCCGGGGCTCCAGCGGCCCGAGATCCAGCCCGTGCGGGTTGTCGAGCAGCTTGCGCAGCGACAGGTCGCCCTTGCCCGCCCACTCTCCGTACGGGCCGAGCTTGAGCATCAGGTCGAGCCGGCGCTCGGCCCCGCAGTCGCCTTCGAGCGCGGCCCGCAGCTCGGCCACGTCGCGCCCCTCCACGCCCGAGCCCGGCAGGTCGACCGCCTTGCGCAGCATCTGGTCGAGGACGAACTCATCGAGATCGCCCTCCTGCCCGGAGGCGATCATGGTCAGCCTGGCCAGGATCTGCGCCTCCGACGGCTGCCCGTCCAACGGCAGCGACGGCGGCGAGTAGCGGGCGTAGTTGCGCACCGCGAAGTTGAGCAGGGCGAAGTCGTAGTGGCCCGACTGGAGGGCCCGCGGCGGCGGCAGGATGACGTTCGCGTGCTTGGTGGTCTCGTTCAGGTAGGGGTCGACGCTGACCATGAAGTCGAGCCGCCCGAAGGCCGCGTCGAGCCGGGGGCCGTGCGGCGCGGAGAGCACCGGATTGCCCGCCACGGTGAGGAGGAAGCGGATCTGCCCGTCGCCGGGCGTCTCGATCTCGTCGGCGAGCGTGGCGACCGGCAACTCGCCGTTGGCCTCGGGCAGGCCCCTGACCCGGCTCTTCCACCGGCCCACGGTGTAGGGGCGGCGGGCCAGGCCGAACTCGGTGGCGGGTTTGGCGAACATGGCCCCGCCGGGCCGGTCGAGGTTTCCGGTGAGCACGTTGAGCACGTCCACCAGCCACTGGGCCAGCGTGCCGAACTCGGCCGTACACGTGCCGATCCTGGCGTAGACGGCCGCCGTCCTGGCCGCCGCCAGCTCCCTGGCCAGCCGGACGATCACCTCGGCGGGCACGCCGGTGCGGCGGGACACCACGTCGGGCGCGAAGTGCTTGGCCGCCTCGCGTAACTCCTCCAGGCCGTTGACCTCGTGGGACACCGTGGTCAGGTCCTCGGCGAAGAGCGTGTGCGCGATCCCGAAGAGCAGGTAGGCGTCGGTGCCCGGCCGTACGAACACGTGCTCGTCGGCCAGTCCGGCGGTCCTGGTACGGCGGGGATCGACCACGACGAGCCGGCCGCCGCGGGCGCGCAGCGCCTTGAGCCGGCCGGGGAAGTCGGGCGCGGTGCACAGCGAGCCGTTGGACTCCAGCGGGTTGGCGCCCAGCATGAGCAGGTAGTCGGTCCGGTCGAGGTCCGGCACCGGGACGGCGAGCGGATGGCCGAACATCAGCCCGCTGGCGACGTGCTTGGGCATCTGGTCGGCGGTGCTGGCCGAGAAGATGTTGCGGGTGCCGAGGGACCTGAGCAGCGGCGTGCCGTAGAGCTGGCCCGCCATGTTGTGCACGTTGGGGTTGCCGAGATAGACGCCGACCGACTGACGGCCGTGCCGCTCCGTGACCTGGTCGAGGCCCTGCTTGACGGCGGCGAACGCCTCGTCCCAGCCGACCTCGCGCCAGAGCTCGCCCTCCCTGATCAGCGGCTTGCGCAGCCGGTCGGGGTCCTCGTCCAGGCGGCCCAGGCTGGCGCCCTTGGGGCAGATGAAGCCCTTGCTGAACGGGTCGTCCTTGTCGCCCCGCACGCTCGTCACGTGCCCGCCCTCGTCGAGGGTGAGCGTCAGGCCGCACACGGCCTCGCACAGGGGACAGGTCCGGTGAACGGTCGACGTCATCACGGCTCCTGAGTTCGTCGGTGGAACTCATCTTTGCTCGTACGACACATATGGGGAAGCCCCGGAGCCCCCGCGGTCTCCGGGGCTTGCACTGGGGAGCGTTCGGCCCAGGCCCGAGCCGCCACTCCCCAGGTCATGGGCAGGCCGTCAGCCGACCTGCGGCAGGGCGAACGGCCTGGCCAGATCAGGAGGCTCCTCGAGGTCGGTCCTCAGAGAGGCCCAGGCGCGGCCGTAGAGCCGGTCGAGTCCGGGGGAGGCGGCGCCGGGCAGCTCGTCACGCCGGACGATCTCCACGATCAGCAGGTGCGCCCATTTGCGATGCCGGTAGACGTTGGCGCTCCTGGCCCAGCACGCGGCCGCGATCTCCTCGGCGTACGCCTCGAACTCCGCGGCGGAGATGCCCGCCCTGGTCATCACCAGGGCCTTCTCGCCCGTACGCGTGGGCGTGATCCACAACACCAGCGGGATCCGGCCCGCGCGGGTGTGCATGGTGGTCTCCAGGCAGGTCTTCTGCAGGCGGTGCCTGGACGCCACGCACCAGAAGTGCGCCGTCACCCAGTTGCGACCGGTCCTGGTCACCGCGGGCGCGGAGATCGCGCTGGTCAGCATGATGAACGGCCACCACCGGCCCTGCTGGGTCCCGCCCAGCAGGGTCAGCACGAACAGGCTGAGTGCCCCGATCAGCAGCAACTCGGTACGGATCCGCCAGAGCCTGGCAGTCAGCCCGGTACGGGCGGGCGGCAGGTCCTCGTTGGCGGGGTAGATCTGGTTGCGTGGGTTCCTCGACATCTCAGGACACCTCCTCGGCGATTCGGGAGGGGATCGTGAGCTGGTCGAATCGGGGGTCGCGGTAGCGACGGGCGCCGAATCCGGTCTTGGCCACGGTCCAGCCGCGCCGGTAGGCGAACTCATCCGGCTCCATGCAGATCTCTCGATCCGCCCATGCCATGAGTTCCCGGATCCGGGTCTTGATTCGGCTGAGTCCCTTGGTACCTTGTGAGTACATGGAACACCTCTTTCGCGGCATTACTCGAGGTGGGTTCTTTCGCCGGATCGCAGGCTGATGACCGGTGACGCCGCAGGGTGGCAGCCCTTTTGAGCGGCTAATAGGTGGTCAGCCTGGGTCTGGCTTCTTCGTGTTTCTGCGTGCTCGAATGAGCGACATTCGCTGTGGTCAGTCAGATGCGTACGGGGTCCTTCCGGCAAGTGGCCTCCCTGGGGCAGAGATTCAGATCCGGGACGGCGACGTTGCCGGAGGTGCGGCCCGCGTGGCCGCCAGCGATGAAAAGCGGTAGGCCCGGTGTGGTAGGCCGTGTCGTCATCTCGGCCCCCCATCCCTCGGTTACCTTCCAGGGCTCGATCGTCTCTCCCGGATGGGCCTGGTGCAATACATTCAGCAAGAGAAGATTTAGTTTTCTTCGGACCTTGCTTGATAGTTTGCGGTGCATGTGTGGATGCAACTTGCACGCCAACCGTCAGATGCTCCTGAGACCAGAGCGGAGGAGGGGAAGCGGCGGCTGCCGGCCGCGCCGGGTTGGGCCCCCTCTTGCCCCTTATGCTCACTCCGTGAAACCCTTACGGCAAGCCTCAGTGGCAGTGCTCGTGCAAGTTGCAGTGTAAGATTGACCGAACGGCTAAGCGGCCTTTCACCGTTACACCTTCACCTTCATTCACCTTCATTTCCGACGAGGAGAGTGGACGGTGCCATCGCAGCAGGGCAGTCCGACTGTTCGCAGGCTCAGACTCGGTCAGGAGCTACGTCTCCTCCGCGAACGAAAGAAGCTGACGGGGGCCAAGGCAGCTGGTGACCTGGGCTGGAGTCCCAGCAAGATCAGCCGGATCGAAGCGGCCAAGACCATGCCAAGTGCCGAGGACATCAAGGCAATGGCAGAGCTCTACAAGATCGACAGTGAGAAACGTGACGAACTCTTCGCCCTGCTGAGGGATGCGGATCAGCGCGGGTGGTGGGAGGATTACGAAGACGCCCTCCCGGAGGAATACACAAGATTCCTCGGGCTGGAAGCGGAGGCGACATTCCAGCGCAACTGGGAACCCCAGATCGTGCCTGGTCTCCTCCAGACTGAGGACTACGCACGGGAGGTCGTCCTCTCCGTCCGTGGCATCTCACGGATCACGCACAGCGGTGTCCGGAGCCGGGTCGAGGCGCGCCTGGATCGGCAGCGGCGGGTGTTGCACCGCCCACAACCGTCCGAGCTACGCTTCGTGCTCGACGAGCCGGCCCTGATGCGCCGTTTCGGTGAGCCCTCGGTCATGCGTGCGCAGATGGAGCATCTCCTGGAGATGTCGTTGTTGCCGCACGTCAGCGTGCAGGTGCTGGCGACGGATGCGCTGCACCCCGTCAACACGGGGGCGTTCATCCATCTGAAGTTCGCGGAATTCGACGATGTTGTATACCTGGAGCAGCTCTACACGGCCAACTTCGTCGAGGACCTGGGACGAGTGGCTGGATATGAGGAGGCCTTCGACTACATCAAGTCCCAAGCGCTCGACGAGGACGAGTCACGTGTCCTCATCCAGCGCAAGGCCATGATGTGGCGGGGCTAGCGACACAGATCACAACAAGGGGCAATGGTGCCCCTTTCGCCCGTTTGGGGAGAAAATGTACATCGATCCCGTGGTAGCGACCTGGCAGAAGAGCAGCTTCTGCAACGGCGCGAGCAGCTGCGTCGAAGTCGCGCCCCTTGCCGACGGAAACGTCGCTTTGCGAGACGGCAAGGAGCAGGACGGCCCCGTTCTGGTCTTCACGCCGAGTGAATGGGCCGCCTTCACAGCGGGGGTCCGTGACGGCGAGTTCGACCTGAGCTCGCTCGCCGCTACCGCTTCATGAAAAACGGCCCTGGCAGGTTGCTGGCACAACACCATCAGGGCCGCCACGCACTCCAGCTCGACCTTGTACGCGAGATCCGAAGATCTTCATATCTTGGCTTGAACCGCGTTGGAGATCAACTAGCCACACCTTGTCAGAAGCAGGGGATCAGTCCTCGATCGCGGAGTACGGTCTGACGACTCCAGCCGAAGAGCCCTCTGCCCCTCATTTGGACCACCCACAACGGGAACGGCCCGCGCCACGGAACATGGGCGCGGGCCGTTTCGCGTGCGCTGTCAGGAGAGGCCGAGGCCGTTGGAGACGCCCTCGCCGAGGTCCTTGTGGATGTTGTTCCAGTACTCCACGACGCGCTGCTTCATCTCCGAGGTGACCTCGGGGGCCGAGGCGTGCCCGACGATGTTGCTCACCAGGTGCGCGCGGTCCGTGTCGGACAGCACGTTCTCCCAGAGAGCACGCGGCTGGACGTAGTCGTCGTCCTCGGCGTGCTTGGTGTACGCGGACCGGATGATCTCGCCGGCCACCTGGTAGTTCTCACCCTCGTACAACGCCGGGTCCGCCGCCGGGCCGTTGACGCTGTTAGGGGCGTACACCGGGTCCTGCGAGTTCCTGAAGGCCATCGGACCGTCGAAGTTGTAGGAGTTGACCGCGGCGCGCGGCTGGTTGATCGGCAGTTGCAGGTAGTTGGGGCCGATCCGGTAGCGGTGCGTGTCGGGGTAGGAGAACAGGCGGCCCTGCAGCATCTTGTCCGGTGAGGCGCCGATGCCGGGCACCAGGTTCGACGGCTCGAAGCCGGCCTGCTCGACCTCCGCGAAGTAGTTCCGCGGATTGCGGTTCAGGGTGAAGCTGCCGATCGTGATCTCGGGGTAGTCCTCGTGCGGCCACACCTTGGTCAGGTCGAAGGGGTTGAAGCGGTAGTCGGCCGCGGCTTCGAACGGCATGATCTGCACGTTCACCTTCCACGACGGGTGGTCGCCCGCCTCGATGGCCGTGTGCAGGTCGCGGATGTGGTGGTCGGGGTCGACGAGCAGCGCGGCCGCCTCTTCGCCGGTGTAGTTCTTGATGCCCTGCTCGGTCCTGAAGTGGTACTTCACCCAGAACTTCTGGCCCCCGGCGTTGTACCAGAGGAAGGTGTGCGAGCCGAAGCCGTGCATGTGCCGCCACGAGGCCGGGATGCCGCGATCGGTCATGAGGAACGTGACCTGGTGCGCCGACTCCGGCGACAGGGTCCAGAAGTCCCACTGCATGTTGTTGTCACGCAGGTGGTTGTCGGCCCGGCGCTTCTGGCTGTGGATGAAGTCGGAGAACTTCTGCGGGTCACGGATGAAGAAGATCGGGGTGTTGTTGCCGACGAGGTCGTAGTTGCCCTCTTCGGTGTAGAACTTGATCGCGAACCCGCGCGGGTCGCGGGCGGTGTCGGGGCTGCCGAGTTCGCCGGCGACGGTCGAGAAGCGCAGGAAGAGCGGGGTCTCCTTGCCCTTCTGGAAGAGGCCGGCCTTGGTGAACTGGCTGACGTCCTCGGTGATCCGCATGACCCCGTGGGCGCCGCCGCCTTTCGCGTGTACGACGCGCTCGGGAACACGTTCCCGGTTGAAGTGCGCCATTTTCTGGATCAGATAGTGATCCTGCATAAGAAGTGGGCCGTTGGGGCCGACGGAGAGCGAGTGCTCGTCGCTCGGCGCGGGAATGCCGGCGTCGTCGGTGGAGATAGGCCTGTTCGTCATCAGCGCGGTCCTCCGAAAATCATCGTTGACAGTTCGGGCAGACGCCCCAGTAGGTGACGTCGGCTTCGTCCACGACGAATCCGGCCGCGTCGACGGGCGCCAGACACGGGGCCATCCCGGTCGCGCAGTCGACGTCGGTCATGCCGCCGCAGCGCCGGCAGACGAGGTGGTGGTGGTTGTCACCCACCCTGGCCTCGTAGCGCGCCGGACTGCCCATGGGTTCGATCTTGCGGAGCAGTCCGGCCTGGTGCAGCGCGTGCAGCGAGTCGTAGACGGCCTGAAGGGACACCTGACCCACACGGTCGAGCACGCCGCGGTGGACGGCTTCCACATCGAGGTGGTCGCCTTCGCGCACGGTCCGCATGATCGCCAAGCGGGCCGCGGTCACCCGCAGACCCGCCTGGCGAATTAGGTCGTTGTCCCCCATATCCGGACACGCTAGCGCTAAACCTGAATGATTCAAGTAAAGGACTGGTACAGGTCTCAGCCGCGCCGTACCAAGAAGGGTCTCAGCGGCGCCGTACCAGGAAGATCGAGCTCAACCCGGCCAGTACGGCCAGCGCCGCGAGCGCCACAGCGGTGGCCATCGACGCGGAGCCGGTGCCCCCACCCTGGCTCAGGGAGATGAACAGTGTGCCCACGGTCGACACCCCGATCACCTGGCCGAGCTGCATCACCGTGAGGAGCGCCCCGCTCGCGTCGGCGGCGTAGACGTCGTCCACCTGCTGGGTCGCCATGTTGGTCACCGCGACCTGCACGCCGAGTCCGGCGCCGATGAGCGCGCTCATGACCGCGTACAGGACGCCGCCTCCGGAGGCGAGCCCGAGACCCAGGTAGGCCGGCGCGGCCACCACGTAGCCGAAGGGCACGAGCGAGCGCTGGAGGCCGGGCGGCAGCAGCGGCCAGCAGAGGCCCACGAGCGCGAACGCCAGCGCGCACGGCACCAGCATCATGCCCGAGGCCAGCGGCGACAGGCGCAGGTCGCCCTGGAGGTGCAGCGCCGAGGTGAACAGGAACGCGCCCCAGGTGGCCGGCCCGAGCAGCAGCACGGCGAGCCCCGGCCGCATGCCGGGCGCGCGCAGCACGCGCGCGTTGACCAGCGGGCGCCCGCCACGGCTCGTCACCCAACGCTCGACGCGGACGAACACCACGAAGACCACCGCGCTCAGCGCCATCGAGGCCCAGCCCCACAGCGGCCAGCCGAGGTCCCTGCCCAGCACGAGCGGCACCACGAACAGCAGCACGGCGGCCGACAGGCTCACCAGACCCCATGGGTCGAGCCCGCCCTGGCCGCCACCGTGGTCGGCGGGGAGCACCCGGAGACCCGCGATCAGCAGCAGCGCGCCGATCGGCACCAGCACGAGGAAGACGATCCGCCAGCCGGCGCCGAGCCCGAGCAGGATCCCGCCGAGCGCCTGGCCGACCACGATGCCGCCGCTCACCACCGCCGACCACAGTCCCAGCGCCCGGCCTCTGGCCGCGCCCTGGTAGTTGCGCTGAATCAGCGTCATGACCTGGGGCATCATCAGCGCGGCCCCGGCGCCCTGGGCGAGCCGGGCGGCGACCAGCGTGCCGGTCGTGGGCGCGAGCCCCGCGGCGAGCGTGGTGAGCGTGAAGAAGGCGAGCCCGGCGAGAAAGGCCTTGCGGTAGCCGAGCAGGTCGCCGAGCCGGGCACCGGTGATCAACAGGACGGCGTAGACGATGGTGTATCCCGCCACGATCATCTGCAGCCCGGCACCTGATGAGTGCAGATCGGCCTCGATGGTCGGGGTGGCCACGTTGACGATGTTGACGTTCAAGATGGCCAGGAACTGTCCTACGAGGATGATCGCGAGGAGCAGCCCACTGGCCTTGCCCTTCTCCGGCTGTACGGCCGGGATCGGGGGAGCAAGATGGGCAGATTGGGTCATAGATAGAGTCTGGCGGCAAACCAGTACCAGTAACGAGAGCCCCTTTATACTGGTATTAACAACACCTGGATGGCTTACGCCCGCTCCACCATAGTGAAGGGGTGACCGTGACAGAGGCAAGGCGCTCCGATTTGTCGGCGTTCCTGCGCACCCGGCGCGAGCGGATCACCCCTGAGATGGTCGATCTGGCGCCGGGACCCCGCAGGCGCACTCCCGGCCTGCGCCGCGAGGAGGTCGCCCAGCTCGCCGGGGTGGGCGTCACCTGGTACACGTGGCTGGAGCAGGGGCGGCCGATCAACGCCAGCAGCCAGGTGCTCGACGCGATCTCGCGTACGCTCCGGCTCGACACCGCCGAGCGGGAGCACCTCTACCGGCTGGCGGGCCAGCCGGGCACGCCCGTTCTGGCCGGTTCCACTCCGGTGACGCCGGAGATGCAGGCCATACTCGACCAGCTCGGCGCGATGCCCGCGTGCATCACCAACAGCCGCTGCGACGTGCTGGCCTGGAACCCCGCCTACGCGACGATCTTTCCCGAGATCGTCGACGCCCCGGAGGGCGAGCGCAACTCGCTCTGGCAGACGTTCATCAGCCCTTCGTGGACGACCATGCTCGTCAACCGCGACCATGAGCTGCCGCGCGCCGTCGCCGTCTTCAGGGGCGCCTACAGCCGCCACACCGACGACCCGTGCTGGCAGGACTTCGTCCGGCGGCTCGCCGCGGAGAGCGCCGAGTTCGCCAGGCTGTGGGCCAGGCAGGACGTGGCCGAGCCCGGGCCGCGGGTGAAGACGTACGAGCATCGTGAGATGGGCCGGATCGGCTTCAGCACGACCAGCTTCCACCTCTCGTCGGCGCCGGAGACCCGCATGATCGTCTACTCGCCGCAGGACCAGCGGTGCCTCGACGCCATGACCCGCCTCATGGCCGGCGCTGCCTCGGCGTCGTAACCCCGCGGTTTCTCGACCTCATGACATGACCGGTCTCATGACCAAAGGTCAGCGCCCCTAGGTAGCGCGCGATTCATCCGGTCATGGCATGCTCGATGGCTGAAAGTCAGGATCGAGCGGAAGTAGCCGCACATGAGAGTCCCCCGCCCCCTTCTCGCGGCGCCCCTCGCCGTGCTGCTGGCCTCGGCCGCCGCGTGCTCGGCGGCCGAGTCGAAGCAGCCGCTGAAGAGCGAACAGGCGGCGGAGAAACCGAAGGAAGCGCCCGTCGAAACCACCCCCGCCGCCCCCACCCGGAAGCCGTACACGATCTCGTTCGGCGGGGACGTGCACTTCGAGGGCGGGCTCCGTAACCGGCTCGCCGCGCCGCGCACGGCGCTCGGACCGATCGCGCAGGTGCTGCGCTCGTCCGACCTGGCGATGGTCAACCTGGAGACGGCGATCACAACGGGTGGCACGCCCGCGCCCGGCAAGCAGTACACGTTCAGGGCGCCCGAGACGGCGTTCGGCGCGCTGAAGGCCGCCGGGGTGGACGTGGCGTCGATGGCCAACAACCACGGCATGGACTACATGGAGACCGGGCTCGCCGACTCGCTGGCGGCGATCAAGCGCAGCAAGTTCCCGATCGTGGGCATCGGGGCGAACTCCACCCAGGCCTACAAGCCGTACAGGAAGACCGTCAACGGCAACCGGGTCTCCATCATCGGGGCCACGCAGGTGCTCGACGCCGAGTTCGTCCAGGCATGGACGGCGACGCCCGACAAGGGCGGGCTCGCGTCGGCCAAGGACGAGGACCGCCTGCTTCAGGCCGTACGGCAGGCACGCAAGAACTCCGACACCGTCATCGTGCACCTGCACTGGGGCACCGAGATGCAGAAATGCCCCAACCCGGCGCAGCTCGCGCTCGGCCCGAAACTGGTCAAGGCGGGCGCGGACGTCGTGGTCGGCGGGCACGCGCACATCCTGCTCGGCGCCGGGTACATCGGCAACGGCTACGTCAGCTACGGCCTGGGCAACTTCGTCTTCTACAACTCCACGGCCGGCACCACCGGCAGGACCGGCGTGCTGACGCTCACCATCAAGGGCCGCAAGGTGCTCAAGGACCAGTGGACGCCCGCCACCATCCAGGGGGGTATACCGATCCCGATGACGGGCACGGCCAAGACCCAGGCGGTGGCCGACTGGCGGGCCCTGCGATCCTGTACGGGGCTGGCAGCCCGCCCTTGACGAGATCTATCATTGGACTTCACGTCCAATAGGAGGTCGCCATGCGCTGGGTCGAGTCCGATGACGTACGGCTGGCGGTCTTCGAGGAAGGCGATCCCGGCGACCCCACGATCGTCCTCATCCACGGCTATCCGGACACCCACCGGGTCTGGGACGAGGTCGCCGAGCGGCTGCGCGACCGCTTCCACGTGGTCCGCTACGACGTACGCGGCGCGGGCGCCTCGACGGCCCCACGCCACACCGGCGACTACACCCTCCACCGGCTCGCGGGCGATCTGGCGGCGGTGCTCGACGCGATCGGCAAGCCCCGTGTCCACCTCGCCGGGCACGACTGGGGCTCGCTGCAGGGCTGGGACGCCGTGACCCGTCCCGGCCTGCGGGACCGCATCGCCTCCTTCACCAGCTTCGGCGGACCTGGGCTCGCGCGGGCACGCCACTTCATGCGGCACGGCAGGCGGCGCGACGTCCTGTCGCAGGCGGCCAAGTCCTGGTACATCGGCGCCTTCCGGCTCCCGGTGCTGCCCGAGCTGGCCTGGAGCACGTTCATGCCGCGAGTCCTGGAGCGGTCGATGCGGCGGGGCGACGGCCTCGAGCCCAGGCCGGGCCACCCGGCCGAGACTCTGAGGAGCGACGCCCGCAACGGGCTGTGCCTCTACCGAAGCAACATGACCGGGGGCGGCGACGACGGTGGTGAGGGTGATCCGGTCGTTGCCGTGCCCGTTCAGCTCATCGAGGCGACGCGGGATCCGTTCGTCGGCCCGGCGTTGCTGGCCGCGCTGGGGGAGGGGGTCCCCAAGTTCTGGCACCGCAAGATCGCGGCCGGGCACTGGGTCCAGCGCAGCCATCCCGACGTCATCGCCAGGATGATCGCCGAGTTCGCCACCCACGCCGACGGCGGCGCGCCCACCAGGAGCCTGCGCGGGGCCCGCGTCGAGGAGGGGCGCAAGGCCTTTCACGGGCGGCTGGTGGTGATCACCGGTGCGGGCAGCGGCATCGGGCGCGCCACCGCGCGGGCCTTCGCGGCGCACGGCGCCGAGGTCGTCTGCGCCGACCTCGATCGCGAAGCGGCGGCGCGTACGGCTGACGGCATCGCCAAGGACCTCGGCGGTACGGCACACGCCGTACAAGTCGATGTCGCCAACACCACCCAGATGGAAGACTTCGCCAGAAATATCCGCTCTGAGCATGGAGTGCCGGACATTGTGGTGAACAATGCCGGGATCGCGGTCAGCGGGCCGTTCCTCGACCACTCGGTCGACGACTGGCGCAGGACCCTCGACGTCAACCTGTGGGGCGTCATCCACGGCTGCCGGCTGTTCGCCGCCCAGATGGTCGAACGCGGAGAAGGCGGCCACATCATCAACATCGCCTCGGCGGCCGCGTTCGTCCCCTCGCGACTGCTGCCCGCCTACTCGACCTCGAAGGCGGGGGTGAAGATGCTGAGCGACTGCCTGAGAGCGGAGCTGGCCGGGCAGGGCATCGGGGTCAGCGTGATCTGCCCCGGTTTCGTGTCCACACCCATCGCGCGCAACGCCACGTACGTCGGACCGGACATGAGGGAGTCGGCCGAACGAGGGCTGGCCCGCCGCGGCTACCCGCCCGAGCGCGTCGCCGCTCATATCCTCCGCGCCGTACACCGTGACCAGGCCGTTGTGCCGGTCAACGCGGAGGGGAAGATCGGCTACGCGCTGTCGAGGATCTCGCCGGGAGCGCTGCGGCGGTTCGCGAGAGTGACCTCCGTCACGAGAAATCCGCCATTCGCCAGGTAACGATCGTGCACTTGGGGGGAAGATGGAGCACGTGTCCTCCCCGATGATTGAAGACGGCTGCGCAGCGCCCAAATCGCTCCGGCGACGGCCGACGCAGCGCCGCAGTGCCCGCCGCGTCGAGCGGATGCTCGACGCGTGCGCCGAGCTGCTCGACGAGATCGGCTACGAGGGGCTCTCGACCACCCGCATCGCCGAGCGAGCCGGCGTCGCGATCGGGTCGGTCTACCAGTTCTTTCCCGACAAGCGAGCCATCACGCAGGAGCTGACCCGGCGCAACGTCGAGCAGTTCGTCTCCCGCGTCGGCCGCCGGTTCCTCGAAGAGGACTACCGCGGCTGGTGGGAGGCGGTCGACGCGATCATCGACGAGTTCGTCGACATGCACCGGAGTGTGCCCGGATTCAGGAACCTGCGCTTCGGCGACGTGGTCGACCTCAACCTGCTCGACTCCGACTCCGACAACAACATGGTGATCGCCGGGCGGCTGCGCGGGCTGCTGCTGAAGGAGTTCGGGCTGGCCGACAGCCAGGAGCTCGACATGGCCGTGCTGGTCGCGGTCGAAGCGGGCGACGCGGTGCTGAAGCTGGCCTTCCGCCGCGATCCTGACGGCGCGCCGGAGATCATCGAGGCGGCCAAGCAGCTGATCCGCGGCTTCCTGTCCCGCCAGCTCAAGTCCTGGCCTTCGGGAGGCGTCCTGACCCGCGACGAAGGGCCACGGGCCTCGTGAAGGCGTCGGGCTGCTGGGCGTTCAGTGAGCCGCGTGTAGCTCTCTGAGGAGTTCCGGCAGCCAGGCGGGGGTCGAGCCGCGAGGGTCGTACCTGGACTGGAGCCGGTCGCCCGATTCCGGGACGAGCGCGGAGGCGGGCGGCGGGTGCGACTGGGTGCGAGAGGTGTCGGTGCCCGGCGCGCACGGTGTCAGGAACGTCACCGACCGTGCGTCACGGGCCTCCCTGACCATCCTGGTGTGCAGCCTCGCCTCAAGCGCGTGCAGGTTTCGCTCCGCCGATTCGATGGCCTCCAGACGGGCCGAAAGGTAGCCGACCGCCCCCGGAATCACGGCGGACAGCACGACGAGGCAGACCAAAATGAAGGTCATCTGCCTGGACAGGCCCATCGCGACTCCCTCCACTGGCGGACGAGCGCGACGGTAATATCCCCTCCGACCAGTACAGACACGCTGACTGTAGTCACACTTTAACGCTACGTTGCCGAACCTGTGCGAGATCCGCGATGTGTATTGACCGGGCAAAACCGCAAGCGGCTCGGTAGTCTCGCGGTGTGGCGCATGTGACCCGTGAGCACCTTGATCGCCTGCTAGAGCAGGCACTGCTGGCCGACGACCACGGTTCGCTGGCCAAGCGGCTGTACGACGTCGCGCTCGGCTATTCGACGGGCGACGTTTCCAGGGCATCCATCCTGGTTCTGGCCGCCGAGGAATGGCGGGCGGCGGGACAGCCCGCGCGTGCGATGGAGTGTTTCCAGCGTGCGATGGAGGACGGTGGGGAGTCGAGCATCGACCCGCGAGCCGGCATCGCCGACACGCTCTTCGAGCTCGACCGGCCGGATGAGGCTAGGGAGGTCATCGAGACCATCCGTGCGGAGGGCAGAGCCACCACGGCGACCGCCCACACGATCGCCGAGACCCTGGTCGCCTACGGTGACCTGCGGGCTGGGCACGAGTGGGCGACCCAGGCGGTCCTGGCCTGCGACGAGGACGACCCCGAGCACGTGGCCCTGCTGCGTACTCGCTACCGCATCAGGGTGGACCTCGGCCTACCGGAAGACGACCTCGACGCCCTGGTGTCCTGACCAGGGACGCCACGAGAGGGCGGATGCGACCGGCCCGGTGGGTGGCGCGAGCCTGCCCACAGGCAGGTGACGCGACCCGCCGATCGTGGAACGACGACGCCCGGAAACCCACCGGTTCCCGGGCGTCACCTACCGGACCTCGGCTACCAGAGCTACCAGGTCTCAGCTACCGGGCCTCAGCTGCCGGGCCTCAGCCGCGGACGATGGAGAGCTCGTCGTCGCCGAGGTCCACCAGGACCCGGTCACCGTCCACGACCTCGCCCGACAGCACGGCCTTGGCCAGCTTGTCGCCGATCGCCGACTGGACCAGGCGGCGCAGCGGGCGCGCCCCGTACATCGGGTCGTAGCCGGTGAGCGCCAGCCACTCGCGGGCCGCGTCGGTGACCTCCAGCGTGAGCCGGCGGTCGGCCAGCCGCTGGGCCAGGCGGTCGACCTGGAGGTCGACGATGCGCGTCAGCTCTTCAGAGCCGAGCGCGTCGAACAGGATCACGTCGTCGAGCCGGTTGAGGAACTCCGGCTTGAACGAGTTGCGCACCGCGCCCATCACGGCCTCGCGCTTGGCGCCGTTCTCCAGCTTGGGGTCGACCAGGAACTGCGAGCCGATGTTGGAGGTGAGGATCAGGATCGTGTTGCGGAAGTCGACGGTACGGCCCTGGCCGTCGGTCAGCCGGCCGTCGTCGAGCACCTGCAGCAGGATGTCGAAGACCTCGGGATGGGCCTTCTCCACCTCGTCGAGCAGCACGACCGTGTAGGGCCGCCGCCGGACGGCCTCGGTGAGCTGGCCGCCCTCCTCGTAGCCGACGTAGCCGGGAGGCGCGCCGACGAGCCGGGCGACGCTGTGCTTCTCGGAGTATTCGCTCATGTCGATGCGGGTCATCGCCCGCTCGTCGTCGAACAGGAACTCCGCCAGCGCCTTGGCCAGCTCGGTCTTGCCGACACCCGTCGGGCCGAGGAACAGGAACGAGCCCGTGGGCCGGTCGGGGTCGGAGATCCCGGCCCGGCTCCGGCGTACGGCATCCGAGACAGCCTGTACGGCCTGCTGCTGCCCGATGAGGCGCCGCCCCAGCTCCTCCTCCATCCGCAGCAGTTTGGCCGTCTCAGCCTCCAGCAGGCGCCCCGCCGGGATGCCCGTCCAGGAGGAGATGACCTCGGCGATGTCGTCGGCGCCGACCTCCTCCTTGACCATGGCGTTGTCGGGCGTCGCGGCGTCGGAGGCGGCCCGCAGGGCCTGCTCCAGGCGCGGCACCTCGGCGTACATGAGCCGGGAGGCGGCCTCGAAGTCGCCGTCGCGCTGCGCCCGCTCGGCGCCGCTCCTGGCCTCGTCGAGCTGCTTCTTCAGCTCGCCGACCTTGTTGAGACCGGCCTTCTCGAGCTCCCAGCGGCCGACGAGGGCGTTGAGCTCCTCCTGGCGGTCGGCCAGCTCCTTGCGCAGGCGTTCGAGCCGCTGGATGGAGGCCTCGTCGGTCTCCTTGGAAAGGGCCAGCTCCTCCATCTTCATCCGGTCGACGTTGCGCTGGAGCTGGTCGATCTCGACGGGACGCGAGTCGATCTCCATGCGCAGCCGGGAGGCGGCCTCGTCGACCAGGTCGATGGCCTTGTCGGGCAGGAAGCGGTTGGTGATGTAGCGGTCGGAGAGCGCGGCGGCGGCGACCAGCGCGCTGTCGGCGATCTGGACCTGGTGGTGGGCCTCGTAGCGGCCCTTGAGCCCGCGCAGGATCGCGATCGTGTCCTCGACCGTGGGCTCGCCGACGTAGACCTGCTGGAAGCGGCGCTCCAGCGCGGGGTCCTTCTCGATGCGCTCGCGGTATTCGTCGAGCGTCGTGGCGCCGATCATGCGCAGCTCGCCGCGGGCCAGCATGGGCTTGAGCATGTTGCCCGCGTCCATCGCGCCCTCGGCGGCGCCCGCCCCGACGACCGTGTGCAGCTCGTCGATGAACGTGACGATCTGCCCGTCGCTCTCCTTGATCTCGGAGAGCACGGCCTTGAGCCGCTCCTCGAACTCGCCGCGGTATTTGGCGCCCGCGACCATCGCGCCGAGGTCGAGCGAGATGAGCCGCTTGTTGCGCAGCGACTCGGGCACGTCGCCGGCCACGATGCGCTGGGCCAGGCCCTCGACGACGGCCGTCTTGCCGACGCCGGGCTCGCCGATCAGCACCGGGTTGTTCTTGGTGCGCCGCGACAGCACCTGCACGACCCGGCGGATCTCGGAGTCGCGGCCGATGACCGGGTCGAGCTTGCCGCCCCGGGCCCGCTCGGTCAGGTCGACGCCGTACTTCTCCAGCGCCTGGTAGGTGTCCTCGGGCGTCTCACTGGTGACGCGGGCGTGACCGCGTACCTTCTCGAAGGCGTCGAGCAGCGCCTGAGGGGTCGCCCCCTGGGACTTCAGCAGGTCGGCCACCTGGCCGCCGTCGGTGGCCAGGCCCACGAGCAGGTGCTCGGTGGAGACGTAGTCGTCTTCGAGCCGCTTGGCCCGCTGCGCGGCCGTGTTGATCACGCTCAGCAGCTGGCGGGAGCTCGACGGCGCGCTCACGGTGGAGCCCTGCGCCTTCGGCAGCCCGGCGAGCAGCTCCTCGGCCTTGGCGCGCATGGTCTTCCAGTCGGCGCCGACGGCTTCGAGCAGAGGGACGGCGGTGCCGCCCGTCTGGGCGAGCAGGGTGGTCAGCAGGTGGGCCGGCGCGATCTCCGGATTGCCCTCCGCGGCGGCACGCCGCATGGCCCCGGAGAGAGCTTCCTGGCTCTTCTGGGTGAGCTTGTAGTCCATGTGTTCTAGGCCCCCGGTGGCAGCTCGTAGCGGATCAGCGCCCTGACCATCTGCATCTCGGCGCGGAGGCGGTGAACCTCCTCACGCAGCCGCAGAGCCTCGTTCTCGAGCTCGAGAATCCGCTTGATGCCCGCGAGGTTGATGCCCTCCTCCTGGGAGAGCCGCTGGACCTCGCGGAGCTGGATGATGTCGCGGGTGGAGTAGAGGCGGCCGCGCCCCGCCGTGCGGCCTGGACAAACCAGTCCGAGCCGGTCGTACTGCCGCAAGGTCTGCGGATGGAGGCCCGACAGCTGCGCGGCCACCGAGATCACATAGACCGGAGTCTCGTCTGACAGGTCGAAATAGTTGGCGTCCATCGGCTACTCGCTTCTGGCTCTCTGTATGAGATCAGCCCGCGGGTCCTCGCCCGCCGTCGCGGTGTTGAACTCCGTGAGGAGCTCGCGGGATTTGTCGTCCAATGTCTGGGGGACGAGCACCTCGACGGTGGCGAGCAGGTCGCCTTTGGTGCCGTCCTTGCGAGCGACGCCCCTGCCACGGACCCTGAACGTGCGGCCGTTGGGCGTGCCCGTCGGGATGCGCAGCGTGACCGGCAGCCCCTTGAGTATCGGCACCTTGATCTCGGCGCCGAGCGCGGCCTCGGAGAACGTCACCGGCACCGTGATGGTCAGGTTGTCGCCCGTCCTGCCGAAGACGGCGTGTGGTTTGACGTGCGTGAGGATGTAGAGGTCGCCGGCCGGGCCGCCGTTCTCGCCCGGGGCGCCCTTGCCCTTGAGCTTGACCCGCTGTCCGTCGGCCACCCCCGCGGGGATGCGCGCCTGGATGTTGCGGGTGCTCTTGGCCCGGCCGCTGCCCTCGCACACCGGGCAGGGGTCGTCCACGAGCAGGCCGCGGCCCTTGCAGTCGCGGCAGGGCTCGGAAAAAGCGAAGTTGCCCAGGTTGCGGCTGGCCGCCCCGGTGCCCTCGCAGGTCGGGCAGACCCGCGGGGTGGTGCCGGCCTTGGCCCCGGTGCCGCTGCAGGCCGTGCAGGCGGCCGAGCTGGTCATTCTGAGCGACACCGTGGAGCCTTCGACCGCTTCGGAGAAGGTGAGTGTGACCTCGGACTCGACGTCCTGGCCACGTCGCGGCCTGGTGGCGCTGGTCGTACGGGCCGATCCGCCGCCGCCGCGGTTGAACAGCCCGCCGAACAGGTCGCCGAGCCGCTCACCCGCCCCGTGGCCCTGCTGCTGCTGGTTGGCGGTGCCCCCGAACAGGTCGCCGAAGTCGAACGGGAAGCCGCCACTGCCGGGACGCTGGGCCCCCACCCCGGACCCGAACAGGGCGCGCGCCTCGTCGTACTCCTTGCGGCGCTTGCTGTCGGACAGGATGTCGTTGGCCTCGGAGACCTCCTTGAACTTGGTCTCCTTGGCCACGTCGCCCTGGTTGGTGTCGGGGTGGTACTGCCTGGCCAGCTTGCGGTAGGCCTTCTTGATGTCTTCGGCCGTGGCTGACTTGGGCACACCAAGGACGGCGTAGTAGTCCTTCTCCAGGTAGTCCTTGGTGCTCATCTATTGATCGCCCTTCGTTCTTCGTCAGTTGTCGTCGTCGGACGCCGGGGGGGCGTCTTCTGGCTCCGCCACGGCCACCCGCGCCGGGCGAAGCACCCGGTCACCCATCCGGTAACCGGGCTGGAGCACCTCGATCGCGGTCGGCTCGGTGACGTCCGGCGAGTAGCTGTGCATCAGCGCCTCATGGACGGTCGGGTCGAACGGGTCGCCCTTCTGGCCGAAGGAGTTGAGCCCGAGCTTGGTGACGGCCGCTTCCAGTGACTCTGCCACCTTCGCGAAGCCGCCGGTGAGCTCGCCGTGATCACGTGCTCGGCCGATGTCGTCGAGCACGGGCAGGAGCTCCTGAAGGGCGCTCGCGACGGCCTGCTCCCGCACGGCTCCGCGGTCACGTTCGACCCGCCTGCGGTAGTTGGTGTATTCCGCCTGGAGGCGCTGCAGGTCGGACGTCCGCTCGGAGAGCTGCGCCAGCAGGTCTCCGTCCTGCGCCGCCGCCTCACTGGCGGCGGGAGGAGGGGGAGCGTCCTGGTCCTGCGGTCGTTCGCGCACCTGGCCCGTCTCCGGGTCGATCTTGCGGTTGTCGCGGATCACCGGCTCGTCGTGCCCGTTGTCACGCGTCGGCATCACTTGTCCTTCTTCGGCTGGTCTTCGTCGACGATCTCGGCTTCGACCACGTCGTCATCGGCCTTCTGCTGCTCGTCGGCCGCGGCGTCCTGCGGGGCGCCCTCGCCGCCGGGCTGCTGGCCCTGGCTCTGCGCGTAGATCGCCGAGCCCATCTTCTGGCTGACGGTCGCGAGCTTCTCGGCCGAGGTACGGATGACGTCGGTGTCGGTGCCCTCCAGAGCCTTCTTCAGCTCGGCGAGCGACTCCTCGACCTCGGTCTTGATCTCGCCGGGGACCTTGTCGTCGTTCTCGCGGAGGAACTTCTCCGTCTGGTAGGCGAGCCCGTCGGCGTTGTTGCGGACCTCGGCCTCCTCGCGGCGCTTCTTGTCCTCGTCGGCGTAGGACTCGGCCTCGCGCATCATCCGCTCGATGTCGTCCTTCGGCAGCGCGGAGCCGCCGGTGATCGTCATCGTCTGCTCCTTGCCCGTGCCCAGGTCCTTGGCGGAGACGTTGACGATGCCGTTGGCGTCGATGTCGAAGGTGACCTCGATCTGCGGGATGCCGCGCGGCGCCGGGGCGATGCCGGTCAGCTCGAAGGTGGCCAGCTTCTTGTTGTAAGAAGCGATCTCGCGCTCGCCCTGGTAGACCTGGATCTGCACCGACGGCTGGTTGTCCTCGGCCGTGGTGAAGACCTCGGAGCGCTTGGTCGGGATCGTCGTGTTGCGCTCGATGATCTTGGTGAAGATGCCGCCCTTGGTCTCGATGCCCAGCGACAGCGGGGTCACGTCGAGCAGCAGGACGTCCTTGACCTCACCCTTGAGCACACCGGCCTGCAGGGCGGCGCCGATGGCGACGACCTCGTCCGGGTTGACGCCCTTGTTGGGCTCCTTGCCGCCGGTCAGCTCCTTGACGAGCTCGGAGACGGCGGGCATGCGGGTCGAGCCGCCGACGAGCACCACGTGGGCGATGTCGTTGATCTTGATGCCGGCGTCCTTGATGACCTGGTGGAACGGGCCCTTGGTCCGCTCGAGCAGGTCGGCGGTCAGCCGCTGGAACTCGGCCCTGGTCAGCTTCTCGTCGAGGTGCAGCGGGCCCTCGGAGGAGGCGGTGATGTAGGGCAGGTTGATGGTGGTCTCGGCCTGGCTGGACAGCTCGATCTTGGCCTTCTCAGCGGCCTCACGCAGGCGCTGGAGCGCCATCTTGTCCTTGGACAGGTCGACGCCGTGGGCGTTCTTGAACCGGTTGGCCAGCTCGTCGACGACCCGCTGGTCCCAGTCGTCACCACCGAGGTGGTTGTCGCCGGAGGTCGCCTTGACCTCGACGAAGCCGTGGCCGTCCTCCTGGCCGACGTCGAGCAGGGACACGTCGAAGGTGCCGCCGCCGAGGTCGAAGACCAGGATCGTCTGGTCCTGCTCCTTGTCGAGCCCGTAGGCGAGGGCCGCCGCGGTGGGCTCGTTGATGATGCGGAGCACGTTGAGGCCCGCGACCGTGCCGGCCTCCTTGGTGGCCTGGCGCTGCGCGTCGTTGAAGTAGGCCGGGACGGTGACCACCGCGTCGGTGATCTTCTCGCCCAGGTAGGCTTCGGCGTCCTGCTTCAGCTTCTGCAGCACGAAGGCGCTGATCTGCTGGGGGGAGAACTTCTTGCCGTCGATCTCCTGGGACCAGTTGGTGCCCATCTCCCGCTTGACGGAGCGGATGGTCCGGTCCACGTTGGTGACGGCCTGTCGCTTGGCGACCTCGCCGACCAGGACTTCGCCGTTCTTAGCGAAGGCGACCACGGACGGCGTGGTCCGCGAGCCCTGCGCGTTGGCGATGACGGTGGGCTCACCGCCCTCGAGGATCGAGACGACGGAGTTGGTCGTCCCAAGGTCGATACCTACCGCACGTGCCATGAGTACGTCCCTGTAGTTAAAGTTGAGTCGGTCAGACTCAACGTACGAATGCCCGGGGTGTTTGTCAAACAGCTTGAGCCTACTCGACTCAACCTGCCCCCGGGCACCCGTATTCCCCCTGAGAGTTCCCCCCTAAAACCCTGAGAGACCCCGGCACGCCATCCCGGGGTCTCGTCTCTCCCCCCAGAAGTCCCCGCCCGCAACTGACGGACCCCGGCGCGATGGGGTCGCGTGCCGGGGTCTGGTCATTCCCTCCCGAAAGTCCCCCGCCCGATACAGGCGGACCCCGGCGTGACAAGGGTCGTGGGCCGGGGTCTGGGTCTGGGTCTGGGTCTGGTTGGGAGGTTTCAGGGCTTGGCGCCGTCCACCACCTTGCGCTTGCCGAGCGGGGTCTTGAGCTTGACCGTCGTCGTCTTCTCCACCGCGATCATGATGCAGGCGACGTCCTTGGCCTTCGGGGCGGTGCCCTCGTACAGGGTGACCTTGACGCTCTTGCGCGTCTCCTTGACCTTCACCCGGTCCAGGACGGTGCACGGGGCCACGCCCGACCACCAGATGAGCTTGAGCTTGCGGCCGTGCGACGTCGGCTGCGCCTTGGTCCAGCGGACCTTGTGCGTGTTGATGGTGTCGCCCGTGGGCTTGACCGGTTTTGGAGCCTTCGTGGGCGTGGTCTCTGCGGGAACACTGGCCACGGGGTCAGTGGTGACCGGCGTCTGGGGGGCGGGAGCGGTGGTCTGCTTGGCAGGCGCCGGGGCCCCGCAACTCGTCGCAAGCACCAGACATCCGGCCAGAAGAGTCGCTGTCATTGTGCGCATACCTCTTGGACGAATGGGACGGCTCGCAGGTTCAGCTACCGAATCCGGCGGGTATCGCGCCGGCGAAGTTAGGGTGGAATATGTGCTGCGTCAGGCCCTGCTAGCCGTATCCAGGAGCGACCTCGTCGAGCGGGTCGTCACCACCTCACCGCTGACCAGAGACGTGGTCAGGCGCTACGTCGCCGACGACGTCGAGGCGGTCGTCGCCCGGCTGACCCGCGACGGGCTGCTCGTCACCATCGCCCGCCTGGGCGAGGACGTCACCGACCGGGCGCAGGTCGAGCGCGCGGTCCAGGGCTACCTCGCGCTGCTCGGCCGGCTGCCCCGCGACGCCGACGTGTCGGTCAAGCTGACCGCCCTGGGGCTGCGGCTCTCGGAGCGGCTCGCGCTCGACAACGCGGCCACCGTCTGCGAGGCCGCCGCCGCCAGGGGAGTGACGGTCACCCTCGACGCCGAGGAGCACGACACGATCCCCAGGCTCGACTCCGTGCACGCCACGCTGCGCAAGGAACATCCCGACGTGGGCATCGTGGTGCAGGCGTACCTGCCGGACGCCCGCGAGCGCTGCGAGCGGCTCGACGGCGCCCGGGTGCGGCTTTGCAAGGGCGCCTACAGCGCGCCCGGCGCCCTCACCTCCCGGGCCGACATCGACCGGTCGTTCGCACGCTGTCTCAAGGTGCTGATGGCGGGCACCGGCTACCCCATGGTCGCCACGCACGACCCGCGGCTGGTGGAGATCGCCTCGGCGCTGGCCGTACTCACCGGGCGGGACGCGACGGGCTTCGAGTATCAGATGCTGTACGGCGTGCGGCCCGCCGAGCAGGCCCGTCTGGCCGGGCTCGGCGCGCAGGTGCGCGTCTACGTGCCCTACGGCGCCGACTGGTACGCCTACCTCATGCGCCGCCTCGCCGAGCGCCCGCGCAACCTGGCCTTCTTCGCCCGGTCGCTGCTGAGCCGGCACTAGCTTCGTCCGGCCGCCGGCCGCCGGCCGCCGGCCGCCGGGTCGTCGGTCGGCCGGTCGCCAGCGCCCGGTCGCCGGTCAGCCGGCACCGGCTCGGTAGGCTACCGGGGTGATTGCGATTCTGGGCACGGGCAAGATGGGCGAGGCCCTCCTGTCCGGGCTGCTGCGAGCGGGGTTCGATCCGGGCGACATCATGGCGACGTCCCGGAGGCCGGAGCGGGCGCAGGCGCTGCGCGAGGCCTACGGCGTGCGGACCGTGACCAACACCGAGGCCGCCAAGGCCGCGGAGACGATCATCCTGGCGGTCAAGCCGCAGGACATGGCGGCGCTGCTATCCGAGATCGCCCCCTACGTCCCCGCCGACCGCCTGGTGATCACCGCCGCCGCGGGCATCACCAGCGCCTTCGTCGAGCAGCGTCTCGGCGTCGAGGTGCCGGTCGTCAGGGTGATGTCCAACACGCCGATCCGCTTCGACGAGGCGATGAGCGTGATCTCGGCGGGCGCGCACGCGAGCGAGGAGCACCTCAAGCACACCGAGGACCTGCTCAAGCCGGTCGGCAAGGTGCTGCGCATCCCCGAGTCGCAGCAGGACGCGGCCACCGCGCTGTCGGGCAGCGGGCCCGCCTACTTCTTCTACCTGGTCGAGGCCATGGTCGATGCGGGCATCCTGCTCGGCATGCCCAGAGCGGCCGCGCTCGACATGGTCACCCAGTCGATCGTCGGCGCCGCGGTGATGCTGCGTGACTCGGGCGAGCACCCGGTGATCCTGCGCGAGGCGGTCACCTCGCCGGGCGGCACCACGATCGCGGCGATCGCCGAGCTCGAACGCCACAGCGTCCGCGCCGCCTTCCTGGCCGCCATCGAGGCCGCCCGCGACCGGAGCCGCGAGCTGGCCTCGGGCTGAGCCGCGAGCCGGCCTCGGGCCGGTCCGGGCTGGCCTCAGGCTAGGTCCGGGCTGAGGCCAGGCTCGGTCCGGAGTGAGTCCGGGCCGAGTTCGGGAGGCCCAAGCCACCCTGGGCACCCTGCTCCTACGATGGGTCGGGTGACGATCCGTCGCGGCATCCCCCCGCTGCTCGTCCTGCTCGCGCTGACCGGCTGCTCGGCCGAGGCACCGGCCGCCGTACAACTGGCCGACGTCAAGCGCGCCCCCGTCACTGAGGTCGTCGAGGCGCCCGCCACCATCGGCGCCCGCGCCACGGCCACCCTCCGCTCGCCCGCCCAGGGCACGATCGCTCACCTGTACGTACGCGAAGGCGACCACGTGCGCAAGGGCCAGATCGTGGCCAAGATCCGTTCGCCACAGGCCCAGGACCAGCTCAGGCAGGCCCGGCGGGCGTCGAAGTCGGCCGCGCCCGCGACCCCGACCCTGGGCCGCCCGAACGTCCGCCTCGCCTCCTTCGACACCGGCGCGTTCGACCGCAAGCTGGCCGCGCACTTCGCCAGGGCGCGCAGGGAGGCGAAGAAGATCGACGACGCCCAGGCCCGCAGGCAACTGCTCAGCGCCATCGGCCTGGCCGAGGCCCAGCAGAAGGCGCAGACCAGGGCACTGAAGTCGATCACCGCGCAGCTCAACCAGTCGATCAACAGCGTGCTGGCCGGGGTCACCAGCGGGTTCGGCGGGCTGACGTCGTCCATGGCGTCGTTGCAGGCGGCCTCCAAGTCCCAGGCGAAGGCCGCGGTCAAGGCGGCGGAGAGCACGGTGAAGTCGCTCACCGTCAAGGCGCCGTTCGGCGGGGTGGTCACGCTCGGCCGGCCCTCGGGCGGCGGCGCCTCGAGCAGCCTGAACGGCCTGCTCAGCCAGCTGCCCACCGGCGGCCAGCAGCTGCCCGCCGACACCTCCGGCGGCTCGGCGAGCGGCGGCACGCCGGTGGCGACCGGTGTTCCCGTGTCCGTGGGCGACCCGATCATCACCGTCACGGACGTCTCGGAGCTCACCCTCTCCGCCGACATCGACGAGACCGACGTGCTGCTGGTCAAGAAGGGCACCGAGGCCACGGTCGAGCTCGACGCGGTCCCCGGCGCGGCCTACACCGCGCGGGTGACGGGCGTCGGCGTGACGCCGATGCCCGGCACGACGGGCGGTGTCAGCTACCCCGTGCAGCTCACGCTCGGCGCGGGCCGGTTCGACGACGGCGCCGCGGCGCCCACCCCGAAACCGGGTATGAGCGCGGTGACGCGGCTGACGGTCCGCGAGTCGCCCGCCGCCATCGCGGCCCCGGCCTCGGCGATCGTCTCCAGCGGGCGCGAGAGCGTGGTCTGGGTGGTCAGGAACGGTACGGCGGAGCGCCGCGTGGTCAAGCTCGGCGCCCAGGGAGAGGCGGTGGTCGAGGTGCTGAACGGACTGTCGGTCGGTGACCGGATCGTGGTCAAGGGCGCGGACTCGGTACGGCAAGGGCAGCGGCTGCCATGACCGCCGCCGCGCCGGACGCCGCCTTGGAAGCCGTGGATCTCACCAGGCGCTATCAGCTCGACGGCATCGCCGTGGAGGCGCTGCGCGGCGTGTCGCTGCGCATCGGCCGCGGCGAGTTCGTGGCCATCATCGGGCCGTCCGGGTCCGGCAAGTCCACGCTGATGCACTTACTCGGCTGCCTCGACCGGCCCACTTCCGGGCGGCTCCGGGTGAACGGCGTGGAGATGTCCCAGCTGTCCGACACCCAGCTGGCCGAGCTGCGCAACAAGACGATCGGCTTCGTGTTCCAGTCGTTCCACCTGCTGGCCAGGACCACGGCGCTGGAGAACGTGGCGCTGCCGCTGGTCTACCGGGGGGTCGGCAAGGCCGAGCGCCGGTCCAGGGCGCGGGCCGCGCTGGAGGCGGTGGGTCTGGGGCACCGGATGGAGCACCGGCCCTCGCAGATGTCCGGCGGCGAGCAGCAGCGCGTGGCGATCGCCAGGGCGCTGGTGGGCGAGCCGAAGGTGCTGCTGGCCGACGAGCCGACGGGCAATCTCGACACCCGCAACGGCGCCGAGGTGATGGCCATACTCGACCGGCTCAACAGTGACAGCGGGGTGGCCGTGGTGCTGGTAACGCACGAGCCGGAGGTCGCGGGGCACGCCCGGCGGCAGATCCACGTACGCGATGGGCTGATCGAGCTGGACACCGGCGCCCAGGAGAGCGCGGAGAGCGAGCAGAGGGACGGCGGCGGCGCGGGGTGAGGGGGCGCGAGGCGTTCGGCATGGCGCTGGAGGCGCTGCGGGTCAACCGGATGCGCAGCGTGCTGACCATGTTCGGGGTCGTCATCGGCGTGCTCGCCGTGGTGATCCTGGTGGCCGTCGGCACCGGCGCGAAGGACGCGGTGGAGAAGGAGATCTCCGGCCTCGGCACCAACATCATCCTGGTCGTCCCGGGCCGGCTCACCGTGGGCGCGGCGCCGACCCAGAGCAAGCTCAACCTGGCCGACGTCGCGTACGTGCGGCGCGTGGTCGGCGACCCGGCCAAGGTGACGGTGTCGCTGCAGTCGGGCGAGACCGTACGGGTCGGCGGGACCGAGGCGTTCGTCACCGTCGTCGGCACCGACCAGAATCTCACCAACATCTTCGACCGCCCGCTCGACAAGGGCCGCCACCTGAGCGGGACCGACGTCGACACCCGGCGCCGGGTCGCCGTGCTCGGCTCCGAGGTCGCCGACAAGCTGTTCGGCGACCTCGATCCGATCGGGCGGCAGCTGACGATCTCCGGGGCGCGGTTCCGGGTCGTCGGCGTCTACGCCAAGATCGGCCAGACCTTCGGGGTCTCGCGCGACCAGGAGGTGCACATCCCGGTGACGACGGCCCAGCGGCTGCTCGGCATCGCCAGGGTCAACGGCATCGCGGTCGGCGCGTCGGGGCCCGACGAGATCGAGCCGCTGCAGAGCCGGGTCGTGGCGGCGCTGACCGACAGGTACCCGGGGGAGAAGTTCTCGGCCGTCACGCAGACCCAGCTGCTCGGCACGATCGGCAGCGTGCTCGGCATGCTCACCGGTGTGCTGGCCGCGATCGCCGGTATCTCGCTGCTGGTGGGCGGTGTGGGCGTGTCCAACATCATGCTGGTCAGCGTCCGGGAGCGGACCCGCGAGATCGGGCTGCGCAAGGCGCTCGGGGCCCGGCAGCGCGACGTGCTGACCCAGTTCCTGATCGAGGCGGTGCTGCTGACGACGATCGGCGGCGTCATCGGGATCCTGCTCGGCGTCGGTGGCGCCCTCGCCATTCAGGCGCTCACGCCGGTGCCCGCCTCGGTCACCTGGTGGTCGGTCGCGCTGGCGTTCGGCGTCTCGGCGGCGGTGGGCGTTTTCTTCGGTGTCGCGCCGGCGCGGAGGGCCGGCCGGTTGGACCCGGTCATCGCCCTCCGCGCCGAGTGACGCGCCCAGCGACTGCTGAGTGACGCGCCCAGCGACACGGCTACGCGTCGCGGCGCCGCATCAGCACGGCGCCCGCGATCATGGCGACCGCCACCCAGGCGAGGTAGACCGCGAACCCGCTCCACGGGCCCAGGGAGCCGTGGCTGTCGCCGGACACGACCAGCAGGCCGGCGTTCGTGGTGAAGTATTCGGCCACGGTCCTGCCCCACTGGCCCGGGAGCTGGGTCGCGACCGTGGGCAGCACCATGATCAGCGAGATGGCCGACACGATCGCGCCCGGCGTGTGCCTGATCAGCGTGCCCAGTCCCAGCCCGAACAGCCCGCACGCGGTCAGGTAGAGACCGGACCCGAGCGAGGCCCGCGCCACCTCCCCCATGTCGACGGACGGCGGCTGGGAGATCGCCAGGGCGACACCGACCGCGCCGACCGAGGCGACCAGGCAGACGACCAGCGACACCGCGGCGAACACCACGATCTTGCCGGTCAGCAGGCGCATGCGCTGGGGCACGGCCATGAGCGAGGTGCGGATGCCCCCGGTGCGGTACTCGCTGGAGATCACCAGAACGCCCAGGGTGGCCATGGAGATCGAGGCCAGCATCACACCGGTCAGGCTCGACGCGATCACCTGCGAGCCCGGTACCGGCCCGTTGGCCATGTTCTGGGCCACGGCGCTGACGAGGGCGGAGAAGCCCAGCATCAGTACGGCGGTGACGGCCAGGGTCCACACCGTCGAGCGGACGGAGCGGATCTTGGTCCATTCGGCGCGGAAAACGTCGATCATGATGAGTACTCCAGGCTGTCCTTGGTGAGCTCCATGTAGGCCGCTTCGAGCGAGGGCTGGACGAGCGTCAGCTCCTCCAGCGGCAATCCGGCCCGCGCGGTGATCGTGCCGATCTCCAGCGGCGTCACCCCGGTCACCCTCAGGTGGTCGGCGTGCAGGTCACCGACCTTGATCAGATCGGCCACCTCGGCCAGGCGGGGTGAGCGCACCCGTACGTACGACTGCGAGCTGCGCCCGATGAACTCCGACATGCTCGTGTCGGCGATCAGCGCGCCCTTGCCGATCACCACCAGGTGGTCGGCCGTCTGCGCCATCTCGCTCATCAGGTGGCTGGAGACGAACACTGTGCGCCCTTCGGCCGCCAGCTTCCGCATGAACGTGCGGATCCACAGGATGCCGTCCGGGTCCAGCCCGTTGACGGGCTCGTCGAAGAGCAGGATCTCCGGATCGCCGAGCAGCGCGGCGGCGATGCCGAGCCGCTGCGCCATGCCGAGCGAGAACCCGCCGACCCGCCGCCTGGCCACCTTGGCCAGGCCGACCGCCTCCAGCACCTCCTCCACCCTGCTCGCCGGGATGCCGTTGGTCTGCGCGATGGCCAGCAGGTGGTTGCGCGCGCTGCGCCCGCCGTGCACGGCCTTGGCGTCGAGCAGCGCGCCGACCTTCCGCAGCGGGTGCCGCAGCTCCCCGTACGGCCTGCCGTCCACGAGGACGGACCCGCCCGACGGGTGGTCCAGGCCGAGGATCATGCGCATGGTCGTCGACTTCCCGGCGCCGTTGGGTCCCAGGAACCCGGTCACCTGGCCGGGCTCGACGTCGAAGGACAGGTCCGCCACGGCCACGGTGCCGCCGTAGCGCTTGCTCAGGTTCGTTGCCCGGATCGCGGTCATGACCCAAGCGTGGCCGTGCGGGACCGGAATCTCTTCCTGCTGGAGGACCGTTCGCGGGCGCGGCCTCTGGGAGCCTGCTCCTACTCTCCAGGGGTGATCAGCGCCGCCTCGTAGGCCACGATCACCGCCTGAGCCCGGTCCCGGACGCCGATCTTGGCGAACAGGTTCGTCACGTGGTTCTTGACGGTCGAGGGGGAGACGTCCAGCTCCTCGGCGATCTCCGTGTTGGACCGGCCGCGGGCGATCAGGACGAGCGTCTCGCGCTCGCGCTCGGTCAGCCCGTCCAGCTTCGTGGGAGCCGCCCGGCGGCGTGGTCGCGACGCCCGTACGAACGTGCCGATCAGGCGGGTCAGCAGGCGCGGCGCCACGGCGGACTCGCCTCGGTGCACCACGCGGACGCCCTCGACCAGCTCCTCGGGGGAGACGTCCTTGGGCAGGAACCCGGCGGCGCCCGCCCGCAGCGCCGCCACCACGTTCTCGTCCAGGTCGAACGTGCTCAGCGCGAGTACCCGCACACCGGGCCACTCCACGGTGATCCGTTCGGTCGCGCGTACCCCGTCGAGGCCCGGCATGTGCAGGTCCATGAGCACCACGTCCGGGCGCAGCCGATCGCACAGCGCGACCGCCTCCGCGCCGTCGGCCGCCTGGCCCACCACGCGCATGTCCGGCTGGGCGTCGAGCATGAGCTGGAAGCCCTTGCGCACCAGCGCGTGGTCGTCGGCCAGCAGTACGGTGATCATGTCGTCTCCAGGGGGATGCGGGCGCGCACCAGGAAGCCGCCCTCCAGGCGGGGGCCCGTACTCAGCAGGCCGCCGCACAGCGCCACGCGCTCGGCCATCCCGTCCAGCCCGAACCCCGGGGCCGGGGCGGTCCGGCCGCCCGCCGCGGGCAGGCCGTCGTCGGTGACCTCCACCTCGACCGCCTCGCTCTCGTAGGCCAGGCGGACGCTGGCCCGCGCCCCCACGGTGTGCTTGCGGGTGTTGGTCAGCGCCTCCTGCACGATCCGGTAGACGGCGTGGTCGACGGCCGCCGGCAGCGTGACGGGCTCGCCGATCACGGTCAGGCTCGCGGGCAGCCCGGCGGTCGCGGCCTCCTGGACCAGCGCCGGCAGCCGGGCGGCGCCCACCCCGGTCGCGGCGTCGGCGCCTCCCTCGATCCGGAGCAGCCCGTCCGTGGTGAACACGCCGCCGGCTCGGACCGGGTCGTCGGCCCTGAGCACGTTGAGGAGCTGGCGCATCTCCGCCAGCGCCTGGCGCGCGGTCCGCTCGGCCCCGGCCAGTGCGTCATGGGCGACGTCCTCGCTCGGCGGCAGGGTGGCCCTGGCGCCGCCGACCAGCACGTTGATGACACTGATGTGGTGGGCCACGACGTCGTGCAGCTCCCTGGCGATGCGCCGCCGCTCGGCGCGGACCGCGCTCTCGGTGGCCTCCCGCTGGCCGCGCTCCCTGAGCTCGGCGCGCACTCTGACGAGCTGCCCGACGACTATGGGGGCCAGCGGGTACAACCCGGCCATCCAGGAGCCGGGCACCGGCGTGATCAGGTGGTGGGCCAGGCCGTAGACCACGCTCTCGCCGACCGCGGTGAGCGCGGCGGTCCTGCCCGGGGTGTAGCGGCCCACGCTGTAGAAGGCGATCGTCGAGGAGATGTTGGCCGTCGCCACGATGCCGGCGGCCATGCCGAAGACCTCACCGACGGTCTCGATCGCGGCGACCGTGACGGGCCGGCTCCGCCGTAACAGCAGGGGGAACGTGCTGAGGATGAACAGGACGGCGCCCTGGGCGACATCCGGGTAGCCCTGGCGCAGCACGGCGATCAGGCCGATGCCCGCGGCCCCGGCGAGCACGGTCACCAGCGTGATGTCGAAGACGCGCGGACGCTTGAAGAAGCGCCATGCGGCCGTGATGCGACGCATGAAGCGCATGATCCAACCCTATGCGGCACTTATTGAAACCAACGATATTTCCTGGGAACAGGCTCCGTCACCGTATGGACGCGGCTAGTTGACGCTGCGGTAACGTCGCTCCAAGGGCGAGGAACGGGAGCGGGCATGAGTTCTACGGCACGGGCCATCTGGGACGATGCTCTCACTTCCTACGATTTCGGGCCGAGCCATCCGCTGGCGCCCGTCAGGGTGGAGCTGACGATGGCGCTGGCCCGCGAGCTCGGCGTGCTGGACAAGATCGAAGTGGTCGGCTGCGTGCCCGCCACCGACGACGAACTGGCCATGGTGCACCGGCGCGACTACATCGAGGCCGTCAAGCGCGTCTCCGCCTCCGGTGGGGCCGACCTGTCCGTGGGGCTCGGCACGACCGACAATCCGGCCTTCAAGGGCGTACACGATGCCTCCGCGCTCATCGCGGGCGCGACGCTCGCGGCCGCCCGCGCGGTCTGGGAGGGCACGGCCGAGCACGCGGTCAACGTCGCCGGTGGTCTGCACCACGCGATGGCCGGTAACGCCAGCGGCTTCTGCGTCTACAACGATCCGGCGCTGGCCATCGCCTGGCTGCTCGCGCAGGGGGTCGGCCGCATCGCCTACGTGGACGTCGACGTGCACCACGGCGACGGCGTGCAGGCGCTGTTCTACCACGACCCCCGGGTGCTGACGATCAGCCTGCACGAGAGCCCGCGCACGCTGTTCCCCGGCACCGGCTACCCGGGGGAGACCGGCGCGGAGGGCACCGCGGTCAACGTGGCGCTGCCCGCGGGCTGCGGGGACGAGGGCTGGCTGCGGGCCTTCGACGCGGTCGTGCCGCCGCTGCTGCGCGAGTTCCGGCCGGAGATCCTGGTGACCCAGCACGGCTGCGACAGTCACGCGCTCGACCCGCTCGCCAACCTGATGCTCAGCCTCGACGGGCAGCGCACCGCCTACGCAGCCCTGCACCGGCTGGCGCACGAGACGGCCGGTGGCCGGTGGATCGCGACGGGCGGAGGCGGCTACGAGCTGGTCCAGGTGGTGCCGCGGGCCTGGACGCACCTGATGGCCGAGCTGTCCGGGCATCCGCTCGACCCGGCCACCCAGACACCCCCGGCCTGGCGGGCGTTCGTACGGGAGCGGACGGGCGAGACGGCCCCGCTGACCATGACAGACGGCAGAAGTCCGGAATTTCGTCACCTATCCGGTGGTTATGACCCAGCAGACCCCATCGACCGTGCGGTCATGGCGACCCGACAGGCGGTCTTCCCCCTGCACGGCCTCGACCCGATGCCTTAGGGAGAGCTGTGCTCAGCCGCGACCAACTCCGCGAACACCTGATCCGCACCCGGATCGCCGGCGAGGTCGCGACTCCGCGCGAGAACAACCTCGACCACTACAGCTCGGTGGCCAACCGCGATCCCTATTACCTGCTGGGACTGACCCTCGAACAGCCGTGGTCGTTCCGGGACGTCCTCGCGCAGATGGCCAAGTCGGCGGGCGTGCAGGCGGACGCGGGACACCGCTGGGGCCAGGACACCATCGACCCCGACCTGACGATCGACGCGCTTGACGCGATGGCCGAGCGGATCGCCGGAGTGCTGTCGCGGGACAAGCCGCGGCTGCTGTTCGCCACCGGGCACCCCACGGGCCTGCTCGCCGTCCACCTGGCGCTCGCCCGGTTCGCCGTGGAGCGCGGGGCGACGCTGCTGACGCCGGCCGAGGGCTGGACCTACTCCGGGTCGGGTTTCGGACGGGCGCGTAAGATCCGCTACCTCCAGGACATCGCCATGCTCGACGACAAGGGCGGGTTCGTGCACACCCACGACTCGGCCCCGATGGAGCGGATGCTGAAAGTGCTGGGGGAGGTCACGCCGGACCTCGTCATCGCCGACCACGGCTGGGCGGGAGCGGCCGGAGAGGCGGGTGTGCCGACGGTGGCGTTCGCCGACAGCAACGACCCCGGGCTCTTCCTCGGCGAGGCCGAGGGCAAGATCGACGTGGTCGTGCCCCTGGATGACAATGTGCTACCGCGTTACTACGAGCCGCTGATCGCCCATCTGGTCACAGGAGCCTCACAGGCCCTTTGAGTTCAATTCGGTCATCCCCATACCGTCTTTTCGCGCCTGCATTCCGAGAGGCTCGCAGTCCCTTTGCCAACTTTTGAGGGGGCCTGGGCGACTCTTATGTGTGACGAGTTGGACAGTTCCAACGTCCAGGCGAGGTGCTCAAGCCGGTGGTTAACCAGCGATTTTGCTGGTTTGGCTGACAGGTAGCTCCGTCAGCTGAGAAAATAGGGGGTTTGCGCTGTCGGAGTCCCGACTTACGCTGACGGCAGTACACGTGCGTGAGCAGTGGCACCAGTGGGGATAACCCGTAAACACGTGCGGAAGAGGCGTCCGATGGGTGCAGGCGAAAGACCTCTCAGTGAGGTGAAGTTCCTGACGGTGGCGGAAGTGGCCACGGTCATGCGGGTGTCCAAGATGACGGTGTACCGCCTGGTGCACTCTGGCGAGCTGCCGGCCATCCGAGTCGGCCGGTCGTTCAGGGTGCCCGAGCAGGCGGTCCACGACTATCTGCGGGAGGCCTACATCGAGGCAGGGTAGATCTTGAGGTAGCGGCGTATGCCACACGCCGTGAATGCCGTCGTGGGAGATGCCCGGCCGCCGCCGAGCGGCCGGGCTCACCCCCCAGGGGGCGATCCACAGCCGATCGCCGGTAGTCTGTGATCCGGTGTGCGCTCGCGCATCGGTTCAGATCTGCTATCAGTACCTGGGGGTCCCGTGGGCTCTGTGATCAAGAAGCGCCGCAAGCGGATGGCCAAGAAGAAGCACCGCAAGCTGCTCAAGAAGACGCGCATCCAGCGGCGCAACAAGAAGTAACAGACGCAGCTGCGAGGCGCTGATGACCCACACCGTGCTCGTCACCGGGGTCTCGCGCCACGTGGGCGCTCGGATGGCGAGCGTGCTCGCCGCCGACCCGGACATCAGTCGCGTCATCGGAGTGGACACCGTGCCGCCGCCCTCGCTGACGCGAGATGGCGGCATCTCCCTCGGCCGGACGGAGTTCGTCCGGGTCGATCTGCGCAGCCCTGACATCGCTCAGGTGATCGCGGCTGCCGACATCGACACCGTTGTGCACATGAGCCTGGTCAGCGCTCCGTCGCGGAGCGCGGGCAGGGCCGTGATGAAGGAGCACAACGTCATCGGCACCATGCAGTTGCTCGGTGCCTGCCAGCGGTCGGCGACCGTGCGGCGCGTGGTGGTCCGCTCGACCACCGCCGTCTACGGTTCGTCGCCACGGGATCCGGCGGTGTTCACAGAAGACCTGGAGCCGCACGACGGCCCGAGCCACGGCTACGCCAAGGACGCGGTCGAGGTGGAGGGCTACGTGCGCGGTTTCGCGCGCCGTCGGCCCGACATGACGGTCTCGCTGCTGCGCTTCGCCAACTTCATGGGTCCTGGCGTCGACTCGCCGCTCACCCGCTACTTCACCCAGCCGGTGCTGCCGACCGTGTTCGGCTTCGACCCGCGGCTGCAGTTCGTCCATGAGGACGACGCCGTCGAGGTGCTGCGGCGGATGGCGACCGAAGATCACCCCGGCACGTACAACGTCGCCGGGGCAGGCGTGTTGCTGCTGTCGCAGTGCGCGCGCCGGGCGGGGCGGCCGTCGCTGCCGCTGTTCGCGCCCGCCTTCCGCCTGCTGGGCGACGCCGCGCGCCGCACCGGACTGGTCGACTACTCGCCCGAGCAGGTCCGGCTGATGAGCCATGGCCGGGCGGTCGACTGCTCCAGGCTGGAGGCCGAGCTGGGCTGGAAGCCCAAGTTCACCACCGGGGCGGCTTTCGACGACTTTCTGCTCTCGCGGGGGCTGCACCCGCTCGGAGGTGTGCGGCATTGAGCGTTCCGGACGACGAGGCCCGCGTGATCCCCATCAGCTCGGCACCCTCCTTCGAGGAGCCGGAGCCCCTCGCCAGGCTGCTGGCCTTCATTCGCCGGCGCATCACCGGCGACTACGAGGTCGACGAGTTCGGCTATGACGCCGAGCTGACGGACAAGGTGCTGCTGGAGCTGATCAGGCCCCTCTATCACCACTGGTTCAGGGTCGAGACCGTCGATCTGAAGAACGTGCCCGATGAGGGCGGCGCGCTGGTCGTGGCCAACCACTCCGGCACGCTGCCGGTCGACGCGCTGATGATGCAGGTGGCGCTGCACGACGAGGCGGACCGGCCGCTGCGGCTGCTCGGCGCCGACCTGGTCTACCAGCTCCCGATGCTCGCCCACCTGTCGCGCAAGACCGGCCACACCCTGGCCTGCCGCGAGGACGCCGACCGGCTGCTGCGCAAGGGCGAGCTGGTCGGGGTGTTCCCCGAGGGGTTCAAGGGCGTCGGCAAGCCGTTCTCCGAGCGCTACAAGCTGCAGCGTTTCGGCCGCGGCGGGTTCGTCGCGTCGGCGATCCGCGCCGGGGTGCCGATCCTGCCGACGGCCATCGTGGGCGCCGAGGAGATCTACCCCAAGATCGGCGACCTGCCGTCGCTGGCCAGGCTGCTCGGGCTGCCCTATCTGCCGATCACCCCGCTCTTCCCGCTGCTCGGCCCGCTCGGCCTGGTGCCGCTGCCGTCGAAGTGGATGATCCAGTTCGGGGAGCCCATCCGTACCGACGAGTACGACGCGGCGGACGCCGACGATCCGGTGCTGGTGTTCAATCTCACCGATCACATCCGCGAGATCATCCAGCAGATGCTCACCGAGTTGAGGCTGCGCCGCGGCCCCGCCTTTCCGCCATTCTTCTGATCTCAACAGAATCTTGACATGATCGGTCAACCCATCAAGGATGGGGAAACCGAGCAAGGCAAGACGGCGGCTGGACACCCATGGGTTCGACACCTAGGGAGCGTGCATGAGACGGCTCGTCGACTCCGTGCTCGTCACGAACGCCGGCGACCAGGTGATCCTGTCGACCGGCTCACGTGACGGATTATCGCTGCGGGGCGACCTCGACCGCGTCGAGCAGGCGGTCACGCTGCTCCGGGGCGGTGTCGACGACAGTGAGATCCACGCGGACCGGCTGCTGGCCGACCTGGTGGCGGCGCTGACGCACATGGGGTGGCTCACCTCGGAGCCGCCGCAGTCGCCGGCCGAGTCCATGGGCCGGCTCGCCCGCCAGCACGGCTACCTCACGCTGTTCGCCCCTGACGCGCGCGAGCTCCAGTCGCGGATCGCCGCCTGCTCGATCATGCTCCTCGGCGTGGGCGGCATCGGGGCGGTCGCGGCCCAGCACCTGGGCGCCGCCGGGGTCGGCCGCATCGTGGCCGTCGATCCCGACGTGGTCGAGCTGCACAACCTCAACAGGCAGCTGCCGTACACGACGAGGGACGTGGGCGTGCCCAAGGTCGACGCGCTCAGCGCCCGGCTGCGCGACTTCGCGCCCGAGACCGAGGTGGTGTCCGTACGACGGCGCGTCGCCAGCGCGGCCGACCTCGACGGCCTGCCGCACGTGGACCTCGTCCTCATCGGCGCCGACGAGCCCGCCGAGCTGGCCGACACGGTCTGGCGGTGGTGCCGCGAACGGGATGTGGCCATGAGCCGCGCGGCGGTCGCCCACGAGCACGGCCACTGGGGCCCGCTGCTGTCGCCCCGCGAGGGGCACTGCCATCCCTGCTTCGAGCACGCCCGTGAGGCCGGGCTGTCGCGCGAGCGGCGGCTGGAGGGCGGTCACGGCCCCACGCCGTGGTCGTTCGGCGCCACCAACACGGTCATCGCGGCCTGGGCGGTGCACGACATCGTCCAGTACATCGCCACGTCCGAGTGCCCCACGCTCAACCGCCGCGCCCACCTGGACTTCGCGCACGGCGAGCTGCACTTCCTCGACGGTCCCCGCTGCACCTGCAACCAGTAGCGGCCTTCCGGTGTTCTCCGACTGAGACAACACCGCAAGCGAAGGAAAACTATGGATCTGCAACTTACCGGCCGCGTCGCCATCGTCACCGGGGCGTCCAAGGGCATCGGCCTGGCCGTGACCAAGACCCTGATCGAGGAGGGCGCGCACGTCGTCGCGGCCTCCAGGACCCGCACTCTCGAGCTGCCCGACAAGGCGGTGCACGTGCCGGTCGACCTGATGAACCCCCAGGCGCCCGCCGAGGTGGTCGCCCGCGCGGTCGAGGAGTTCGGGCGGGTGGACATCCTGGTCAACAACGCCGGTGGCCCGCCGCCCGGCGTGACGCTGCCGCACGCCGGGTTCATGACCTCGGACGACGACACCTGGCGGGCGATGTTCGAGTTCAACCTGTTCTCGGTCATCCGGATGATCCGCTCCGCCGTACCGGTGATGCTGGAGGGTGGCGGCGGCGCGATCGTCAACGTCTCCTCCGTCAGCGCCCGGCAGCCTTCGGCGGTGAACATGGACTACGGCGCGGCCAAGTCGGCTCTCACCTTCGTCAGCAAGGCGGTCGACGAGGAGTACGGCCCGCAGGGCATCCGGGTCAACACCGTCTCTCCCGGGCCCGTGCTCACCCCCTGGTGGACCGACGAGGGCGGCGCGGCGGACGTCTTCGGGAGCATGGTCGGCGCCGACCGGGACAGCGTGATCACCAAGGTGGCCCCGGAGATGATGAAGCTGACGACCGGCCGCCTGGTCACCCCGCAGGAGGTCGCCGACGCGATCGCGCTCCTGGTCTCGCCCCGCTCCGGCAGCACGGCGGGCGCCGACCTCGTGATCGACGGAGGCTGCGTCAAGGAGGTGTAACCGGCACTGTGAACCTGATTGGCGGGTTGTGGTGATACATCCCTGACCGACTTCCCCCGCAGAAGGGCGGAGATGATCACGCAGCCCGCCACCAGGAGTGCGGACGCCGACCTCGTGCACGCTTCGTTAACCGATCCTGAAGCGTTCGCCGAGCTCTTCGACCGCTACTCCGCCATGCTCTACAGGTACGTCTCCAAACGGCTGGGCCCCGAGCCCGCCGAGGACATCGTCGGCGAGACGTTCCTGGTCGCCTTTTCCCGCAGGAAAAGCTACGACCCGAGCTACCCAGACGCCAGGCCGTGGCTCTTCGGCATCCTGACCAAGCTCGTCTCCCGGCATCACCGCACCGAGGCGGCCCGCTACCGCGCTCTGCAGCGCGCCCCTGTCGACGCCGACGTGGAGTCCCCGGCCGACCGCGTGGCCGCCGGGGTGACCGCGCAGGCGTCGCGCCCCGAGCTGGCCAGCGCACTGGCCGCCCTGCCCGCCAAGGACCGCGACGTACTCCTGCTGATCGCGTGGGGCGATCTGACGTACGACGAGGTCGCGCAGGCGCTCGGCATCCCGATCGGCACCGTACGCTCCCGCCTCAACAGGGGCAGGCGGAAGGTACGCGCGGCGCTCGGCGACACCAACCCGATGCTTGAGGAGGAGTGACGATGGACGACCTGAAGATGCTCCGCGACCTCGGCAGGGAGCTCGAACACCAGCCTCCGGCGACGCTGGTCCGCCAGCGGCAGCGCCTGCTCCAGGCCAGACCGCGGCGCAGGCGGCTGACGTGGCTGCTGACGGGCCTCGTCGGGGTGGCCACGATGGCCACGGTGGCCACGGTCGCGGTGCCCACGCTGATGCTGGCCGGCCGCCAGACCGTTCCTCCGCCGGCGGGGGTCCGTCCGGCCAATGCGAGCGGCGTGTTGAACGTGCTCCTGGTCGGCAGCGACAACCGGGAGGGTTCGAGCAAGTTCAACGGGGGAGCCCGCTCCGATACCCTCCTGCTGCTGCACCTGCCGGCCGACCGGACGAAGGTCACGATCATCTCCTTCCCCAGAGACTCGATGGTGCAGATCCCCGCCTGCGGGTCCCGCCCGGCCAGGAGGGACATGATCAACTCGGCGTTCCACACCGGCGGTCTCGCCTGTTCGGTGAAGACGGTCGAGACGCTGACGAAGGTGCGCGTCGACCACATGATGGAGGTCGGGTTCTCCGGAGTGGAGGCCATCGTCGACGCCCTCGGCGGGGTCGAGGTCACGGTGCCGAGGGCGGTGGACGACAAGAAGGCGAAGCTGAGGCTCCCGGTGGGCAAGCAGGTGCTCAATGGCGAGCAGGCGCTGGGCTATCTCCGGCTGCGCTACTACGGCGACGGGTCGGACATCCAGCGCATCAAGCGCCAGCAGGGGCTCATGATGTCGATGCTGAAGAAGGCCAAGCAGCGGCTTAAGGATCCGGCGGCCTTGCGGGACTTCCTCACCACGGCCAGCAAGTCGATCAAGACCGACCCGGAGTTCGACCTCGACACCATGCTCGGTATCGCCGGCACGCTGGAGAAGAGCAAGATGACCTTCGTCACGGTCCCCTGGCGGCCCGATCCGGACGACCCGAACCGGATCGTGTGGGCGCAACCGGCGGCGGAGCGGCTCTTCGCCGGGCTGCGGTAGTCCCCCCTGGGGCCGTCCACATGACCGTCTCGATCCGTGTGACGGTGCGTGGTGGCTGAGGTCCCTTGGGAGGGACTCCCTCCGGGAGAGAGGAAGCAGCCGGTCCGTCGTGGCTGGGGCCCTTTGGAGTATCCCCTCCGGGGGGAGAGGAAGTGGCCGGTCCGTGGTGGCTCGGGGGCCTTTGGGAGGGATCCCCCTCCGGGGGAGCGGAAGAGGGCGGGGCGGCTACTGGGTTGAGCGGTAGTGCTTGCGGAGGGCGATGCCGGCGGCGATGCCGCCGGCCACCGCTCCGATGCCCGCGGCGATCGGCAGGGCGGTCAGCGTCGCCTTTCTGCCGGTGCGGAAGTCCTTGATCGGCCAATCGTGCTTCTTGGCGTGCTCGCGCAGCTCGCTGTCGGGGTTGATGGCCACCGGCTTGCCGACCAGCGACAGCATGGGCAGGTCGTTGGCCGAGTCGCTGTAGGCGGTGCACCGGGTGAGGTCGAGGCCCTCCCGGCGGGCCAGCGCCCGCACCGCCTCGGCCTTGGCCGGGCCGTGCAGCAGGTCGCCGACCAGCCGCCCGGTGTAGACGCCGTTGGTGGTCTCGGCCACGGTGCCGAGCGCGCCGGTCAGGCCGAGCCGCTGGGCGATGACCCTGGCCAGCTCGACGGGCGTGGCCGTGACCAGCCAGACTCGCTGGCCGCGGTCGAGGTGGCTCTGCGCGAGCGCCCGGGTGCCGCCCCAGATGCGGTCGGACATGACCTCGTCGTAGATCTCCTCGCCCAGCCGGATCACGTCGTCGACCTTCGCGCCCGCGACGAACGCCAGCGCGGTCTCGCGGGCCACCGCGATGTGCTCGGGATTCTCGTTGCCGCGCAGCCGGAACACCGCCTGCCCGACGGCGAACTTGAACAGATCTGAGGTGGTGAACAGGCCACGCGTCGCCAGGCCCCTGGCGAAGTGGTAGATGGAGGCGCCGCGCATCATCGTGTTGTCGACGTCGAAGAAGGCGGCCGCCCGCTGGTCGGGCTCCGTAGGGGTCACCGTCACCGCGGCCGCCGCTGCGGCCTCGCCGGCGAGCTCCGCCTCCACCTCGCGCTGTCGTCGCATTAGCCGCCACATGCGCCTCAGCTTATCGAAGGTCCGCTGAAAGCCTCGGCCTTCAGTTCGGGCCGGGGATGAATGCGGTTCTGTCAGATGGCCCGCCGGAGGCGGGACAGCCCGGGGTACGTAGCGCGGACCCGGAAGCGGTCAGGTGGGGCGGCGCTGTTGTTCAAGTCAACTAGCGCGGGGCCACAAGCCCGTCTATGTAGTCGAGGTAGCCCGTCGCCTTGTCCTGTTGATCCCCGTCCATCCGTTCGAGCATGGGTTCGACCATGTTCTTCTGGTCGCGCGCGAACCGGTTGATCTTCGGTGAGCGCGGCTCGGCCCGCTCCAGCCTCCTGATGCCGGACCGGGTCGAGTCCTCCATCTCCTTGAGCGTCTTGGTGACCAGCGGTCCGTCGCCGGACGAGCCGAGCAGCTGGGCGACCTCGGCCGCCCGGGTCTTGGCCGAGACCAGCTCGCGCTCGGCCCGCTGCACGTCGTCGGTGCTGAGCCGGACCAGCGTGCTCTCCGCGGCGCGCTTGAGCGGGTAGAGAGTGTCGCCGGGCAGCGCGTGGTAGGTGGCGAACGCCGACAGCATCATGGCCGCCGCCAGGCCGAACGTGGCGGCCTGGGAGAGCCAGGAGAGCCGCCTCGGACGGCGATGGGAACGGCGGGCTCGTACGGGCTCGGGGAGGCGCCGTGCGGCCAGGAGCTCGGCGCGGAGGCGTTCGCGGAAGGCGGCGGCCGGACCCCCGCCCAGCGGGAGCCGTCGCAGCTCTGTGAGGTGATCGAGCACGCGCTCGCGCGATCTGCGCGCCCTACCCATGACAGCTCCCTGACGCCGCCGGGGAATCCGATCGTGACACCTGCCTAACGACAGGTCGCTGGTGGAGGTTACGCCAGGTCGTGCTTGAGAGCCCTGGCCAGGGCCCGGATCGCTCGGAACTGGAGGGCTTTGATCGCTCCACTCTTCTTCCCCATGATCAACGCGGTCTCGGCGAGCGACAGGCCGTGCAGGAACCGCAGAACCACGCATTCCTGCTGCTCGGGGTTCAGATCTTGAACGGCGCGGAGCATCCGGTCGTTGATGATGGCCGTGACGACGGCGTTCTCCGGGATGTGCGGGCCGTCGAGCGGGACGTCGATCACCTCTCCGGTCGGGATCTCCAGGCGATAGCGGCCGGACTTGAAGTGATCGGCGACCAGGTTCCTGGCGATGGTCACCAGCCAGGCGCCGAAGTCACGGCCCTGCCAAGTGAAGTCGGTGATCCGGCGAAGGGCGCGGAGGAAGGTCTCGCTGGTGAGATCCTCGGCCAGCGGATGCGAGCCGACGCGGAAGTAGATATAGCGATAGACCAGATCCACGTATCGGTCATAGAGCGTGCCAAAGGCATCCGAGTCTCCGGTCTTGGCGTGCAGCACCAGCATGCGGAGGTCATCGGGAATCTCTTCGCGCACGGCAAGCTCGCTCGTCCGGGCGGGACCAGCGACCGCTGGTGGGAGCAGCCCGGCGAACGGCCACGAGTCAGGCATCCGGTATCCCTAGGGGTAAGGGGTGCGGCGTGCTCGAACACTCTAGAAATCAACCGGAAATTCCACAATCCGCTTCGCGAAGGCATGACTAGCCGTAATCGGCCGATACCGTGTGGACCGACCCGTTCCCTCTTCGGCTACCGGCTGGGAGGCATAGTCCGGCAGCATTGGAGTCACCATGGAGATCCTCGTTGCTGTCCTAGCCTTTGTCGGTGCCCTCCTCGCCGCGATCGGCGCAGTCGCCCTGGTCCGGCGCCTGCGTGACGAGGTTGAGGGGTGGTTGATCGCCTGGACCGTTTCAGCCGTCGCGCTCTGCCTGGCGCTCGGTGCGATCGGCGTCGGTTACCTGATGGGGTTCGGGGATGTCACCTTCAAGGTCTACCAACTGACCGGATCCCTCCTCGCGCCCTTCTGGCTGGCCATCGGACTGGTTCAACTCCTGTCGGAGAAGGTGCCGCCGAAATTCGCCGGCTGGCTGTTCGGGATCGCGTTCACCATCGTCGCCACCGTGGTGCTCATCTTCGACCCGGTGAGCAGGGCCGACGAGATGGGCAAGCTGCTCCCCGCGGCCGAGGGGCACTGGAACCTCATCCCGGCCTACCTGCTGGTCGGCGCGCACTCCATCGCCGGGCTGATCATGCTGGCGGCCGTGGCGATCGCGGCGCTGCGCTGGCGCAACGGTGACGAACTCGACACCGACAACCTGCACGCGGTCATGGTCATCGCGCCCTCGGGCATCGCGATCATCGGGGCGATGAGGTTCGCGGTGCCGGGCGTCTTCGCCACCGCGCTGTTCGTCGTGGCCGCCGCGGGCATCTGGTACGCCGTGCTGCGCCCCCTGGCGCCCTACGAGGACGACGACGAGGACGACGAGTTCGAGGGCCGCCGCGGCGAGCGGTCCGGTGAGCGGCCGGCCGAGCGGTCCTCCCATGGCCGCCGGGCCATGCGGGATCGGGACCCCTTCCCCCAGCCGGACTCCTTCCCCCACTCGGAGCCGTTCCTCCCGTCGGACTCCTTCCCTCGGTCGGAGCCCTTCCCCCAGCCGCTCGCCGACATGCCGATGCAGGGGCCGCCCCAGCAACAGCAGCAGCAGCCGCCTCCCGGTCAGCCCCGCCGGTCGGGCCTGGGCGATCTGGTGGCCGAATACCGGGCAGGCGACCAGCCGGTCGACTACGCCGCCCGGATGGCGCCGCCGCCCGACCAGGGCCCCTCGACCGGCTACATCATGAACGGCGGGCACGGCGCCGGGCCGCAGACCGGTCCCCAGGACTTCGGGATGCCCGGCACGGGCGCGGCCTACCCGGGGGCCGAGTTGTTCTCCACCGGCTCTCGTGCGGCCCAGCAGCCCCCTCAGGGCCAGCCTCCGCAGGCTCAGCCCGCGCGGATGCCGGTCCCGCAGGCCCAGCCTCAGCAGCAGGCGGCCTCCAGCAGGCCCTCACCGAGCATCTACGGCATGCTGACCGTCTTCACCCTCATGGACGGCTCGGGCGAGGCGTTCGACCGCCTGGCGGAGCTCACCGTCGAGGCCGTCCGCCGGGGCGAGCCCGACACGCTCATCTACGCCTGCCACGCGGTCAAGTCGGCCCCGCTGCAGCGCATCGTCTACGAGCTCTACCGCGATGAGGTGGCCTACCGCGACCACCAGCGCCAGCCGCACGTCGAGCGGTTCGTCAACGAGCGCCAGGCCATGGTGCTGGCCACCAACATCATCGAGCTGAACGTCAACGCCGCCAAGGTAGTGCCGCTACCGACCGCGATGTTCTAACCGCTACGGGGCGCTACCCGCTCAGCGCGGCGCGCAGCCGGTCTTCGGAGACCCGCCAGAAGTCGTGCTGGACTCCGTCGACCAGAGTGACCGGGATCATCTCCCAGTATTTCTCCCGCAACTCCTCGGAGGAGTCGATGTCGACCTCCTCCCACGGCACACCCAGGTCTCCCGCCACGCGGGAGACGACCTCGCGCGCGTCGTCGCAGAGGTGGCAGCCCGGCCTGCCGAGCAGCGTGATGCGGTGCATGCACCCAACCGTATCGTGCCGACTTTGTGCATCGCTTCACAAAGGGATTAACCTGAAAGGCGGTTCGATTTCATTCACGCGGCCGGCAGGCCGCTCGTCCCCTGGAGCTCCGGCACGTGAAGAGCCCGTCCCAGTCCCGTGACCGCGGGATCCCCGAGGCAACGGTCGCCCGGCTCCCGTTGTACCTGCGGGCGTTGAACGGGATGGCCGAACGCGGCGTCGCGACCGTCAGCTCCGAAGATCTGGCCATGGCCGCGGGCGTCAACTCCGCGAAGCTCCGCAAGGACCTGTCCCATCTCGGCTCGTACGGCACCCGAGGCGTCGGCTACGACGTCGAATACCTCGTCTACCAGATCTCCCGCGAGCTGGGCCTGACCCAGGACTGGGCCGTGGCCATCGTCGGAGTGGGTAACCTTGGCCGGGCACTGGCCAATTACGGTGGTTTCGTCTCCAGGGGCTTCCGTGTGGCCGGGCTTCTCGACGCCGACCCCGAAGTCGTGGGCGACGATATAGCGGGGTTGAATGTTGAGCACATAGACGTCCTGGAAGCCGTCATCGAACGGCGTGGGGTCTCGATCGTGGTTCTGGCGACACCCGCGTTGGCGGCGCAGGAAGTCTGCGATCGTGTGGTGGCGGCCGGGGTCACCAGCATCCTGAACTTCGCGCCCGTGGTGCTTTCTGTACCAGATGGCGTGGATGTCCGTAAAGTCGACCTATCAATAGAACTGCAGATCCTTGCGTTCCATGAGCAGCGCAAAGCAGGGGGGCCACTTATGGCCGTGGACAGTCAATGAGTCTTCTCACCATCGGACTCAGCCACCGGACAGCTCCGGTGGCCATGCTCGAGCGCGTATCCGTGTCAGGCGAGGCGCTCGTCAAGCTCCTGCACGACGTGCAGCAGGACGTGTGCGTCGCTGAGGCCATGGTGGTCTCGACGTGCAACCGAGTAGAGGTCTACGCGGCCGTCGACCGTTTCCACGGCGCCGTCACCGCGATCAGCCGCTTGCTGGGCGTCCACTCGGGCGTCCCCGTGGAAGAGTTGCAGCCGCACCTCTACGTCCACTACGAAGACCAGGCCGTCGAGCACCTGTTCGCGATGGCCTGTGGCCTCGACTCGATGGTCGTGGGCGAAGGGCAGATCCTCGGCCAGGTTCGCCGGGCGCTCACCCTGGCGCAGAAGCAGGGCACCATCGGCGCCACCCTCAACGAGCTGGTGCAGCAGGCGCTGCGGGTCGGCAAGCGCGCCCACGCCGACACCGACATCGACAAGGCGGGCGCCTCCCTCGTCACCGCCGGACTGGCGCTGGCGGGCGACCTCGCCGGGCGCCGGGCGCTGGTGGTCGGCGCGGGCTCGATGAGCTCGCTGGCCGCCACCACGCTGGCCCGCGCGGGCGTGACCGACATCGTGGTGGCCAACCGCACCTTCGAACGAGGCGTACGCCTGGCGGCGTCCGTAGGCGGCAGGGCGGTGGAGTTCGCCGCGGTTCCCCGAGAGCTCGCGACGGCCGACATCGTCATCTCCTGCACCGGCGGCGGCCGGCACGTCATCACCCCCGACATCGTCCCCTCAGGCACGTTCCTCCTGGACCTGGCACTGCCGCACGACATCGACCCCGCTGTCCGCGAGGTGCCCGGCGTCACGCTGGTCGACCTGGAGACCATCCAGGAATCGGGCATAGGCTCAAGGGAGGGCGACACCGTCGACTCGGTGCGCAGGCTCGTCGCCGAGGAGCTGGCCGCCTTCCTCACCGCCGAGCGAGCCGCCAAGGTCACCCCGACCGTGGTGGCGCTGCGCAGCAAGGCGGCGACCGTGGTCGAGGCCGAGCTGGGCCGGCTCCTGATGCGCATGCCTCAGCTCGACGGCAAGGCCAGGGACGAGGTGGCGCAGACTGTGCAGCGGGTCGTCGACAAGCTGCTTCACGAGCCCACTGTGCGTGTCAAACAGCTCGCCACCAGCCCGGGAGGCGATCATTATGCCGAAGCGCTGCGCGAGTTGTTCGACCTGGATCCGAAGATGCCCGAAGCCGTGAGGGAGGTGGAGTTGTGACACTGCGCTTGGGCACCCGGCGCAGCCTGATGGCGACCACGCAGTCGCAGATGGTCGCCGACTCCTACACCGAGCGGACCGGGCGCGCCATCGAGCTGGTCGGCGTCACCACGTTCGGTGACGTGACCAAGGCTCAGGTGGCGCAGCTCGGTGGCACGGGCGTGTGGGTCAGCGCGCTGCGTGACAAGCTGGTCGACGGCGAGATCGACTTCGCCGTCCACTCGCTGAAAGACCTGCCGACCAAGCCGGACCCGCGGCTGACGCTGGCCGCCATCCTGGCCCGGCACGATCACCGCGACGCGCTGGTCGGCCCGGCCAAGTTCGCCGACCTGCCCGCCGGGGCCAGGGTCGGCACCGGCTCGCTGCGCCGGACCGCCATGCTCAGGGCGCTGCGCCCCGATCTCGAGTACGTCCCGATCCGCGGCAACGCCGACACCCGGATCGGCAAGATCGCCGCCGGCGAGGTCGACGCGGTCGTGCTCGCCTCGGCGGGTCTGACCAGGATCCGCCGGGACACGGAGATCGCGCAGATCTTCGAGATCGAGGAGCTGCTGCCCGCGCCAGGGCAGGGCGCCCTGGCCGTGGAGTGTCTCGCCGACAACGCCGACCTGATCTCCTTCCTCGGTGTGCTCGACGACCCGCGGACGCGCTCCGCGGTGACCGCCGAGCGCGCCGTCCTGTCCGCTCTCGAGGCCGGCTGCTCATCCCCCGTGGGTGCCTTCGCCGTCGATGACGGGCAGACCCTGAACCTCACCGCCGTGGTCGTCTCTCTCGACGGCCAGCGCGCGGTGCGCAAGTCCGCCGCCGGCTCTCCTTCTGAGTCTGTGAAACTCGGCCAGCTCCTCGCGGCCGAGATGATCTCCGAAGGGGCCGACAGATTGATGGGGGAGCAATCCCGTTGAGCTCCGATAGTCCAACCTCCGGTTTCCTCGCGTTCGTGGGCGCGGGCCCCGGCGATCCGAACCTTCTCACGCTCCGCGGCGCCGAACTGCTCGCCAAGGCCGACGCGGTCGCCCTCGACGAGGAGCTGTTCGGCTCGTTCCTGCGCCACTGCCGCGAAGGCGTGGAGATCGCGTCCGGCGACCTCGTCAAGCGCGCCAAGGCCGGGCAGTTCGTCGTACGCCTGTGCGAGGGCGACCCGATGCTGTTCTCCTCGATCGCCCGGTCGATCGAGGAGGAGGTCGCGGCCTGCGCCGCGGCGGAGGTGGACTTCGAGATCGTGCCCGGCGTGCCGCCCGCGACCGCGGTGCTCACCTACGCGGGCATCCCGCCGGCGGCCGACGTGCCGGAGTTCCGGATCGTCGACGCCGCGCACGAACAGGACTGGGCCGCCCACGCCGCCTGCCAGGGCACGCTGGTCATCTACAACGGCCTGGCCGGGGCCGTGGCGATCGGCAAGGCGCTGGTGGCCGGTGGCAAGCCCGACAGCACACCCGTGGCGGTCAGCAGCGGCGGCACCACGACCGAGCAGTACACCGTCGTCTCCACGCTGGCCAGGCTGCAGGCCGACATCAAGCACGCGGGCTTCACCGAGCCCGCGCTGATCGTCGTCGGCGACGCGGTCGGGCAGCGCGACAAGCTGTCGTGGTTCGAGACCAAGCCGCTGTTCGGCTGGCGGGTGCTGGTGCCGCGCACCAAGGAGCAGTCCGAGCGCCTGTCCGAGCAGCTCACCTCCTACGGCGCCGTGCCGGAGGAGGTGCCGACCATCTCCGTCGAGCCGCCGCGCACGCCGCAGCAGATGGACCGCGCGATCAAGGGCCTGGTCACCGGGCGCTACGAGTGGGTGGCGTTCACCAGCTCCAACGCGGTCAAGGCGGTGCGCGAGAAGTTCGAGGAGTACGGCCTCGACGCCCGCGCCTTCGCCGGGCTGAAGGTGGCCGCCGTGGGCGACGCCACCGCGCGGGCGCTGGTCGAGTTCGGCGTCAAGCCCGACCTGCTGCCCTCGGGCGAGCAATCGTCGGAGGGCCTGGTGGCCGAGTGGCCGCCGTACGACTCGATGCTCGACCCGATCAATCGGGTGCTCCTGCCGCGGGCCGACATTTCCACAGATACCCTCGTGGCCGGTCTGACCGAGCTAGGCTGGGAGTGCGACGACGTCACGGCCTATCGCACCGTACGAGCCGCACCGCCCCCCGCCCCGACCCGCGAGGCGATCAAGGGCGGCGGGTTCGACGCGGTGCTCTTCACCTCCTCCTCGACCGTGCGCAACCTCGTGGGCATCGCCGGCAAGCCGCACAACGTCACCGTGATCGCGGTGATCGGGCCGCAGACCGCGAAGACCGCCGAGGAGTTCGGGCTACGCGTCGACGTCATGGCCGACCGGCCGTCGGCGTCCGCCTTGGCCGCCGCGCTGGCCGCGTACGGTGCCAAGCAACGCCAGGCGGCCCTCGCCGCCGGCGACAGCCCGCGGCGGCCGTCGCAGAACCGCAGAGGCGCCAGAAGGAGAGCCAAGTGAGTGCTGACTACCCGGTCGCCCGGCCGCGCAGGCTCCGCCGTAGCCCCGCGATCCGGCGCATGGTGGCGGGCACCAGACTGCACCCCGCGGACCTGATCCTGCCGCTGTTCGTCAAGGAGGGCATCGACCAGCCGCAGCCGGTCGCCTCGATGCCCGGCGTGTTCCAGCACACCCGCGACTCGCTGCGCAAGGCGGCCCACGAGGCCGCCGACGCCGGGGTGTCCGGGGTGATCCTGTTCGGCATCCCCGCCGTCAAGGACGCGCGGGGCTCGGCGGCCGACGACCCCGAGGGCATCCTGCAGGTCGCGCTGCGCGACGTGAGCGCCGAGGTGGGCGACGCGGTGGTGGTCATGGCCGACACCTGCCTCGACGAGTTCACCGACCACGGCCACTGCGGCGTGCTGACCCCGTCCGGCGACGTCGACAACGACGCGACGCTGGAGCGCTACGCGTCGATCGCGCTCGCCCAGGCCAGGGCCGGATCCCAGATGATCGCGCCGAGCGGCATGATGGACGGCCAGGTCGGGGCCATCAGGGCGGCGCTCGACGCCGACGGCTTCGCTGACCTGCCGATCCTCGCCTACACCGCCAAGTACGCCTCCGCCTTCTTCGGCCCCTTCCGCGAGGCCGCCGAGTGCGCGCCGCAGTTCGGCGACCGCAGCACCCACCAGCAGGACCCGGCCGGGCCGCTGGGGGATGCGATGCGCGAGGTACGCCTCGACCTCGCGGAGGGCGCCGACGCCGTCATGGTCAAGCCGGCGATGGCCTATCTGGACGTCATCAGGCGCTTCCGCGACGAGGTCGACGTGCCGGTGGCGGCCTACCAGGTGAGCGGCGAGTACGCGATGATCGAGGCCGCCGCGGCCAACGGCTGGATCGACCGCGACCGGATGATCATGGAGTCGCTGGTCTCGATCAAGCGCGCGGGCGCCGACCTGATCCTGACGTACTGGGCCACCGAGGTGGCGCGCCGCCTGTGAACCAGGGGGTTTCCCGTCGATCGCTGAGGCCTGTGCGTTAGAGTGCAATAACAAGTGCTGGTGTGTCCCGCGTGTGCTTTGCAGCCAGGAGCCGGGGCCTCTTCAGGCGCTTGGATCGACGGGAGACACCATGGTGGGGGTACCACTCGCTCGGCGTACCAAGAAACGGCCGCGCCCGACACGGATCGACACGGTCCTGGGCTATGCCGCTCTCGGCTGGCCGAGCGTGCCGGGTGCCCATCCGCTGCGTCAGGGCGCCCGCTCCTGCTCCTGTGACCGCCTCGGCTGCCCCGACCCGGGCGCGCATCCGCTGTCTCCCGCCTGGCACCTACAGGCCACGACGGACGCCACGCAGCTCACGCGCTGGTGGCGGATGGACCCCGACGCCAATGTGATTCTGCCCACCGGCCGTGTGTTCGACGTCTTCGACGTACCGCTCGACACGGGCCTGTCGGCCCTCACCCGCATCGACGGCGCCTCGGCGCACTCGGGCCCGGTCGCCGCCAACGGTGACCGGGTTCTGTTCTATGTGGCCACCCGCGGCAATCCCGACGACGAGGACGAGTGGTGGTCCTGCCAGCTCGACTGTGAGCCCGGCACCATCGAGGACAATCCGGGCCTGCGCTGGCACTGCCGCGACAGCTACGTCCTGGCCCCGCCCTCCACGCTGCCCACCGGCCAGCCCGTCTCCTGGCTGCGCCCGCCCGACGGCCGTCCGCTGCCCGATCCGCTGCGCATCCTCGACTGGCTCGCCGACTAGACCGCCGTGGCCCAGGACTAACCTGGAGCGCGTGAGCCGTACACAGAACTCCGAGGACCTGTTCGCCCGCGCCCGCGCCATCGTGCCGGGTGGCGTCAACTCCCCGGTCCGCGCGTTCGGCGCGGTCGGCGGCACGCCGCGCTTCATGGCCTCCGGGCAGGGTCCCTATCTCACCGACGTCGACGGCAACCGCTACGTCGACCTGGTCTGCTCGTGGGGGCCGATGATCCTTGGCCACCGCCACCCCGCCGTCATCGAGGCCGTCTCGTCGGCGCTCTCCCACAGCCTCTCCTACGGCACCGCCACGCCGGGCGAGGTCGAGCTGGCCGAGGAGATCGTCGCCAGGGTGGCGCCCGTGGACAAGCTCCGGCTGGTCAGCTCGGGCACCGAGGCGACGATGAGCGCGGTGCGGCTGGCCCGCGGGTTCACCGGGCGGTCGAAGGTGGTCAAGTTCGCCGGGTGCTACCACGGTCACGTGGACGCGCTGCTGGCCTCGGCGGGGTCGGGTGTGGTCACCTTCGGGCTGCCGGACACCCCGGGGGTGACGGGGGCGTCGGCGGCCGACACCATCGTGCTGCCGTACAACGACATCAGCGCGGTGGAGCAGGCTTTCGCCTCCGCTGAGATCGCCTGTGTCATCACCGAGGCGTGCCCGGCCAACATGGGCGTGGTGCCGCCGCTCGACGGCTTCAACGCCCGCCTGCGCGAGCTGTGCACGGCCAACGGCGCGCTGCTGATCATCGACGAGGTGCTGACGGGCTTCCGGGTCTCGCCCTCGGGCTGGTACGGGCTGGACCCGGTCGACGCCGACCTGATGACCTTCGGCAAGGTCATGGGCGGCGGGTTGCCGGCGGCGGCCTTCGGCGGGCGGGCCGACGTCATGTCCTGCCTGGCGCCGGAGGGGCCGGTCTACCAGGCGGGCACGCTGTCGGGAAACCCGCTGGCGTGCGCCGCCGGACTGGCCACGCTACGCGCGCTCGACGCCGGCTCCTACGCCAAGGTGGACGCGGCGGCGCTGACGGTCGGTCAGGCCGCGTCCGACGCCCTCACCGCGGCGGGCGTGCCGCATCGGTTGCAGCGGGCGGGGAGCCTGTTCTCGGTGTTCTTCACGGACGCTCCGGTGACGGACTTCGACGGTGCGCGGGCCCAGAACACCGCGGCGTACACCGCTTTCTTCCACGCGATGCTGGATCGCGGGGTCTACCTGCCGCCGTCCGCGTACGAGGCCTGGTTCCTCTCGGCCGCTCACGACGACGAGGCGCTCGGTCAGATCGCCGACGCCCTGCCGGCAGCCGCCAAGGCTGCCGCGGCGGTCCTCTGATCGTTACTTGGCGGCCGGCTTCTGGTAGCGGACGCGCTGGTCCCGAGCCTGCTCGGCGAGGGTCTTGAGGTAGGAGATGGTGGTCGTCTGCTGCTTCTGCGCCTTGTTGTTTCTCATGCATATATTTTCTCCTGCTACAGAGTGAAGGACAAGCGAGACTTTCTACGCTAAACCCTTTAGACTGGCTTACATGTTGGACTTGAACCGTCTCAAGGCCCTTCACGCTGTGCACATCTACGGCTCGGTGGGTGCCGCGGCCGACGCGCTCATGGTGACGCCGTCGGCCGTGTCGCAGCAGATCGCCAAGCTGGAGCGTGAGACCGGCGCCCGCCTCATGGAGCGCAACGGGCGCGGGGTCCGGCTGACGGACGCCGCCGGGCTGCTCGCCGACCACGCCGAGCGGATCCTGGCCCTGGTGGAGACCGCCGAGGCGGACTTCGAGGCGCTGCGCGGCGAGGTCGTGGGACGGCTGAACATGTCCGCGTTCCCGACGGCGGCGCGCGGGCTGATGCCCTCCGCCCTGACCGCGCTCAAGCGGCGTCATCCCGACCTGCACGTCCAGATGCACGAGCGCGAGCCGGAGCGCATCGTGCGCGACGTGGCCAGGGGCGAGCTCGACCTGGGCGTCATCCAGGACTGGCTGAACCGGCCGATCGCCCTGCCCGAAGGGCTGTCCCGGTCCACGTTGCTCGACGACATCGCCGACATCCTGCTGCCCGCGGACCATCCGCTGGCCGGCAACAAGGAGGTCGAGCTGGCCGCGCTGCCCGCGAACGAGCGGTGGATCAGCTCCTCGCCCGGCACCGTCTGCCACGACTGGCTGGTCTACACGCTGCGTAACGCGCAGCTCGAGCCCGAGATCTCCTGCATGGCAGACGAATATCCGACCCAGATGGCGCTGGTGGCGGCCGGGCTCGGCTGCGCGATCATCCCCCGGCTGGGACGCGACTGCGTGCCCGACGGGGTGGCCGTGGTGCCGCTGCGGCCTCGGCAGTCGCGCCGCATCTACGTCATCTGGCGGAGCGACGCGGCCCGGCGGCCGGCGATCCGGGCCGCGGTCGAGGCGCTCGCCGACGCCAGCCGTACGAAGGAGAACGCCTGGGCGGTCGCCTAGCGTCCGGGGCGCCTGAGATCGCGGAACGGGCAGAGCGGGATAGGCTGTGGCACACCATGGCTGAAACCACCGTAGTTCACCTGATGCGCCACGGTGAGGTGCACAATCCCGAAGGCGTCCTGTACGGCAGGCTGCCCGGCTACCACCTGTCCGAGACCGGCCGGCTGATGGCCGAGACGGTGGCCAAGTCGGTGGCGGGCCGTGACATCGTCACCCTCTACAGCTCGCCGCTCGAACGCGCGCAGGAGACCATCGCCCCCCTGGCCGCGCTGCTGGAGCTGCCGGTGCGGACCGACGAGCGGCTGATCGAGGCCGCCAACATGCTCCAGGGCCGCAAGGTCGGCCAGGGCCTGGCGGTCCTGCGCGATCCCAAGAACTACCGCTACTTCTGGAACCCGCTGCGCCCGTCCTGGGGCGAGCCCTATCCGGCGATCGTCAAGCGGATGCGCTCGATCATCGAGGAGGTCAGGGCGGAGGCGCGCGGGCACGAGGCGCTCCTGGTCAGCCACCAGCTGCCGATCTGGTCGATCAGGATGGCGGCTGAGGGCCGCCGGCTCTGGCACGACCCCCGGCGCAGGCAGTGCAACCTGGCCAGCCTCACCACGCTCACCTTCGACGGCGATCGTCTGGTCAGCGTCGGCTACAGCGAGCCCGCCGGATCACTGGCGACGGGCCCCAGCGTCCCGGGCGCCTGACCTCGCCGGTAGAGTTGCAAGCTCTACCGGTCGTAGTACAAGGAGATCTTCCTCCGTGCGCGCCAAGTCCATCTCCCATGTCCTCATGGCCGTCCTGGTCGCGGGCGGTCTCGCGGGCTGCGCGGGCGCCAACCAGTCGGGCCAGCCGCAGGCGGGTGACACCCGTTTCGTCGCGGGCGACGGGAAGATGCAGCTGTTCGACGTCGCCGACCGCCACGCCGCCCCCGAGGTCGGCGGGCAGACCCTCGACGGCGCGACCGCGTCGCTCGCCGCCCACAAGGGCAAGGTCGTGGTGCTCAACTTCTGGGCGTCGTGGTGCGGCCCGTGCCGGGCCGAGGCTCCGGTGCTGAAGGAGGTCGCCGCCAAGACCAAGGGCGGCGTGGAGTTCCTCGGCGTCGACTTCAAGGACCGCAAGGCCGACGCGCAGGCGTTCGAACGCACCGAGCAGACCGGCTACCCGAGCATCTTCGACCAGCCGGGCAAGGTCGCGCTGGCCTTCCAGGGCACGGTGCCGCCGGCGGCCATCCCGTCCACGCTGATCATCGACGCGCAGGGCAGGATCGCCGCCAGGGCGCTGGGCGCGGTCAAGTACACCGACCTGATGAACGCGGTGACCAAGGTGCGCGATGAATGACGTCGTCGCCTCGGGCTCGCTGCTCCTGGCCGTGCCCATCGCGGTGCTGGCCGGGGTGGTGTCCTTCCTGTCGCCGTGCGTGCTGCCCCTCGTCCCTGGCTACCTGTCGTACGTGACGGGCATGAGCGAGGACCCCAAACGGGGACGGCTGGTGCTCGGCACGGTGCTGTTCGTGGCCGGTTTCGGGCTGGTGTTCGTGCTCAGCGGCGCGCTGTTCGGCGGCCTCGGCGCGGTCATGCTGGGCAACGCGGAGATCATCACGCGGGTGCTCGGCGTGCTGACGATCCTGCTCGGCCTGGCCTTCCTGGGCGTACTGCCCGGCCTGATGCGCGACGTGCGCATCCACAAGCTGCCCGCCGCCGGGCTGGCCGGGGCGCCGCTGCTGGGCGTGGTGTTCGGGCTGGGCTGGACGCCGTGCATCGGGCCCACGCTGGCCGTCGTGCTCGGGCTCGGCCTGAACGAGGGCAGCGCCTCGCGTGGCGCGCTGCTCGCCGTGGCGTACGCGCTGGGACTCGGACTGCCCTTCGTGGCCGCCGCCCTCGCCTACACCAAGGCCCTGCGTACGTTCCGCGCGATCCGCAAGCACTCACAGCTGATCACCAGGATCGGCGGCGGCATGATGGTGGCCGTCGGCATCCTGCTGGTGACCGGCCTCTGGGGAGAGATGATCGCGACCATGCAGGGTCTGATCGGCGCCTTCAGGCCGGTGATCTGATGACCGTCGACGAGCTCGAGAAGGAGCGGGCGCGGCCCGCCGGCATGGGGCCCGTGGGCTGGCTGCGCTGGGGCTGGCGCACGCTCACCTCGATGAAGACGGCGCTGATCCTGCTGTTCCTGTTCGCGCTGGCGTCCGTGCCCGGCTCGCTGGTGCCGCAGCGCGGCGTCGATCCCGACAAGGTGGCGGCGCTCTTCCAGAACGACCCGACGCTCGCCGAGTGGTACGACCGCTTCCAGCTGTTCGACGTCTTCACCTCGGCCTGGTTCGCCGCGATCTACCTGCTGCTGTTCACCTCGCTGATCGGCTGCGTCCTGCCGCGCACCGCCACCTACGTGCGCGAGCTGCGCCGCCGCCCACCGGCCGCGCCGCGCAACCTGTCGCGCCTGCCGCACTTCTCGCGGCTGGACGACCCGCTGACGGTCGAGGAGGCCGCCGGGCGGCTGCGCCGGCTCCGCTTCCGCGTCGAGGTCGGCGACGGCTGGGTGGCTGCGGAGAAGGGCTACCTGCGCGAGACGGGCAACCTGCTCTTCCACATCTCCCTGCTCGGCCTGCTCGTCGCGATCGGGTTCGGCTCCCTGTACGGCTACCGCGGCAACGTGCTGGTGGTCGAGGGCGACGGCTTCGCCAACACGGTCGCCGCCTACGACCGGTTCATCCCGGGCAATCAGGTGTCGGCGGAGTCGCTGGAGCCGTTCTCGTTCACGCTCACGGACTTCCAGACCACCTACCAGGTCGAGGGCCCCAAGAGGGGGCAGGAGCTCGACTACTCCGCCTACATGAAGGTCAACGACGCGCCCGGGGCGCCCACGCGCGACTACACGCTCAAGGTCAACGAGCCGCTGGAGGTCAACGGCACCCAGACCTACCTCCTCGGCCACGGCTACGCGCCCGTCTTCAAGGTCACCGACGGCAAGGGGCAGGTCGCCTTCGAAGGGCCCGTCCCCTGCCTGATCGAGATCAAGCTCACGCTCACCTCGGGCTGCGTGGTCAAGGTGCCCGACGCCCAGCCGTCGCAGCTCGGGTTCCTGCTGCGCTTCCTGCCCACGGGTGACGGCGCGGGGGCCTCTCTCTTCCCCGGCGCGCTCAACCCCCAGGTCCAGCTCCTCGGGGCCTTCTCCGGCGACCTGGGCGTACGCTCCGGGCGGCCGCAGTCCGTCTACGAGCTCGCGCCGCCCGAGGTGATGCGCAAGCTCACCCCGCTGGTCATGGGCACCGGCCAGGCGCCACTCGCGGTCGGGGGGTCGATCGACTTGCCCAAGGGGGCGGGAAAGCTGGAGTTCACCGGGTTCAAGGAGTGGATGACGCTCCAGATCGCCTACGACCCGGGGCGGCTGCCCGCCCTGATCGCCGCGGGCACGGCCGTGGTGGCCATCGCGCTGTCGCTGATGATCCGCCGCCGCCGGGTGTGGGTGCGGGTCAAGGACGGCGTGGCCGAGGTCGGCGGTCTTACCCGTACCGAAGGGTCCGCGGCGGGCTTCACCGAGGAGTTCGCCGACATCGTCAAGGTCCTATCAGCTGGAGGCAAGGATGCCCGCTGAGCAGCAACTGGCCGGGGTGAGCGACCTCTTCGTCGTCGCCGCTGTCCTGCTCTATCTGGCCGCCATGATCGGGTTCGCGCTGGATCTGGCCTTCGGCCGCTCCCAGGCCGACTCGGCCGCCGTACGCGCCAGGCAGCCCGTGGGAGCCGGAGTCGGCTCCTCAGGCGCCTCTGTCGCTTCGGATGTGCCTGTCGCGCCGGAGCCGGTCGTCGAGCCGCCGGCCTGGGCGGGCAAGGCCGGCTGGGCGGCCATGGCGCTCGGCTGGCTCGGCTGGGCCGCGAACCTGGCCGCCATCGTCACCCGGGGCCTGGCCGTGGACCGGTGGCCCTGGGGCAACATGTACGAGTTCGTGGTGGCCATCTGCTTCGCCGCGGTCACCGCCTTCCTCGGCACCCAGCTCCGGCAGAACGTCCGCTTCCTCGGCGCCTTCGTCATGGTGACGGCCGCCCTGGGGCTCGGCTTCGCGGTCAAGGTGCTCTACACGGCGGCGGGCCCGGTCGTGCCGGCGCTCAACTCGTACTGGGTGGCCATCCACGTGACGGCGGCGATCCTGGCGAGCGGCCTGTTCATCGTGGCCGGTGTGGCGGGCATCCTCTACCTGATTCGCGGCGATGGGATGTCACGGCTGCCGTCACGGGCCGACCTGGAGCGGGCGGCCCACCGCGCCATCGTCTTCGCCTTCCCGGTGTGGACCTTCGCCGTCATCGCCGGTGCTCTCTGGGCCGACAAGGCCTGGGGTCGCTACTGGGGTTGGGACCCCAAGGAGGTCTGGGCCTTCATCACATGGGTGGCTTACGCCGCCTACCTCCACGCTCGAGTTACCGCGGGATGGCGCGGGCGGGCGGCGACGATCGTGCAACTCTTGGCGTTCGGGTGCCTGCTGTTCAACCTGGTGGGGGTCAACATGTTCATCTCGGGGCTGCACAGCTACGCGGATGTGTCTGGGTGATCGTCTGTCCCACGGCCGTTTCGTTTCGTGTGACGGTCCGTGGTGGCTGGTGTCCCTGGGGGATGGGGAAGCGGGCGGTCCGTGGTGGCTGACCTCCCTGTGGGGATGCCCCTCCGGGGGTGAATGAAAAGGACGGTCCGTCGGGGTAGCGGTCCCTTGGGAGGGGACGAAGACGGTCCGTCCTGGCTGGGGTCTTGGAGGGGTGCCCACTTCGGGGAAGTCGCCCATGCGTCATGGGCGAGGGAGAACCGATGTCCGGCGAACGGTCGTGGACACCGCTCTAGCTGTCGTCGCCTCGCATGCGGCGGTCGAGGTCGCGGAGGAATTCGGGGTCGTCGTCCGGGCCCTTGGGGGTCGAGCGGCGGCGGGAGCCCGGTCGCGGGGGGACCGGCCAGGTCTCGCGGGTCTGCTGGGGACGGCCGCGGATCATCCAGACGGCCCCGCCCACCAGGGGCACCAGCGCGACGACGAGCACCCAGAGCGGTTTTGGTACGTTCCGTACCTCTTCCTCCGGCGTGGTGATGACGTCGAACAACGAGTAGAGCCAGAAGGCCAGCAGCGCCAGGCCGATAACGACACCTACCATGTCCGAACTGTAAGCCATTCGCGTCGTGATCGTGTTTTCCCGTTGTCCCATTTCAGGTGACTCCGGCGAGACCTACGTCGTACGGTGGACTCGATTCAGCGGCGTCCGCCCGCTGGGACCGCCGTTCTGGGCGGCCGGGTGCCATGCGCGCGGGCGTCCCACGGCGTTGAGGGGTGCGATGGCCTTTTCTAACGACAAGGGCCGCCATCGGCGGGGTCGTTGGTGGCGGCGCGGGTCGTATCTCTTCTCCCGCCGCAGTGAGGCGCCCCCTGACGCGGATCGCTCCTTCTGGACGAACGACCGGAGTATGCCCCCCGGCAGACCCGGCCCGGCCGGACGGCCGGACCGGGCCCGCGAGGACCGCCCGGGGCGGCTGTCCTGGCCGTGGCGTCCCGGCGCCGGCGGGGACAGGCAAGGGTGGCCCGGAGGGGACAAGCCCGGTGGAGACAAGCGCGGAGGGGACAAGCGCGGCGGGGACAGGCGCGGGTGGCCTGGCTCCGGGGGCGGGGCCAAGGGCCGTGACCGCCCGGCGTCCGAGCGGCCGGATCACGAGTGGCCCGACTACGGGCGCTCGGACCATGAGCACAGGGAGCGCAAGCGAGCCGAGCGGGATGGGCCAGGACGCGGGTGGCCGGGCCGGGAGCCCGCCGGACGGGACTCGATCGGGAGTGAGGGGAGCTTCGCGCTGTTCGGTTGGGTAGGTCGCGAGCGGCGCCAGGCCGGCGGAGACGGTTCCCAGGGGTGGTCGTCCTGGGCGGGACGCCGCCGACAGGAGGAGTTCCGGCAGCAGGAGGAGCTCCGGCAGCAGGGGGAGTTTCGGCAGTGGGAGGTCGCCGAAGCCGGGCAGACGCAGGGCTGGGAGGTCGCTGAAGCCGGGCAACCGAGGCGCTGGGATGGCGCTGAAGGTGGAGAGGCGCGGCGCTGGGATATTGCCGAAGCCGGGGAGCCGCGGCGTTGGGAGGCGGGGGAGCGGCTGTCGGCCGCCGTGGTGGACCGCCCGCCGTACACGTGGCACGACTTCGAGCTCGACGACGTGGTGCTCCGCGCGCGACCCCACCGCCCCGACGCCCCCTCGCTCGGCGACGGCCTGCGGCACTGCGGGAAGCTGGAGACCATCCTGCACCGCCAGTGGGACGCCCGGGAGGGGCCGCCGTCGCCGGAGGTGGTGCGGGCCGTGGAGAGCCTGGCCATGCTGCCCGACCTGCTGAAGGAGAAGCTCGCCGCCGGTCTCGAAGGCATCTATGTGGGCGCGGGCGGCGTACCGGATCTGGACGACATGGGCTACCTGCGCGGCGCCCCCCTGCCGTCCGGCCGGGCCTCGTGGGACATCTGCGCCGGAGCCTACGGCGACGGGAAGATCGTGGTGGGTGACCGCCCCTCGCCCACGCCCGACGTGATGATGCACGAGGTCGGGCACGCCATCGACGACGTCGACTCGGCTTACGGGGATTGGGTGTCGGATTCCCGGGAATTCGCGACGCTGTACGAGGACATCACGCCGCTCCTGGTCTCCGCGTTCCACCGCCAGGGGGACGGGCTGGGGCGCAAGGAGTTCTTCGCCGACGCGTTCGCCGCGATCGCCTCGCGCCAGCGACCGGCCCTCGTCGACATGCTGGGCGGCGACACGCGCTCGGCGCTCAACGTCATGCTGTTCTTCAACCGGCGCTACGGAATCTAGGTGATGAGCCATGTACGTCATCCGGCTCGCTGACGGGACCCTCCGCGTGCCGCAGAGCCTGACCAGCGAAGACGGGCGTCTCATCGGCAACGCGTACGTGGAACTCGAACCTGGCGACCCCGACTACGACACGTGGCTGCCGGAGTCCCTGACGGAGGAGGAGGCGGCGGACCGCCGGGAGCGCTGGCTGATCGACAACGACGACCTGGAGCAGGAGTTCCTGGCCTTCAAGGCGGAGCAGGAAGACGCCTAGGCCGGGGTGGGAGGTCGAGGGGCCTCTGATGACGTTTACAGGCAGGGGGAGACGGCGACCCTGCGGGCAGGATCACCGTCTGATGGAACGTCAAACACGCGGGGACTCGCCCGACCTGTCGGCCGTTAGAACGTCCTCGCCTCGAAGAAGGGCATGCACTTCCGACTCGCGGAACCGACGATGCCCCCCGGGGGTGCGGATACTGCTGATGCGACCTGCCGCGGCCCAGCGTGTAACCGTCTTTGGGTCTACCCGGAAGAGGGCGGCAACCTCTCCTGGGGTCAGCAGACGCTCGCTGCTACTCTCCACCAATCTCTCCCCCTCGCATCCCGCTTCCTGCCAGCGGGCGGACAGGTAACCAGTGTGTCGAGCGAAGCCTGATTTATCCGTGGTTTTCGACAAAGATCACGGGTTGTTATCAGCTGACTGCCCGATTGTTATATGATAGAGCCTCTTTGGGGCTCTCGTGGGTGTTTCTTTACGAAACACCCTAACTGGGACACTAGCAGTGCTGGCGCCCGATGCGAAGAGCGACCGTGTCACACAGGGCGAGTAACCTCGATCTGTGCATCCCGTTCTCGTATACACCGCGTCGCGGATCGGCCTGTTTGTCGTGACACTTGGCGTGCTGCGCCTGCTTGGCCTGCAAAACCCGGTGATACTGATCATCGTGGCTTTCTTGATCAGCGGCTTCGCCAGCTACGTCTTGCTCTCCAAGCAGCGCGACGCCCTTAGCACTCGCATCAGCGACAAGATCGACCGGCCCAAGCCGCAGGGCGACTAGGGCAGGGGGAACATGCCAATCCGGGCATGGTACTCCCGTCCGAGTCTCGTTGTGTCGCTACCAACGAGTAGTCCGCCGCTGTACGCCAGAAATGCCTTGACCCCGATCCCGCGCTCCCGGCCAGGATTCCAAGTCAGCGCCATTCCGGTGAGCGGATGAATGGCGCCGATGCCCTCGCGGGGCACCGCTCCAGGCCCGGCCGAGTCGTGGCCCAGCGGATTGTTCAGCCATCGCTGGTGGCCGCCGACGTAGATCGCCGCGCCGGTCACCGCCACTGCGTAGAGTGAGTCGCCGCCGGTCTTGTTGACCCAGGTGGGCGTGATCCGCTCGCCCCTGCTGTACGTCTCGAACCTGGCCGTGCTGTCGCACAGCCGCTTCCCGCGCACCGGCCCGCCGGTGGTGACGACGGCGAAGTAGGTGCCGTCGGGCGCGAAGTCCAGGCCGCGTACGTAGGAGGGAAAGGTGTCCATGCAGGTGGGGACGTACGCCTCGGTACGCCAGTCGGCCACCTTGGCGCCGCCGCCGCGTACGTCGATCAGCCCCAGCTGTGGCCTCGACAGCCCGTCGAGCGTGGTGAAGTTGCCGTCGACCGCGAGCCGCTCGGCGGTCAGGGCGAGCGCGTAGACCCGCAGCGTCGGCGTCAGCGGCGCCCCCGGCGTGATCGCGAACTCCGGGTCGGTCGCGCCGGTCGTCGCGTCGAGCCTGGCCAGCGCCGCGCGCGGCCTGGTGAAGTCGCCGCCCGCGTAGAGCTGCGCGCCGCGCCTGGCCAGCGTGGTCACCATCCCGCCGGAGACGCCGGGCCTGAAGTCCCGTACGGCCGAGCCGTCGAAGAGGTTGAGCCTGGCCAGCGCCCTGGCCGGCGTCCCGTTGACCGAGGGGAAGTCGCCGCCGACGTAGACCGTGCCGCCGTCGCCGGCGGCCAGGCTGTAGACGGGCCCGCCGACCTGCGGCGCGAAGTAACGCAGGATGTGCCCCGTCGCGAGGCTGTAGGCGAAGACGTTGTCCCGGGTGTAGGTGTGCGTCCGTGTGGCGTCGGCGACCTCGCTGAACGAGCCGCCGACGACGACCGTGCCGCCGACCAGGGTGATGGAGTTGACGATCCCGTCGAGCACGTGCGGAGTGGTGTCGACCGGGTCGGCCGAGACGACGCGCGGGTGCGCGACCGGGGTCGTCGCGAGGATCGCCGCAAGGGCGACACGTACCAGCATTCGCAAATTTCTAGCAGACGTTGGGTAATCGTGTGGCTACTTTCTGTTGATTGTCGCGATGGTCATAGGCTTGGGCCATGACGCGTGCTCAGCTGGACAAGCAGCCGGATCAGGTCGCCGCGATGTTCGATCGCACGGCCCGGCGCTACGACTTGGTCAACGATGTGATCTCCCTGGGGCAGGTGCGCTTCTGGCGCAAGGCGGTGGCCGCCGCCGTCGACGCCGGGCCCGGCGAGATCGTGCTCGACCTGGGGGCGGGCACCGGCACGTCCACCGACGCGTTCACCACGCTGGGCGCCCGCGCGATCGCCTCCGACTTCTCCCTCGGCATGCTGCGCACAGGGGTGCGCCGCCACGGCGGCAACGCGCTGAGCGGCGACGGGGTCCCGTTCATCGCGGGTGACGCCCTGCGGCTGCCGTTCGCCGACGACGCCTTCGACGCCGTGACGATCTCGGTGGCGCTGCGCAACGTGCACGACACCTCGCAGGCGCTGCGGGAGATGCTGCGCGTGACGCGGCCGGGCGGGCGGCTGGTGATCCTGGAGTTCTCGCACGTGAAGGTCGAGGCGTTCGACCTGGTCTACCGCGAATATCTGATGAAGCTGCTGCCCCGGGTGGCTACGGTCTTCGGGTCCAACGACGACTCCTACGCCTATCTGGCCGAGTCGATCCGGGACTGGCCGGACCAGCCGACACTCGCGCGCACCATCCAGGAGGCCGGCTGGCGGCGGGTGGCCTGGCGCAACCTCACCATGGGCATCGTCGCGATGCACCGGGGATTCAAGCCCGCGTAAGCCCGTTCTGCGCGGTTCGATAGCCCATTCGATAAGGCGAGTCGGCCATTAACGCCGCCAAGTCCGCGATCTGGTCGGGGTTCCGTGTCCGGAGATATCGTTTATCGCGGGAATTATCCGTCGGGCGGGCCGTCCGAGGCAGGTTCGGTGCTGGACGAGGATGCTTCTCCAGTAATTTCAGGCCGTACTGGTGTAGCGTTTCGCCTACGGAGCGTGACCGCACTGCTGTAACCCGCGTCACATTTCTCACGATAGGCTCGGATATAACCGTGACGCTACGAAGGAGTCAGCCCGGTGGGCCCGATGCTCTGCTTCACGCCCGATGAGTGGCGCGCCTTCATCGAGGGTGTGCGCCGCCGCGAGTTCGAGGTCTGATCTCCTCGTGGCGACGACGCAGGGCCCTTCGTCTCGGACGGAGGGCTTTCGTTTGTGCGAAGACCGGCCCCCGACTGCCACTTTGTCCAAGAAAAGGGTTAGACTGCGGGCCGACAAGTTTGTGAAGGGGTTCACAAAGGAACGAAGGCGCCACACCCCGAGGCCTTCGAGCGTGTAGGACAGGACGGGACAGTCCAGTGACCGAGCCAGCAGCCACACAGGCTGACGCCGATGTCATCGTTGTCGGCGCCGGTCCCGCCGGTTCCGCGACCGCCTTTTACCTCGCTCGCGCCGGCCTCGACGTGCTGCTCCTGGAGAAGACCAGGTTCCCGCGTGAGAAGGTCTGCGGCGACGGGCTGACCCCCAGAGCGGTCAAGCAGCTGCTCAACATGGGCGTCGACATCGACGCGCCCGGCTGGATCAGGAACAAGGGCCTGCGGGTCGTGGGCGGCGGGCACCGCTTCGAGCTCGACTGGCCGCAGCTGGAGCGCTTCCCCGACTTCGGCCTCGTACGCACCCGCAAGGACTTCGACCAGATCGTCGCCGCCAACGCCGTCAAGGCCGGAGCGCGGCTGATGGAGGGCGTGAACGTCACCGGGCCCGTCCTCGATGACCGCAGCGGGCACGTGGTCGGAGTGACGACCAAGGACGGTGTCACCTACCGCAGCCGCCTGGTGGTGGCCGCCGACGGCAACAGCACCCGGCTGGCCCTGGGCATGGGGCTCCACAAGCGCGAGGACCGCCCGATGGGTGTGGCCGTACGCACCTACTTCGAGAGCCCGCGCCACGACGACGACTACCTGGAGACCTGGCTGGAGCTGTGGGACGACAACACGCTGCTGCCCGGCTACGGCTGGGTGTTCGGCGTGGGCGACGGCACCGCGAACGTCGGACTGGGCCTGCTCAACACCAGCGACCAGTTCAAGAACATCGACTACCGCGACCTGCTCAAGCGCTGGTGCAAGGCGATGCCGGCCGAGTGGGGCTTCACCGAGGAGAACATGCGGGGCCCGATCCGCGGCGCCGCGCTCCCGATGGCCTTCAACCGCCAGCCGCACTACACCCGCGGCCTCGTCCTCGTCGGTGATTCCGGCGGCGCGATCAACCCGTTCAACGGCGAGGGCATCGCCTACGCCATGGAGACCGGCGAGATCGCCGCCGAGACCATCGTCAAGGCGCTGCGCCAGACCACCCCCGCGCAACAGGAGCGGATCCTGCGCACCTATCCTCAGGTGTTGAAGGACGCCTACGGCGGATATTTCACGCTTGGCAGGTTGTTCGTCCAGGCGATCGGCAAGCCAGGGGTGATGAGCTTCGGAACACGGCATGGGCTGCCACACCCGAGGCTGATGCGCTTCGCGCTCAAACTCCTTGGTAATCTCACCGACCGGCGAGGGGATGCGTCGGACAAGATCATCAATGCACTCTCGAAGGTCGCGCCACCAGCATGAACCTCAGACTCACCCATAGATCAGGCTGCGCGCCCGCGCGCGTGGCGACTCCAGAGGAGGCGTAGCGATGGACCTTTACGTGCCCATCCTGGTGCTCGCCGTTCTCGCGGGGGGCTTCGCGATCTTCTCGGTCGCCATCGCTCCCTTCACCGGTCCCAAGCGCTGGAACCGCGCCAAGCTTGACGCCTACGAATGCGGCATCGAGCCGACGCCCCAGCCGGTCGGTGGCGGACGGTTCCCGCTGAAATACATGATCACCGCGATGCTCTTCATCGTGTTCGACATCGAGATCATTTTCCTTTACCCCTGGGCAGTCTCCTTCGCGCCGCTGAAGAACGACGCGGGCAGCGTGCTCTCCTCGGGCCTCGGGGTGTTCGCGCTTGTCGAGATGTTGCTGTTCATCGCCACCGTGCTCGTCGCCTACGCGTACGTGTGGCGCCGCAAGGGTCTGGACTGGGACTAGAAATGGGACTTGAAGAGAAACTCCCCAGCGGGTTCATCCTCAGCACGGTCGAACAGGCCGCCGGCTGGGCGCGCAAGAACTCCGTATGGCCGGCCACATTCGGCCTCGCCTGTTGCGCCATCGAGCTGATGGCCACCGGCGGCCCCCACTACGACCTGGCGCGCTTCGGCATGGAGCGCGCTTCGGCGTCTCCCCGGCAGGCCGACCTGATGATCGTCGCCGGCCGCGTGTCGCAGAAGATGGCTCCCGTCCTGCGGCAGATCTACGACCAGATGGCCGAGCCCAAGTGGGTCATCTCGATGGGCGTGTGCGCCTCCAGCGGCGGCATGTTCAACAACTACGCCATCGTGCAGGGCGTGGACCACATCGTCCCGGTCGACATCTACCTGCCCGGCTGCCCGCCGCGGCCGGAGATGCTGATCGACGCGATCGTGAAGCTGCACGACAAGATCCAGAACATGAAGTTCGGCGCCCACCGCGCCAAGCAGATCGACGAGCTCGAGCTGCAGGCGCTGCGTACGCTGCCGCTGATCGACCAGGGGGCCGCGAAGTGACCTCGCCCGACAACCTCCCCGAGGTCCCCTCCGCCGAGGTCCCCGAGGTTCCGGCGGTCGCCGAGCCGCCCGTCGCCCGGCACGGCATGTTCGGCACGACCGACTCGGGTGACACCTCCGGCTACGGCGGCCTCGTCGTACGGCGGGCACCCCAGCTGTCCACGTCCCGCCCCTACGGCGGCTACTTCGACGAGCTGGTCGACACGCTGGCCCTCGACGACGCCATCGAGCGCGTGGTCGTGGACCGGGGCGAGCTCACCCTGCACGTCAAGCGGGAGCGGCTCGTCGAGGTGTGCCAGAAGCTCCGCGACGACCCGGCCCTGCGCTTCGAGCTCTCGCTCGGCGTCTCCGGGGTGCACTACCCGCACCTGAAGGGTGAGGAGCTGCACGCGGTCATCCACCTGTGCTCGATCACCCACAATCGGCGCGTCCGCGTCGAGGCGAGCGCGCCCGACGAGGACCCGCACATCCCCTCGACCGTCGGCGTCTTCCCGGGCCACGACTGGCACGAGCGCGAGACGTACGACTTCTTCGGGATCGTCTTCGACGGCCACCCCGGGCTGACCCGCATCATGATGCCGGACGACTGGGAAGGTCACCCGCAGCGCAAGGACTACCCGCTCGGCGGCATCCCGGTCGAATACCGCGGCGCCACGATCCCCGCGCCCGACCAGAGGAGGTCGTACGCGTGAGCTATATCGAGCTGAGCGTTGACGTACGAAGTGAGGTTCACTCGTGAGCACCGGATATGACGAGGCGACCGAGGGCAAGGTCTACTCGGTCACCGGCGCGGACTGGGACGAGGTCGTCAGCGGCGTCCGTGAGTCCGACGACGAGCGGCTGGTCATCAACATGGGCCCGCAGCACCCGTCCACGCACGGCGTGCTGAGGCTGGTCCTGACCCTCGACGGTGAGACGGTCACCGAGGCGCGCGGCGTCATCGGCTACCTGCACACCGGCATCGAGAAGAACCTCGAATACCGCACGTGGACGCAGGGCACCACGTTCGTCACGCGCATGGACTACCTCTCGCCGATCTTCAACGAGACCGCCTACTGCCTGGGCGTCGAGAAGCTGCTCGGCATCGAGGACCGGATCCCGGACCGGGCCCAGGCCATCCGCGTGATGATGATGGAGCTCAACCGGATCTCCTCGCACCTGGTGGCGATGGGCACGTTCGGCATGGAGCTCGGCGCGACCACGCCGTTCCTGTTCGGCTACCGCGACCGCGAGCTGATCATGGACCTGTTCGAGTACATCACCGGGCTGCGCATGAACCACGCCTACGTCCGCCCCGGCGGCGTCAGTGTGGACCTGCCCGCGGGTGCGGTCGACAAGATCGGCGAGTTCCTCAAGATCATGCCACAGCGGATCAAGGACATCCGCAAGCTGCTCGACGAGAACCCCGTCTACCTGCGCCGCACCAAGGACGTGGGCTACCTCGACCTGACCGGCTGCATGGCCCTGGGCATCACCGGGCCCATCCTCCGCTCGGCCGGGCTGCCGTGGGACCTGCGCAAGTCGCAGCCCTACTGCGGCTACGAGACCTACGACTTCGAGGTGGCGACCGAGCGCGGCTGCGACGTGTTCTCCCGCTACCTGGTCCGGATGCGGGAGATGGAGGAGTCGCTCAAGATCGTTGAGCAGGCTCTCGACCGCATCGCCGGGCCGCTCAAGGGCGACCCCGTGATGATCGAGGACAAGAAGATCGGCTGGCCCGCGCAGCTCGCGCTGGGCCCCGACGGCTTCGGCAACTCGCCCGACCACATCGCGCACATCATGGGCAGCTCCATGGAGGCCCTCATTCACCACTTCAAGCTGGTGACCGAGGGATTCCGGGTGCCGGCCGGTCAGGCGTACGCCTCGATCGAGTCGCCCAAGGGTGAGCTCGGCGCGCACGTGGTGAGCGACGGCGGCACCCGCCCCTACCGCGTCCACTTCCGCGAGCCGTCCTTCTGCAACCTGCAGGGCTTCCCCGCCATGGCGGAGGGCGGCCAGGTCGCGGACGTGATCGCCGCGGTGGCATCTATCGACCCCGTCATGGGAGGTGTGGACCGGTGACTTACTCACCGGAAGTCCGAGAGCGTCTCGAACGAGACGCCAAGGAGATCATCGGACGCTATCCGAAGACGCGGTCGGCGCTGCTGCCGCTGCTCCACCTCGTGCAGTCCGAAGACGGTCACGTCTCCGACGACGGGCAGGAGTTCTGCGCGGAGATGCTGGGCCTCAGCAAGGCCGAGGTCGTCGGCGTGGCGACGTTCTACACCATGTACAAGCGCAAGCCGGCCGGTGACTACCACGTCGGCGTCTGCATCAACGCGCTCTGCGCCGTCATGGGCGGCGACCAGATCTGGGAAGAGCTGTCGGAGCACGCCGGCATCGGCCACGAGGAGACCACCGCCGACGGCAAGGTCTCGCTCGAGCGCCTCGAGTGCAACGCGGCCTGCGACTTCGCCCCGGTCATGATGGTCAACTGGGAGTTCTTCGACAACCAGACGCCGGAGTCGGCCAAGCAGCTCGTCGACGACCTGCGCGACGGCAAGGACGTCCGGCCGACCAGGGGGCCGAAGAAGCTCTGCACCTTCAAGGAGGCCTCGCGGGTGCTCGCGGGCCTGCCCGACGACCTGGCGGGCGACGGCCCGTCGGCGGCGGGCCCCTCGCTGGAGGGCCTCAAGGTCGCCAAGGCCAACGGATGGAAGGCCCCAGAGGCATGAGCACGACTCTCACCCCGGTCCTGACCGCGAACTGGGACCAGGCCAACTCCTTCACCCTCGCCGGTTACGGCGAGTATGAGGCGGCCAAGAAGGCGCTGGGGATGGACCCCGACGCGGTCATCCAGGCCGTCAAGGACTCGGGTCTGCGCGGCCGCGGCGGCGCGGGCTTCCCGACCGGCATGAAGTGGGGCTTCATCCCCCAGGGCGACGGCAAGCCGCACTATCTCGTCGTCAACGCCGACGAGTCGGAGCCGGGCACCTGCAAGGACATCCCGCTGATGATGGCCAACCCGCACTCGCTGGTCGAGGGCGTCATCATCACCGCCTACGCGATCCGGGCCAACCACGCCTTCATCTACGTGCGGGGCGAGGTGCTGCACGTCATCCGGCGGCTGCACGCGGCCGTGCGTGAGGCGTACGAGAAGGGCTATCTCGGCACCGACATCCTCGGCTCCGGCTACGACCTCGAACTCGTCGTGCACAGCGGCGCCGGGGCGTACATCTGTGGCGAGGAGACGGCGCTGCTCGACTCGCTCGAAGGCTTCAGAGGTCAACCGCGGCTCAAGCCCCCGTTCCCGGCCGTGGCGGGCCTGTATGCCTCGCCTACTGTTGTGAACAACGTGGAGTCTGTGGCCAGTGTTCCCTCAATTGTGACCAACGGTGCCGACTGGTTCGCCGGGATGGGCACCGAGAAGTCCAAGGGCTTCGGCATCTTCTCGCTGAGCGGCCATGTCACCCGGCCCGGCCAGTACGAGGCGCCGCTCGGCATCACGCTGCGCGAGCTGCTCGACATGGCGGGCGGGATCCGCGAGGGCCACGAGATCAAGTTCTGGACCCCCGGCGGCTCGTCCACGCCGATCTTCACCGACGAGCACCTGGACGTGCCGCTCGACTTCGAGTCGGTCGGCGCCAAGGGCTCCATGCTCGGCACCCGCGCGCTGCAGATCTTCGACGAGACGACCTGCGTGGTCCGTACGGTGCTGCGCTGGACGGAGTTCTACGCCCACGAGTCGTGCGGCAAGTGCACGCCGTGCCGCGAGGGCACCTACTGGCTCAAGCAGGTGCTCAAGCGCCTGGAGAAGGGCCAGGGCACCGAGGAGGACCTGTCCACGATCACCGACATCGCGGACAACATCCTGGGCCGCTCGTTCTGCGCGCTCGGTGACGGCGCGACGAGCCCGATCCACTCCTCGGTGAAGTACTTCCGCGACGAGTACCTCAAGCACTTCGAGGTCGGCGGCTGCCCGTTCGACGCGAAGAAGTCCACTCTCTGGGGTGACCAGTGACAACAACCGCCGTAGAGACCAACCTGGTGACCCTCAGCATCGACGGGTTCCAGGTCAGCGTCCCGAAGGGCACCCTGATCATCAGGGCGGCAGAGCTGCTGGGCATCCAGATCCCGCGCTTCTGCGACCACCCGCTGCTCGACCCGGCGGCCAACTGCCGCCAGTGCCTGGTCGACATCCCCGACGCCGGCAACGGCCGCGGCTTCCCCAAGCCGCAGCCGTCGTGCGCGATCGAGGTCGCCGAGGGCATGGTGGTGCAGACCCAGCTCACCTCGCCGGTCGCCGAGAAGGCGCAGCGCGGGGCGATGGAGCTGCTGCTCATGAACCACCCGCTGGACTGCCCGGTCTGCGACAAGGGCGGCGAGTGCCCCCTGCAGAACCAGGCGATGTCCAACGGCCAGGGTGAGTCCAGGTTCCAGGAGCAGAAGCGGACCTTCCCCAAGCCGCTGCCGCTGTCCTCGCAGGTCCTGCTCGACCGTGAGCGCTGTGTCCAGTGCGCCCGGTGCATCCGCTTCTCCGACCAGATCGCCGGCGACCCGTTCATCGACTTCTTCGAGCGCGGGGCCAAGGAGCAGGTGGGTGTCGCCGACGGCAAGCCGTTCGACTCCTACTTCTCCGGCAACACGGTGCAGATCTGCCCGGTCGGCGCGCTGACCGGCGCCGCCTACCGGTTCCGGGCCAGGCCGTTCGACCTGGTCTCCACGCCGAGCGCGTGCGAGCACTGCGCCTCCGGCTGCAGCCTGCGCACCGACCACCGGCGCGGCCGGGTCACCCGCCGCCTGGCGGGCAACGACCCGCAGGTCAACGAGGAGTGGAACTGCGACAAGGGCCGCTGGGCGTTCTCCTACGCCACGCAGCCCGATCGGCTCAAGACGCCGCTGGTACGCAACGAGGACGGCGTGCTCGAACCCGCCTCGTGGCCCGAGGCGCTCAGCGTCGCGGCCCGCGGCCTGGCCGCCGCGCGCGGCAGGGCCGGGGTGCTGGTGGGCGGCCGGGTCACGGTCGAGGACGCCTACGCCTACGCCAAGTTCACCCGGCTCGCCCTCGGCAGCAACGACATCGATTTCCGCGCCAGGCCGCACTCCGCCGAGGAGGCGCAGTTCCTGGCCCACGCCGTGGCCGGCAGGGGCATCGAGGTTTCCTACAGTGACCTCGAGAGCGCCCCTGCCGTGCTGCTCGTCGGATTCGAGCCCGAGGACGAGTCGCCGATCGTCTTCCTGCGCCTGCGCAAGGCGTGGCTGAAGAGGAAGCTCAAGGTCACGGCGATCGCCCCGTTCGCCACCAACGGCCTGGCCAAGATGGGCGGCACGCTCATCCGCACCGCGCCGGGCGCCGAGGCCGACGCGATCGGCGAACTGGTCGGCTCGCTGGCCGAGGGCACGATCGTGCTGGCCGGTGAGCGGCTCGCCACGGTTCCGGGTGCCCTGTCCGCCCTCGTACGCCTCAGCGCCGCGTCGGGCGCCAAGCTCGCCTGGGTCCCGCGCAGGGCCGGCGAGCGGGGCGCGGTCGAGGCGGGCGCGCTGCCGAACCTGCTGCCCATCGGCCGCCCGGTCGGCGATGAGGTCGCCAGGGCCGAGGTCGCCAGGGCGTGGAACGTCGGCTCGCTGCCCGACGCGCCGGGCCGCGACACCACGGGCATGCTCCTCGCGGCACTGGAGGGCAAGCTCGACGCGCTGGTCGTGGCCGGTGTCGACCCCTACGACCTGGCCGATCCGGCCGCGGCGCTGGCCGCGCTGGAGAACACCCCGTTCATCGTCAGCCTGGAGATCCGCGCCAGCGCGGTCACCGACCGGGCCGACGTGGTCCTGCCGGTCGCCGCCGTGCAGGAGAAGGGCGGCACGTTCGTCAACTGGGAAGGCAGGGGCCGCTCGTTCGGCGCCCCGCTCAGGGTGCCCGGCCTGCAGAGCGACCTGGCCGTGATCAGCAACCTGGCCGACCGGATGGACGTCCACCTGGGCCTGCCCGACGCCGCGGCCGCGCGCCGCGAGCTGAGCGCGATGGGCTCCTGGCGCGGCACCCGCGTCGCCGCACCCAGCACCGCCACCCGCTCGCAGCTCGCGCCGCGGACCGGCGAGGCGCTGCTGGCCAGCTGGCACCTGCTGCTCGACGACGGCCGCCTGCAGGACGGCGAGCCGTACCTCGCGGGCACCGCCCGGCCGGCCGAAGCGCTGATCTCGGAGGCCACGGCGGCGGAGATCGGCGTCGTCGACGGCGACAAGCTGGTCCTCGGCGGTCAAGGACCCAACGCGGTCACGTTGCCGGTGCGCGTCGCCGACCTGCCGGACCGGGTGGTCTGGGTGCCGGCGAACTCCGGCGGCTGCTCGGTCACGCGCGATCTCGGCGCGGCGGCCGGCGACATCGTCACGATCGGGAGCGCCTCATGATCCCTGTTCTCCTGACTGATCCGACGCTTGCCGACTTCGGCAAGGATCCGCTCTGGATCACCATCATCAAGGCAGTGATGCTGTTCGCCTTCCTGATGCTCTGCATCCTGTTCGGCGTCTGGTTCGAACGGAAGCTGATCTCCAGGATGCAGAACCGCTTCGGCCCCAACCGGGCGGGCAAGTTCGGCCTGCTCCAGTCGGTGGCCGACGGCATCAAGATGGGCCTGAAGGAAGACCTCTTCCCGCGGACCGTCGACAAGCTGCTCTACCTGATGGCCCCGGTCATCATGGTGATCCCGGCCTTCCTGGCCTTCTCGATCACCCCGTTCGGGCCGATGGTCAACCTGTTCGGCGTGCGGACGCCGCTGCAGCTGGTCGACCTGCCGGTGGCCGTGCTGTTCATGCTGGCCATGGGCGCCATCTCGGTCTACGGCGTGGTGCTGGCCGGCTGGTCGTCGCGCTCGCCGTACGCGCTGCTGGGCGGGCTCCGGTCGGCGGCGCAGGTGGTCTCGTACGAGATCGCGATGGGTCTGTCGTTCGTCGGCGTGTTCCTGTTCGCGGGGACGCTGTCGACGTCGGAGATCGTCAAGTCGCAGGCGTCCGGCGGCGAGCTGTGGGGCATGTCGATGCCCTCCTGGTACGTCGTCCTGCTGCTGCCGTCGTTCCTGATCTACGTGTTCTGCGCCTTCGGTGAGGCCGCGCGTATCCCGTTCGACCTGCCCGAGGGCGAGGGCGAGCTGGTCGGCGGCTTCCAGACCGAGTACTCCTCGTCGCTGAAGTTCGCGCTGATCATGATGGGCGAATACCTGCACACCTTCGTCGCATCGGCGATGGCCATCACGCTGTTCCTCGGCGGATGGCGGGCACCGTTCCCGATCACGTGGTTCTGGGCCGGGGCGAACGAGGGCTGGTGGCCGCTGCTGTGGTTCTTCGTCAAGTTCGTGCTGGTCTTCTGCTTCGTGGTGTGGGTGCGGGCCTCGCTGCCGCGCGTCCGCTACGACCAGCTCATGTCGCTGGGGTGGAAGGTTCTCATCCCGATCAACCTGGCGTGGATCATGCTGGTCGCCACGATCCGGACCGTCATGTACGTCAAGAACGGCGAAGCCGGCTTCCAGGGCGACCTGGCACCCGTCTTGGTGGTCGCGGCGATCGTCATCATCGGCGCGCTCGGCATCTGGGCCCGGTTCGACACCGTGAACCAGCGCCGCAAGGAAGCGAAAAAGGCGGAGGTCGAGGCGGAGTTCGAGGAGCTGTCCAACGAGCCAACGGCCGGTGGCTTCCCTGTGCCGCCGCTCGACCTGCCGCACTACCACGGGGTGCAGCACAAGGAGATTCCCAGTGGGACTAACTGATTGGCTGAACCCCGTCAAGGGCTTCGGGGTCACCTTCCACACGATGTTCAAGAAGCCCGTCACGGTGAACTACCCGGAGGAGAAGAGGCCCACGGCGCCTCGCTTCCACGGGCGGCACCAGCTCAACCGCTGGCCTGACGGGCTGGAGAAGTGCGTCGGCTGCGAGCTGTGCGCCTGGGCGTGCCCGGCCGACGCCATCTACGTGGAGGGTGCCGACAACACCGACGCGGAGCGCTTCTCGCCGGGTGAGCGTTACGGCCGTACGTACCAGATCAACTATCTGCGGTGCATTCTCTGCGGTCTGTGCATCGAGGCGTGCCCGACCCGGGCCCTCACGATGACCAACGAGTACGAGCTGGCCGACACCAACCGCGAGAGCCTCATCTTCACCAAGGAGATGCTCCTCGCGCCCCTGACCCAGGGGATGGAGCAGCCTCCGCACCCCATGCGGCTCGGGGACACCGAAGAGGACTACTACCGGCTGGGACGGACCAATGGGTGAGACCATTACCTTCTGGGTGCTCGCCGTCGTCTCCGTCGGCGCGGCACTCGGCATGGTGTTCAACCGGAAGGCCGTCTACTCGGCGCTGATGCTCGGCACCGTGATGCTCTGCCTGGCGGTCCTCTACGCCGTGCAGGACGCGCCCTTCCTGGCCGCGGTGCAGATCATCGTCTACACCGGCGCCGTCATGATGCTCTTCCTGTTCGTGCTCATGCTGGTCGGCGTCGACTCCTCCGACTCGCTGGTGGAGACGCTGCGGGGCCAGCGCTTCTGGGCCGCGATCGCCGCCGTCGGCTTCGCCGCGCTGGTCATCCTGGCCATCGGCAACGCCGTCTTCGCCAAGGAGACGGGGCTGGTCTCGGCCATCGGGCAGGCCGGTTACATCCGCTCGCTGGCGCTGCTGCTCTTCACGAAGTACGTCTTCGCCTTCGAGATCACCTCGGCGCTGCTGATCACCGCCGCGCTCGGCGCGATGGTGCTGGCACACCGCGAGCGGCTGACCGTACGGCCTTCGCAGAAGGACCTGGCCCGCGCCCGGTTCCTCGGCGATCGCCCGTCGCCGCTGCCCGGACCCGGCACCTACGCCAGGAGCAACGCCATCGACATGCCGGCGCTGCTGCCCGACGGCTCGGTCGCGGAGAGCTCGGTCAACCGCTACATCGCGCGGTTCGACGTCGAGCAGGATCATCTGCCCGCGGACCCGAAGCTCGCCGAGGCCATCAAGCACAGGGCCGCCGTCGAGTCGGCTGAGGAGGAGTCCAAGTGACCACTCATTACCTCGTCCTGTCGGGCCTGCTGTTCGCCATCGGCGCGATGGGCGTGCTGATCCGGCGCAACGCGATCGTGGTGTTCATGTGCGTCGAGCTCATGCTCAACGCCTGCAACCTCGCGTTCGTCGCCTTCGCCAGGCAGAACGGCAACCTCGAAGGCCAGATCATCGCGTTCTTCGTGATGGTGGTGGCCGCGGCCGAGGTCGTGGTCGGCCTGGCCATCATCGTGACGATCTTCCGAACCCGCAGGTCAGCGTCGGTGGACGACGCCAACCTGCTGAAGTACTAGAGGTGACTGGTGGAATCTCCTGTTGAGATCGTCCAGCACACCGCCGGCGGCATGATCGGGGCCTCTTGGCTGATGATCGCCTTCCCGTTGCTGGGTGCGGCGATCCTGCTGATCCTCGGACGCATGACGAACCGGTGGGGCCATCTGCTGGGCGTGGCCATGTCCCTCGCCTCGTTCGTCGTGGCGGTGCTGACCTTCTTCGAGCTCATCGGACTACCGGAAGAACAGCGCCGTCAGGCCGTACATCTGTATGAGTTCATTCCCGGCATGGTCGACATGGGGTTGCTGATCGACCCGTTGTCGATCAGCTTCGCGCTGCTGATCACGGGTGTCGGATCGCTGATCCACATCTACTCGATCGGCTACATGTCGCACGACGCCGAGCGGCGCCGGTTCTTCTCCTACCTGAACCTCTTCGTCGCCGCGATGCTCCTGCTGGTGCTGGCCGACAACTACGTGGGGCTGTTCATCGGCTGGGAGGGCGTGGGCCTGGCCTCGTACCTGCTCATCGGGTTCTGGCAGTTCAAGCCGTCTGCGGCGGTCGCGGCCAAGAAGGCGTTCATCGTCAACCGCGTGGGTGACTTCGGGCTGCTGGTCGGGATGTTCATCATCCTGGCCACATTCCACACGCTGACCTTCAGCGAGCTGGGCAAGCAGATCGCCGAGCACCCGCCGTCCGGCGGCGCGGTCACCGCGATCGGCCTGCTGCTGCTCCTCGGCGCGTGCGGCAAGTCGGCACAGCTGCCGCTGCAGTCCTGGCTGCTCGACGCGATGGAGGGCCCGACTCCGGTCTCGGCCCTGATCCACGCGGCGACCATGGTCACCGCCGGTGTCTACCTGGTGGTCCGCTCCGGCGCGTTCTTCTTCCCGCCGGACTCGACCCAGGCGATCGCCGTCTCGGTCGTCGGCGCGGCCACGCTGCTGGCCGGTGCCATCATCGGTTGCGCGAAGGACGACATCAAGAAGGGCCTGGCCGGCTCGACGATGTCGCAGATCGGCTACATGATGCTCGGCGCGGGCCTCGGCCCGGCGGGCTACGCCTTCGCGATCGGGCACCTGATCACGCACGGCTTCTTCAAGGCCGACCTGTTCCTCGGCGCCGGCTCGGTCATGCACGGGATGAACGACGAAGTGAACATGCGGAAGTACGGCGGGCTGCGCAAGCACATGCCGATCACCTTCGCGACGTTCTTCATCGGCTACCTGGCGATCATCGGCTTCCCCCTGCTGTCCGGATATTTCACGAAGGACGGCATCATCGAGACCGCCGTTCACCACCAGCCGATCCTCGGCTGGCTGGCCGTGCTCGGTGCGGGCATCACCGGCTTCTACATGTCGCGGATGGTCTTCATGACCTTCTTCGGCGAGAAGCGCTGGGAGAAGGACGCGCACCCGCACGAGTCGCCCGCCGTGATGACGTGGCCGCTGATGATCCTGTCACTCGGCGCGCTCTTCCTGGGCGGCTACCTGATCCTCAGCAACAGGCTGTACGACTTCCTCAAGGTCGCCGTGGGTACCGCGGAAGTGCGGCCGAAGTTCGACTTCACCAGCACTGCCGGTCTGGTCACGCTGGCGCTGGTGGCCGTCGGGGCGGGCTTCGCCTGGGTCAGGTACGGCAGGGCCGAGGTGCCCGCCGTGGCGCCGCGCGGCTCCTTCCTCACCACGTTCGCCCGTCGTGACCTCTACGGCGACGCGCTCAACGAGTCCCTGTTCATGCGCCCCGGCCAGTGGCTGACCCGCTTCGCGGTGTACTTCGACAACCGCGGCATCGACGGGCTGGTCAACGGCCTGGCGGCGGGCATCGGCGGGACCTCGGGGCGTCTCAGGCGGATCCAGACGGGCTTCGCCAGATCCTACGCGCTGTCCATCCTGTTCGGTGCTGCCCTCCTGGCAGGCGCCCTGCTCCTCGTTGGGAACATCTGATGTCACCCTGGCTCCCGATACTCATGGCGGTGCCCGTCCTGGGCGCCATCGTGGTGGCCCTGCTTCCCAAGGGCAGTGACAAGCTGGCCAAACAGGCCACGCTGCTGGTGTCCCTGGTCGTGCTGGTGCTGACGCTCGTGATGGCGGTCCAGTTCAAGACGGGCGGCCCCAGGTTCCAGTTCCAGGCGGCCTACGACTGGATCCCGAGCTTCGGCGTGAAGTTCGGGGTCGGCGTCGACGGCATCGCGCTGGTGCTGATCGCGCTGTCGGCGGTGCTGGTGCCGATCGTGGTGCTCGCCTCCTGGCACGACGCCGACGGCACGCAGAGCGCCGACGGCACGCTGATCACCCCGAAGCGGTCGGTCAAGACGTACTTCTCGCTGCTGCTGGTGCTGGAAGCGATGATGATCGGCGTCTTCGCCTCGACCGACATCTTCCTGTTCTACGTCTTCTTCGAAGCCATGCTGATCCCGATGTACTTCATGATCGGGTCGTACGGCGGCGCGCAGCGGTCGTACGCGGCCGTCAAGTTCCTGCTGTACTCGCTGTTCGGCGGCCTGCTCATGCTGGTCGCGGTCATCGCGCTGTACATCGTCGCGGGCAAGAACACCTTCATGTTCCCCGAGCTCGTCGGCGCCATCCAGGACCCCGCGACGCAGAAGTGGCTGTTCGCCGGCTTCTTCATCGCCTTCGCGATCAAGGCGCCGCTCTGGCCGGTGCACACCTGGCTGCCCGACGCGGCCGCGCAGGCTCCGGCCGGCGCCGCCGTGCTGCTCGTGGGCGTGCTCGACAAGGTCGGTACGTTCGGCATGCTCCGCTTCTGCCTGGAGCTGTTCCCCGACGCGGCCAAGGCGTTCACGATGCCCATCGTGGTCCTCGCGGTCATCAGCATCATCTACGGCGCGATCGTGGCCATCGGGCAGACCGACATGAAGCGGCTCATCGCCTACACGTCGATCTCGCACTTCGGCTTCATCGTGATGGGCGTGTTCGCCATGTCGCAGGTGTCGCAGTCCGGCGCCGCGCTCTACATGGTCAACCACGGCTTCGCCACCGGCGCGCTGTTCCTGGCCGCCGGGTTCCTCATCGCCCGGCGCGGCTCGCCGCACATCGCCGACTACGGAGGCGTCCAGAAGGTCACCCCGCTGCTCGCGGGCTTCTTCCTGATCGCCGGTCTGGCCGGGCTCTCGCTGCCGGGGCTGTCGTCGTTCGTCAGCGAGTTCATGGTGATGATCGGCACCTACACCAGTCCCGCCTTCGGGTCCGGCGCGCTCGTGGTCGCGGCGATCGTCTCCGCGCTGGCCGTGATCCTGGCCGCCGTCTACATCCTGTGGATGGTGCAGCGGACGATCAACGGGCCGACCGCCGAGCCGGTGAAGGCCTTCAAGGACCTGAACGTGCGCGAGATCGTCGTCCTCGCGCCGCTCATCGCGCTGATCATCGGCTTCGGCTTCTTCCCCAAGCCGCTGCTCGACGTGATCAACCCCACGGTCACCCAGACGCTGGTCAACGTGAAAGTGGACAACCCGGCTATCGCTGAGAAGGGGGCCGGCCAGTGAACGACGCTGTCGTGGCGCCGACCATCGAATACGGCACGCTGGCGCCGATGCTGCTGGTCTTCGGCGCGGCCGTCGTCGGTGTGCTCGTAGAGGCGTTCGCGCCGCGCTACATGCGCAAGTCGATCCACGTACCCCTCACCCTGCTGTCCCTGGCCGGCGCGTTCGCGCTGGTCATCGTGCAGGTGGTCAAGGGCGCCGTGCCGACGGCGCCGGTCGCCATGGGCGCGGTCGCGGTCGACGGACCCTCGCTGTTCATCTGGGGCGTCATCCTCGTCCTGTCGTTCGTCTGCGTGCTGATGATCAACGACGAGGGCCACTTCGTCGCCTCGGCGGCGGCCGTGCCCGGCAGCGCCGACGAGGAGGAGGCCGAGGCCGCCGGTGGCTCGCACACCGAGGTCTACCCGCTGGTCCTGTTCGCGGTGGGCGGCATGCTGCTCTTCCCCGCCTCGCACGACCTGCTGACCATGTTCGTCGGCCTTGAGGTCATGTCGCTGCCGCTGTACCTGCTGTGCGGCCTGGCCCGCCGACGCCGCCTGCTGTCGCAGGAGGCGTCGATGAAGTACTTCCTGCTCGGCGCGTTCTCCTCGGCCTTCTTCCTGTACGGCACGGCCATGATCTACGGCTACGCCGGGACCGTGTCGTTCACCGGCATCAACAAGGCCCTGGCCACCGGCTCGCTGCTCGACCCGATCCTGCTGCTCGGAGTCTCGCTGCTCGGCGTCGGCCTGCTGTTCAAGATCGGCGCGGCGCCGTTCCAGGCGTGGAAGCCGGACGTCTACCAGGGCGCTCCGACGCCCATCACCGCGCTCATGGCCTCCGGCACGCTGGTCGCGGCCGTGGGCGCCTTGCTGCGGGTGTTCTGGGTGGCGCTGGGCAACCTGGACTGGGACTGGCGGCCGGTCATGTGGGCCGTCGCGGCCCTGACGATGGTGGTCGGCGCGATCCTGGCGATCACGCAGACCGACATCAAGCGCATGCTGGCCTACTCCTCGATCGCGCACGCGGGCTTCCTGCTGATCGGTGTCATGGCCACGTTCGACAAGAGCGCGCAGAACGCCAAGTCGCTGTCGGCGATCATGTTCTACCTGCTCGTCTACAGCATCACCACGGTCGGCGCCTTCGCGGTGGTCACGATGGTCCGCGACCCCGGCGGCGAGGCGGGCCACCTGTCGCGCTGGGCCGGGCTGGGCAAGCGCTCGCCGATCCTGGCGGGCATCTTCGCCTTCTTCCTGCTGGCCTTCGCCGGCATCCCGCTGACCAGCGGCTTCTTCGGCAAGTACGCCGTGTTCGCCGCCGCGCTGGCCAGCGGGTCCGAGGCCGGTGACTCGCTCGGGGGCTGGATGACCGGGCTGGTCGTGCTGGGCGTCATCGCCTCCGCGATCGCCGCGTTCTTCTACGTGCGCGTGATCGTCCTGATGTTCTTCAGCGACCCGGCGGCCGACGGCCCCTCGATCGCGGTGCCCAGTATGGGGACCGTGGCCGTCATCGCCATCTCGCTGCTGATTACGGTAGGAGTCGGGCTCTTCCCGCAGCCCATGCTCGACCTCGCCAACCAGGCTGCATCCGGCCTGTTCATCAGATAAGGGGATCTGTATGTCCGCGCCTCCCGTGGTTGACCTTCCCATTGAGGACGAACGGTTGGCGCAGGACGTGGCCAACGGACTGGCCGCCGTCGAGAAGCTGCTGCGTTCGTCGGTGGAGAGCGAGGACGCCTTCGTCACGGAGGCGTCCAAGCACCTCATCGAGGCCGGGGGCAAGCGCTTCCGTACGCTGATGGTGCTGCTGGCGGCCCAGTTCGGGGATCCGTCGGCGCCGGGTGTCGTGCCCGGCGCCGTGGTCATTGAGCTGACCCATCTCGGGTCGCTGTACCACGACGACGTCATGGACGAGGCTCCGGTACGCCGGGGCTCGCCGTCGGCCAACGCCCGGTGGGACAACACCGTGGCCATCCTCACCGGCGACTACCTGTTCGCCCAGGCGTCCGACCTCCTGGCCGACCTCGGGCCCGAGCTCATCCGCGTACAGGCCCAGACCTTCTCCCGCCTCGTCCAGGGTCAGATCCGCGAGACCATCGGGCCGCGCGGCGAAGAGGACCCGGTGGCGCACTACATCAGCGTGCTGGCGGACAAGACCGGGTCCCTGATCGCGGCCTCCGGCCGGTTCGGGGCACTGCTGTCCGGGGCGCCTTCCGACGTCGAGGAGCGGCTCAGCCGGGCGTGCGAGGCCGTCGGGGTGGCCTGGCAACTGGGGGACGACCTGCTCGATGTGGCGTCCACCTCGACGGAGTCGGGCAAGACGCCGGGGACGGATCTGCGGGAGGGCATCCGGACGCTGCCGGTCCTCTACGCGCTGGCCGCGGACCCGTCCTCGCGGCTGGCGGAGTTGCTGTCGGGGCCGGTGGCCGAGTCGGACCTGGACGAGGCGCTGACGCTGCTGCGGGCGCATCCGGCCATGGGACAGGCGCGGGCCGAGCTGGATGCCTGGGTGGATCGGGCTCGTACCGACATCTCCAACCTCCCAGACATCCCCGCCAAGAACGCATTTTTGGCGCTATGTGACTACGTTGTCGAGCGTTCTGGCTGATTTCCTGATCGCGGCCCGGGTAGCGCGGGCCGTACGGAAGCTGTCGTAGGTGAAGACGGCCAGGGCCAGCCACACGATCGAGAACCCGATCCAGCGGCTGGCCGGCATCGTCTCCTTCGCGACCAGCACCCCGCACAGGAACTGCAGGACCGGCGCGATGTACTGGAGCAGGCCGATCGTGCTGAGCGGCACCCGGATGGCGGCGGCGGTGAAGCACAGCAGCGGCACCGCCGTGATCACCCCCGCCCCGACCAGGAGCGCCGCATGGCCGAGCCCCTCGGTTCCGAACGTGGACTGCCCGGTCAGGCTGAGATAGAGGATGTAGCCCAGCGCGGGGGCGAGCAGCACCAAGGTCTCGACGGTGAGGCTCTCGGCCGCGCCCACGTTCGCCTGCTTCTTGACCAGCCCGTACAGACCGAAGCTGACGGCCAGCGCCAGCGCGATCCACGGCGGCCGGCCGTAGTCGATGGTCAGCACCAGCACGGCGAGCGTCCCGAACCCGACCGCCACCCACTGCAGCGGCCTGAGCCGCTCCTTGAGCAGCACGACCCCGAACAAGACGCTGATTAGCGGATTGATGAAGTACCCCAGGGCACTCTCGACCACCTGACCGGCGTTGACGGCGTAGATGTAGACGCCCCAGTTGACGGTGACGATCATGGCGGCCAGCGTCAGCAGCGCGAGCTTCCTGGGCTCCTTGAGCAACCCGCGTATCCAGGACCAGTGGCGCCGCACGGCCAGCACCACCAGGACCGCGACCAGTGACCAGGCCATGCGGTGCGCGAGGATCTCGACGGCTCCTGACGGCTTGAGCAGCGGCCAGTACAGGGGGAACAATCCCCACATCGTGTAGGCGGCAGCCCCGAACAGCACACCGCGCCTCAGGTCAGGCATGTACTCAAGTTTCGGGCATTACCACCTTTAAACACAAATGCGTATTGCTGTACGGCAATATGTAGTCCTCCTAAACGGTTGGCGGCCTTGTAGCATGCGCCAGGGAACGACGTGCGCGATCCTCAGCTCACTGCCTGCTTCACCAGCGTGCTGATCTGCGCCTCCACCTCGGCGGTCACCTCGGTCAGGGCGAAACCGGCGGCCCACATCGAGCCGTCGTCCAGGTTCGCCTGGTCGCTGAACCCGAGCGTCGCGTAGCGTGTCTTGAATTTCGCCGCGGACTGGAAGTGGCAGACGATTTTGCCGTCCAGCGCGTAGGCGGGCATGCCATACCAGAGCTTCGGCGCGAGGGCCGGGGCGCTGGCGGTGATGACGGTATGGATGCGTTCGGCCATGATCCGGTCCGATTCCCGCATCTCGGCGATCTTGGCGAGTACGTCCCGTTGCTCCTGCGCTGCCTTGTCCGCACGTGAGCTGCGGCGCACCGCCCTCTTCTGCTCTTGGGCGTGCTCCTTCATCGCGGCCCGCTCCTCAGCCGTGAATCCTTGGTAGACGCTGCTTTCAGTGCTGCTCATGGCGAATCTCCTCCTTGAGGATCTTGATTTCGGAATGTTGAGAAGGGCCGCACGGTCCTGCTGCTGAGATGCCCCGCCGCGTGTCTCAGGCGGATGCCGTCTCCCATACGAACCCGTCAGGGTCGGTGAAGGGCCCGGCATCGCTGCCGATCACGATCCGGTGTGATCCGGTGCCCTCCTGGAGGACGCCGGTGTCCTTGGCGAGGGCGCGGCGCGGGTAGAGCGCCAGCGTGGCGGCCGATGACGGGGTGTCGAACTCGACGTACTTGCCGCCGAAGCTCTTCGCCACAGTCAGGCCGCGCTCGACGTAGAACCGCTTGCTCGCCTTGACGTCCGCGACTCCTAACAGGAGGGCGACCTGGTCGATCTGCCGGGTGGCAGGGTCGGTGTCCTTCTTCTTCGAGGTCGCGATCTTGCAGATCGTCCCGTCAGGGGCGCGTACGACGCCGCCGTAGCCCCAGAATCCCTTCGTGGCCGGCTTCAGCGTCGTGGCGCCGGCGTCGAGGGCGGCGTTGAGAAGGGCATCGACGTTGCCCGGCTGGGAGACCACGATGGACAGCGCGAACCCACGGAAGCCGGTCGTCGGCGCATCCGAGGCGCGTACGTCCACGAAGGGCCCAAGCCCGAAGGCCTGATAGAAGGCGTCCGAGGCCGTGGGGTCGTGAACTTCCAGGGTGACGGATTCGAGGGAGGTCATGGCAGGTCCTTTGAGCGAGGTGGGTTTGTCGTGGCGTTGGCAGGGACGGGTCCGCTGCTCACCGGTCCTGGATCAGCCCGAGGACGTTGCCGTCGGGGTCGATGACGGTGGCCACGAGGCGGTCGCCGCCGACCTCGTGCGCGGCCTCCTTCACGGTAGCCCCCACGGCGATCACCTCGGCCAGCTTCGCCTCGATGTCCGGCACGTGCCAGTAGGCCACCGGCGAGGTCATGTCCTGCGGTCCACCGCCCGGGACCAGCCCGATGTGCTGGCCCTCGGCATCGAAGCCGACGTAGTAAGGCGAGTCGTGCTGCGGCGGGATGCCGAGCAGCGCCGCATACACCGCCTTGGCCTTGGCCAGGTCGGACACGGGGTGCAGCACGGTCCTGATTCCCCGGGTGGACGAGCCGATCATGGTCACTCCTGTAGTCGTGGGTCACATCGACCCGTTGTTTGCGGTGTTCCTAGCTTTTCTCCCGGCCTGGCTGGTCCACATCCGTGGTGACCACGGATCCCGGCCACGGATTGACGGCACGGATTGACGGCACGGATCGCGCACGGTGGCCACTGCGGATAGGGGATGCGGCAAACTGGGGCGGTGGTAACAGAAGTGGACATCTCGCCGCGGGAAGCCGAGGTGCTGCGACTGGTCGGGGCCCATCTCAGCAATGCCGAGATCGCGGCGCGGCTGGTCATCTCGGTGCGTACCGTCGAGAGCCACGTTTCCTCGCTGCTACGCAAGCTGGGGGTGCCGGATCGGCGGGCGCTCGCCCAGCGTGCGCCCGAGCCGGCCGGCGCTGCCCTGTCGCGGTCGGCAGCGGTTCTGCCCGCCCCGCTGACCTCGTTCGTCGGCCGGGTGGGTGAGCGGGCCGAGCTGGCCGAGATGATCAAGGCACACCGTCAGCTGACCGCGGTCGGTCCCGGCGGAGTGGGCAAGACCCGGCTCGCGTTGGAGGTGGCCGCGGAAGTAGCCGGCGAGTACTTCGACGGGGTGTGGTTCGCCGACCTGGTCCCGGTCACCGATCCGGGCATGATCGCCACTGCGGTCGCCGGGGCGCTCGGCCTCGGCGAGCAGCCTGGACGCGACATGACCGACTCCGTGGTCGCCGCGCTGGCCGACCGTCATGCGCTGTTGGTGCTGGACAACTGCGAGCAAGTGGTGAACGGGGTGGCACTGCTTCTCGAGCGGCTGCTGGCGACGTGCCCTCGGGTGACGGTGCTGGTGACCAGCCGGGCACGGCTGATGGTGCCGTTCGAACGGGTGTATGAGGTTCCGCCACTGTCGCTGTCCGGCGACGGTGAGTCGGACGCGGTCGCGTTGTTCATGGAGCGGGCGGCGGCGGTCGGCCGGCCGCTCGATCCTCCACTGCGCGACCAGATCGCCGCGATCTGCGAGCGGCTGGAGGGAATGGCGCTGGCGATCGAGCTGGCCGCCGCCCGGTATCCCGCGCTCGGGCTGGACGGCATCACCGCCGCCCTTTCCCATCCGCTGCGGATGCTGACCGGCGGCTCTCGTGCCGATCAGCGGCACCGGTCGGTGCGGGCGGCGCTGGACTGGAGCCACGCCCTGCTGGAGCCGGCCGATCGGGCGCTGCTGCGCCGGGTGTCGGTGTTCGTGGCGCCGTTCACCGCGGCTGCGGCGGCGGAGGTGGCCGGGTCCGAGGAAGGCCTCGTCGCCGACGGACTGGCCCGGCTCGCCGAACAGAGCCTGCTGGTGGTGACCGCGTCGCCGGGCGGGACGGAGTACCGGGCGCTGGAGACCATCCGCCAGTACGGCACGGAGCGGCTCGCCGAGGCCGGTGAGCTGGTCGACGCCCGGTCCCGGCACCTTCGCTGGTGCCTGGCCAAGGCCGCCGGCCTGGCGGTGGTACGAGCGGACTGGCGGGCCCGGTTCGACCTGGTGGCCGACGACCTCCGCGCGGCCCTGGCGTGGGCGGCCGACCGGCCGGAGCTGCGTACGGACGCCCGCGATCTTGCCCAGCACCTGGCGGAGCTGACCTTCACCCGTCACCTGACCGGAGAGTCCCAGCGGCGCTATGAGCAGGCGGCCGCGCTCGCGACCGATCCCGCCGCCGACGCGTCGATGCTTCGGCAGGCCGCGGCCGTGGCCGGCTGCCGGACCATCGGTGATGACATGTACCGCCTCCGCCGCGCGGCCGCGGAGGCCGCCCGCAGCTCCGGTGACGGCGCCGGCGCCGCCGCCGACCTGGCGACCGCCGCCATTATCGCGTTCCGGTTCTCGACCACGTTCGTGCGGCTGCCGCCCCGAGAGGAGGTGCTCGCGCTGATGACCGAGGCGCGGGAGCTGGCCGGCGACGATCCGGCCGCGCAGGCCGCAGTGGCGCTGGCTGAGGCCGCGGTGCTCACCGACGCGTTCGGTGCGGCCCAGGGCCCGCCCGGCAACGCCGTACCGGAGACGATCGCGCGCGCCGAGCACGCGGTCGAGCTCGCCCGCCGGACCGGTGACCCGCTCGCCGAGTCGGCCGCACTCGACGCGCTCACCGGCGCTCAGAGCTGGGCCGGCGACACGTTCGCCACCGCGGCCACGGCCCGGCGCCGGATCACGTTCCTGTCATCCCTGCCGATCTCGCCGGCCGGCACCCACGAGCTGATCGACGCGCTCGGTATGGTCACCGAGGCCTGCCTCGGCGCGGGGGACGTGTCAGGTGCCCGCCGATGGGCACGCCGGCTGGCCGACCATCCATCGCTGGCGGAGGTCGGTCACCGTGCTACGTGCCGGCTGCTGATGGTTGACGCGCTGGCAGGAAACGTCGACGAGGTGCTCACCGGCAGCGTCCGGTTCCTCGACGCGTGGCGGCGGGCAGACCGCCCCGCCCGCTCGCTCCTCCGCCCGGCGGTGGCCGCTGTGGCGATGATCCACGGCCTCCGCGATGACCATGACGCCCGGCGCGAATGGCAGCAGGTCCTGGATCAGCTCGGCACCTCAACAGGGCATACTTACGGCTACGGGGCGGTCTTCGACGCGATACTCCTGCTGCACCGCGGGCAGGCACCGGAGGCGCTGGAGCGGCTGACCCTCGAGCCCAGGCAGGTGTGGAAGTGGGTCACCTGGATCTGGCACCACTGGTATGTCGCGCTGCGCACCGAGGCCGCCGTGCTCGCCGGGAGCCCCGACGCCCGCGACCGTCTGGCCAAGGCCCGAACGATCGTGGTCGGCAACCCGGTCGCCACAGCCCTTGTGGAGCGAGCCGGAGCCCTCCTCGGCGGCGACCAAGAGGCGCTGCTCGCCACGACGGATGCGTTTGACGCCGCCGGCTGCCGCTACCAGTCCGCACGGACCATGGTGCTCGCCGGCGGCGACCATGCCGAGCGCGGCGCGGCCGCGCTGGCCGATCTCGGCTTCGCCCCGATCGCCCTGGTACGGCACCCACGATGACCTCAGAGCGGTACGGGGTTGAGGAACGAGCGGTCAGCCCTCCGTGCGGGCGGGCAGCCGCCATCCCGGACGCGGGAAGTGGCAGGTGTAGCCGTTCGGGTAATGCTGCAGGTAGTCCTGGTGCTCGGGCTCGGCCTCCCAGAAGGGGCCGACCGGCTCCACCTCGGTGACGACCTTGCCCGGCCAGAGTCCGGAGGCGTCCACATCGGCGATCGTGTCCTCGGCGATCCGCTTCTGCTCGTCGTCCACGTAGTAGATCGCCGAACGATAGCTGAGACCGATGTCGTTGCCCTGGCGATTCTTGGTGCTCGGGTCGTGGATCTGGAAGAAGAACTCCAGGATCGCGCGGTAATCGGTCGTCTCGGGATCGAAAAGGATTTCAATGGCCTCCGCGTGCGTCCCGTGGTTACGGTACGTCGCGTTCGGCACGTCACCCCCGGTGTATCCGACCCGGGTCGCCGTCACACCCGGAAGGCGGCGGATCAGCTCCTCCATCCCCCAGAAGCATCCGCCCGCCAACACGGCCCTCTGCGTCTGCGTAGCCATTACGGGCCCTCCAAGATCTCTCGGCTTGGTCGCTCGGGCTGCTCGGCTCGTCCACCACCGGCATCCCATGCCCGCTCTCCTCAACGCGCGAGGCTCCCAGGCGATTCCGCGCCCGCGCGGCCACAAGCCACGGACCCCGAGTACACAACCTTCGGACCGCAGTCCGGGCAGGCGGTTTTCCTGCGGAGATCATGCGCCCGGTGATCGAGCATGGTCAGTGACGTCAGTCGCTCTACGGAGGTTAGGCATGAAGCACGTTCGTCACGCAGCCGTCCGCGTCCTGGGCCGGGTCCGCATGGGAGGCATGTACACCTACTGGAACTTCTGGAACTAACGATCCGAGGGCCGACGCGTGACGCATGCAGCTGGGCCGGAGCGGCCGCCCGGGCCCCGCGGGCACTGGTTGTTCGGTAACACCGAGGAGTACGACCGGGACAGGAATGGCTTTCTGGAACGGTGTCACCGTGAATACGGGGACGTGTTCTCGTTCGACGCCCGCACCATCGTGGTGTCCTCACCGGATCAGGTGCATGCGTTACTCACCAGGACCAACAGCGACTTCCTTGCCGAGAGTTCGCCGTTGGCGGGAAGCGTGGACACGGAGCGGATGGCGGCCGACGCCGAGCTGTGGACCACGACCCGTCGTGCGGGCTGGCAGGGTTTGCACAGGAGAGTGGCGCAGGCGCACGCCGAGCGGCTGCGCGAGATCTTCCTCAAGACCGTCGGTGACGGGGAGATCGACGTGCTCGCCACGATGGCCGATTTCTTCGGCCGGGCGACCGCCGACTTCTGCCTGGGCGCCGACGCGGAAGGCGTACCGGAGACGTTGGCCGAGAACGTCGCGGCCCTCGATCCGCTGTCGCGTGACTCGCTGCAGCTCCCGCCGTGGTGGCCATCGCGCAAGGTACGGCGCTTCGCCCGCTCCCGCAAGCGGCTCCTGGCGCTCATGACCGACATCGTGCGCCGCCGCCTGGCCGGAGACTCGTCCGCTCAGGATCTCCTCAGCGTGCTGATCGCCTCGGGCGACGGGCGGCTGTCCGACCTGCAGATCGAGCGGTTCCTGCGCGGGATCATGCTGGCCGCGCTCGGCGTCCCGGCCGCCGCGCTCACCTGGATCGTGTACGAGCTCGGCAGGCGGCCGGACATGCTGGCCCGGCTGGAGGCCGAGGCCGCTTCGGCCGGCGACGTCCCGGTCATGGGGGATCTGCCGTACACCGAGGCGTTCGTCAAGGAAGTGCTCAGGCTGTGGCCGCCGACCTGGCTGATCGGCAGGACCGTACGCCGGGAGACCGAGCTCGACGGGTGGTCTCTCAAGACGGGGGATCAGGTGCTGTTCAGCCTGTACCGGCTGCATCGCGATCCACGCTGGTGGGCCGACCCGGACCAGCTGATGCCGGAACGGTGGCTGGATCCTCGTGCCGCGCCCGTCAGGCACACCTACCTGCCCTTCGGCGCCGGGCCAAGGGTGTGCGTGGGGACTCAGCTCGGCATGATGCAGCTGACGTTGGCGACGTTCTGGCTGGTCACCGGCATGAACATGACTCGGCCGGAGGAGACGGCGATCGTGCCCGATTTCAGCGGTCTGCTGGTGCCGCGGGACCTGAGGGTCCGGCTGCGGCGGAAGGCCGCTCGGCAAGACGCCTGATCTTCTCCTGAACGCTCTCGGCTTCGGCCGCGCGATGTTGCTTGTGATAGAGATCGAGCGCTCGCTGCCAGGCATCGCGGGCGGCGGTGGGCCGGCCCGTTTCGTGCTGGACATCGCCGATGCGGACGAGGGTGTCGGCGCCTTGGTAGGCGTTGCCGAGCCGGTCGCGTAGTTCGAGGCAGCGGCCGTAGTAGCCGAGCGCCTGATCGTGTTGCCCCGCCCAATGGGCGATGTAGCCGAGGCTGTCGAGTGTGGCGGATTCGCCGTTCAAGTCCTCATACTTCTGGAACAGCTCCAGAGCCTGCTCGCAGGACGATCGCGCCTGCGGGTAATGGCCGAGTTTGGCGTGGCACCAGCCGACGGCGCTGAGTGCGTTGGCCTCCCAGAGGGGGTCTCGGAGCTCCCGCTGGAGGCGCAGGGCGTTCTCCACGTGAGGGAGGGCGTGCTCGGGTTCGCCTCGCGCGAGCCAGGCGAACCCGAGGGTGTGGCTGGTGTGCGCCTGACCGGCGAGGTCGTCCTCCTGCTCGAACAGCTTGAACGCGAGCATCAGATGTTCCAGGCCGTCGTCGGCCCGGTGGGCCTGCGCGTAGGTGTATCCCAGATACCAATGGGCGAAGGCCCGGGTGCTCGAGACTCCCAGCCGCTCGACGGCGGCCAAGGCCGTCTGCCAGGACTCGATGCGCATCTCGTGCTGGCACCGCTTGTGGTAGGTGTCCATCGCCCAGGCCAGCCGCCAGACGGCCGCGTCCATGCCCAACCTCACGGCGAGCTGCTGTACGGCGATGAGGCTGGACTGCTCGTCCTCGAACCAGGCCCAGGCCGCCGCGGCGTCCCCGAATGCGTCCGGCGAGTGCTCGGGGGAGATCCGCGAGGCGAATGGACGGTTGGGATACAGCAGCCGGTCGCCGGCGCACGCGGTGTGCACGTAGGAGTCGACCAGGCGGGTGAGCGCCTCCGTCCGCTCGTGATCAGGCCGATCGGACCGCGCGCGTTCGGCGGCGTAGAGGCGGACCAGATCATGCGTACGGTACCGCCCGGGACGGTGCTGATGGATCAGGTTGGCGGCTTCGAGGTCGTGCAGCAACACCCTGGTGCGCGAGGTGGGCAGGCCGGCCACCGCGGCGGCCGATCGCAGGCCGATGTCCGGCCACGGCGCCAGGCCCAGAAGCGCGAACAGCCGGGCGGTGGCGGCGTCGAGGGCCTCGTACGAGGCGGTGAACGCGGCCCGGAGGTCGGTGTTCAGGTCGCCGGTGTGCAGGGCGTCGAGGCGGGTGGCAGGGCTGCTCAGCTCCTCGGCGAGGACCGAGAGGGGAAAGTGGGGGTGCATGGCGGCGCGTGCGGTGAGCACGCTGATCGCCAGGGGGAGGCCGCCGCTGTGCTCCACGAGGACGGCCACGCTGTCAGGATCCGCGCCGATCCTCGATTCGCCCAGGTGGCGGCCGAGCAAGTGGCGCGTCTCGGCGCGCGTGAGGGCGTTCAGGCCGATCAGGCTCGCACCGCGGGTGGCGTTCAGGCCCGGGAGGTGGTTGCGGCTGGTGACCACTACGACGCATGCGGGGCTTCCGGGGAGCAGCGGCTCGACCTGTGCCACGTCGCGGGCGTTGTCCAGGACGACGAGCAGGCGGCGGCCCGCGACCAGCGACCGGTAGAGCCCAGCCTGGGCCTGCTCCCCGGCGGGGATGGCCGCCGCCGGGACACCGAGAGAACCGAGAAAATGGCGCAGCACCACATGAACCGGCAGAGGGCCGTTGCTCGGGTCGAATCCGTGGAGGTTGACATAGAGCTGGCCGTCGGGGAAGAGGCCGACGTTGTCGTGCGCCCAGTGCAGGGCCAGCGAGGTCTTCCCCATTCCCCCGGTGCCGCTGATGGCGGCGACGGCCATGCTGTTCTTGGTCGGGTCGCGGGTGAGGCGATCCAACTCGGCGCGTTCGCGTTCACGGCCGACGAAGTGCGGTGGCGGAGCGGGTAACTGCCGAGGGACCGGCGAGACCACCGGATGTGGCTGATGACGTGGCGGTTCCGGACTGATGTCCGAGGTTTCCGGCGCGGTGTCTTCGAGTGCGGTCTCTGAGGGTTCGAGTGCGGTGTCCGAGAGCTCGAGCGCGGTGTCCGAGGGCTCGAGTGCGGTGTCCGAGGTGAGGATCCGCTGGTGAAGCCGTTGCAACTCGCGTTCGGGCTCCAGCCCCAGCTCCCCGATGATCCGCTCCCGTAGCCTCCGGTAGACCGCCAGAGCGTCGGCCCGCCTGCCGCTGCGGTGCAGCGCGAGCATGAGCTGACCGTGTGCCGCCTCACGCAGGGGATGGTCCGCGATGACCGCGGTGAGCCCGGTCACGGCTTCGGCATACCTCCCCATCGCGAGCATGGCCGAGCTCCGCTCCTCCACCGCTTCCAACCGCAGCTCCTCGAGCCTGGCCGCTTCCGCCTGAACGAAGGAGCCGTCGACCCCCAACAGCGGTGCCCCGTGCCAAAGGCGCAACGCCTCGTCGTAGCAGCTCACTGCGGTCTCCAGGTCGCCTCCGGCCGCCGCCTTGCGGGCTTGCGCCACGCGGTCAAGGTATCTGGCCAGATCGAGCTGATCGGGCACCAGCCGCACGACGTACCCGGGCCGCTGCGTACGGATCAGATCGTCCCCCGCGGCGACGCACGTCTTCCTGAGGTCGGAGATCAGCATCCTGACCCGGGAGGAAGGGGAACTGGGCAGCGGCTCGCCCCACAGCGACTCCGCCAGCCGCTGGACTGACACCACGCGGTTGGCGCTCAACAGCAGGATCGTCAGCAACGCCCCCTGTTTGCCGGTCAGGACGACGCGTCCGGTCGCGGTCTGGAGCTCCACCGGCCCGAGCACACGGAACGCGGCCCGCGTACGACCTTCAGAACTCACCGACGACCTCCAGTTGAGCTGACGAACCGGACGGGCGGAACCTTCCCTCGATGTGTGGAAAACCGTCCAGGACATTTGTCAGGATATCGAGCCTTGATCACCCTTCCGTGGAGACGGAGGCCTCGCAGCGGAGAACGAGCTCAGCAGACGCCATCCCTCTGCGATGCCAACTCAAGATTTTCTGGAAGAATCGCACGCTTGCGGGCAAGCAAGGGTGTGATCACTGCTCCTGGCGTCTTCGAGGCCATCTTCGAAGCCCATTACGAGGAGATCTGGCGCTACATCGGCCGCAGGCTCGCCCTCGACGTAGCCGAGGACCTGGCGGCGGAGACGTTCCTCATCGCCTTCAGACAGCGCGACCGCTTCGACTCGGCCGTAGGCGAGGTCAGGCCGTGGCTGTACGGCATCGCCACCAACCTCATCGGCCGGCATCGGCGTGCCGAGGTGCGGAGGTACCGTGCCATAGCCCGGACGGGGCCGCCACCTGACGACGAAGGACACGATCAGCGGATCGTGGACTGGCTCACCGCGAAGGTCACAGTCGACCGGCTGGCGGGGGCGCTGGCGCGGCTGTCACAGGGTGAGCGCGACGTGGTGCTGCTCATCGCGTACGCCGGGCTGAGGTACGACGAGGTGGCGGCGGCGCTCGGAATCGCCTCGGGGACGGTCGCGTCCCGGTTGAGCAGGGCCAGGACCAAGCTTCGTGAGGGGTTGGGATGAACGAGTTCCAGGTCATCGACTCGCTGATGCCCGACGCGCCGACCCCATCGGCCGGCCAGCTGGCGGCGGCGCGGGCGCGGGTATTCGCAGCCGCACCGATTCCTCCTGCGTCCAGGGCACGGGTGCGCAGGAGGTCGTGGACGGGCATGGCGCTCGTGGCGGCGGCCGTGGCACTCGTGGTCGGCGCCGTGGCGGTTCTCGTACCTCGGCCTGCGGTGGAGCCTGTCGCGGTCACGCCCATGCAGAAGCTGGAAGCCGCGGCCGCCAAGCTGGCGGCGACACCGGAGGCGAAGGGTCGTTTCTGGCGACGTGACATCGAGGACGTCATGCGGACGAAGGACGAGTACAACTACAAGGCCGAGGTACGGGCCATACAGGTGGAGACACGGGCCATGGAGGTGCTCGCCTTCGGGCCCAACCGCGAGGTCTACGGCTGGCGCGAGCCGATGTCGTCGAAACCGTACACGGCCGAGAGCCTGAAGACGTGGCGACGGGACGGCTCGCCCAAGCTGTGCCCCGCGCGGGGGTGCGACAAGAACATGCCCGCATACGGCTCGGTGTACCTGGATCAGGGGCTGGAGCTCGCCGATGGGTTGAAGCCGACGATGACGGAACTGCGGGACCTCCCCAAAGAGCCAGCGGCGCTCAGGGCGCGGCTGCTGGCAAGTTACGACCCTCAGGGTGCCGATGAACGCGAGCCATGGCTCGCGGGGGCCGCCAGGCAGCTCATCAACTCACCGGCGACGCCCGGCACCAGGGCTGCCGCTTACCTTCTCCTGGCGAAGGCGCCGGGCTTCAAGGTGGTCGACGAGGTTCCCGGCACGTTCGGGCTCAACGGGCTGGCTCTCCAGTACCAGGGAGGTCAGCTGGTGATCGACCCCAGGACTGGACAGTTCCTCGGGACGCAAGGGCTGAGTCCCGAGGGCGTTGCGTGGGATGCCAGGATCATCAGGAAGGTGGGCTGGAGCGATGTGCGGCCGGTGGCGCCTCCCAAGTGTCGTGGCTGTACGGACCGGCTCTAGAACGCGCGCACCGGATGGGTTGCCTTTCGAAGTGATCGTCACACGTGGCTCAGGCCCGAAGAAGCCCAGCGAGGTTAGGAGCCTCCAGGTGCTAGATGCCTGGTCAGACGGCTAAGAGGCCGGCGATCAAATCCCGAGCCTAGAACCGTCTGGTCAGGATAAGCTCGATCGCTTATATCAGAATGTGTTCTGGCGTAAACCCAACGAGTGAGCACTAGCCATGCCGACGCAGTGACGTTTTCTGACTTGTCGAGGAATCCCCGAGCGGTCGCCGAGCGCGCGGCACGCCTGGGGCGCGTGCGTGTCACACATCGGGATGCTCCGGACTTCTACCTGACTGCGGCGGACCGTGAAGAGGAGCGCGAACAGACGCTGGCCACCGCGTCCCGGCTGTTCCTTGCCTTGATCAAGCATGATCCCGCCGCGCGTGCGCTGGTCGTAGCAATGCCGGAGGTCTTCCCGTGGGTTCGCCACCTGTCCTCGGACGAACTGCGTGCTTTTCACTCTGGAACTGGTCGAAGCGCTCTCCGACGCGGCCGAGCTGGATGTCGATGCCACTACCCGGGAGGACATCGCGGGATGGCGGGCTATCGCCAGAGTCAAGGCCGACCCTGCGCATTACGTCGAGGCACGCAAACCCACGAGCGGTGACTTCGGGCCGGTGCAGGTTTCGGTATGAGCCCGAAGCGCGGAGATCGGGTTATGGTGCCACCGCTGGATGGCGAGTGGGATGTCCGGTTCGGCACCGGGCCTGTGTCGCTATAAAGACGAAGCGCACACGGCGGCCGAGGCGTATGACGCGGCTCGTCTGGCCTTCCAACTCGGTCGTGCTGTACGGGAGATCGCGGTTGGAGTCAGTGCGAGCTGGCCGAAAGAGCCGACATGACTCAGCCGGCGGTGGCCCGCTTCGGTGTCGGTGGGACTGTGCCGACGTTGCCGGTCCTGGAGCGTTTGGCCAAGGCTATGGGCGGGAGGACCCGGCGGTCTTGGCGTTTGATATGAGGCCTCGCCCCTCGCGCGGGCTCATCCGACGAGCCGTTTGCGCCAATCCAGGGGTGCGACGGTTATGGCCTGGTCGGGGTGGCCGTTCCACTCCACCGAAAGGCCGGTTTCTGTCAGCGTGGCCACGACCTGCCGGCCGATGGATACGGTCGTGTCCGATGAGTCGTCGAACCCGCCGTACAGGAGTGACAGTCCGTGTCCTGCCGCGGCGGAGTCCGTGCACTGCGTGTGGAAATAGACGAAGCCGCGGGCATCCGTTGTACCTGCCGCTCCGATCTCCGCTTGGCCGCACGAACGGCAACAGGTGAAGTTCTCCCGAGCGGTGATACCTGCGGCTTCCAGGGCCGTGAAGGCTCTGGTGAGTCGTTCCGGGTCCGTCTCGCCTTCCCAGACGGCCTGCTCCTCGACACGCTCCAGCCACATCCGATCGGTCAGTCGCCGTGCCTGCTCGGCAGACACTGGTCGGTGGTCCCCTGACACGAGATAGTCCTCCGCGACCTCGGCTACCTGTGCGCGAGTCGCGTACCCGCCCACGATCACCGTACGGATGCGCGCCTCGAGCTTTTGCCGATCATCTTCGTCAAGTTCAAGCGGAGGTGTGGGCTCCGGGCGGCCCTGGTCCAACTGCGTCCAATCCAGCCCGGAATCCCAGTCGTCCTCCAGACATGCCCAGCCGGTGATGGCCTCGATCACCAGGTCAGACGTGTCGAGCGTCACTTGGTAGTGCTGGTTCGGCGCACCGTCGCGGTGCTCCAACGTGTAGTCGCTTCCCTCCTCGTGCCAGACCTGTACGAAGATGTCGGGCAGGTCGGGAATCCGCTGGACGACCAGAAAACGGTCGCGCTGCTGGCCGAGTCGGCGAACCAGTTCGGCGAGTTCTTCCGCAGCCACCCGGACGTGTCGGCTGCCGTCCTCGGTGCACACTGTGATCGCGAGCATGCCGACCATGTTGACACGGCTCGCGGGGGTGCTGATGAGTATGGGACAGACCTGGAGGTGAGCCGATGGGCACAGCCAGCGGCGGCAGCCGTCGGTTTCAGAAGAGACCCAGATGGCCGATCATCCTGTGGGCCGCTTCGATGATGGATTCGGCGGCGGTCAGAGCCTGGTCTGCTTCCGCCTGGTCCACTGACTCATCGGGAAAGATTGGGTACTCGAGTTCGTTTCTACGGCGGCGCATACTGCCGAAGGGCTCGAAGGCGGAGCCGAACTGGCGCATCATGGCCTGTTGGATCGCGTAGTGGCCGCCGGTCGTTGTGGAGCGTAGCCCCTGTTGGGCGAGAAGGCCTTGCACAGGCAAATCTTGCGGCGTCGTAAGCCAAGGTGTAGGCCGAGTTCGGGTCGGATTCCAGGAGTTCCCGCGCACTTGACAGGACGACGCCGGCCTTTTCCAGCCACCCTGCCCCATCGGCGGCGTCGCCCTGGATGCGCTGAAGTTCCTTTGCGGTGAGCATGCGCTCGATATCTGCTTCGCCGCGCGTCCACCTCATCATTGATCATGCTCCTCTCGATCTGCCCTGGACACGGTGAGATCAATGGTGGGACTCGCCTTGATCTGGCGGATCAATGCGTCGGACGCCGCCTCCCAGCGTCGGGTTCGCCAGGACTGGGTTGACCGGCATGCCGAGGCGCCCTTGGGCGCGGTCCGCTGCGGCATAGACCTTTGCTCGATCTGCGTCCCCGACCACCAGTACGTCGATGTCATGTGGTGGCGGCCCTGTCTGTCCGTGGTGGCGGGCTGCCCAGGAGCCGAAGATGAACAACAGTTCGGTCTTCGGGATGGAACCGAATTCTTCCGCGATAACGACCTGAGGGCCGTAGAGGTAGCTCAGGATTTCCGTCAATGGTCTCGTGACGGGGTGACTTTGATCGATGCTCAGCACTCGCGCTCGGCCGACTGCCGTAGCGGTGAGGAGCCCGGCTTCTTCCAGGCGGCGGACTTCCGGGTGCAGGGTCGACGCCCCGACTCCCAACTCGCGGGCGAGGTCAGCCAGTGTCCAGCTTCGATCGGGGCGAAGGTACAGGGCCGCCAGGAAGCGTGCTTGGGTCTCGGTACGGAAGATGGGCAGCGCCGGTGGCCTGACACTTCGCATGTTCCGAATATATCTTCGTGATTATCGAATCGTCCACTGAGCGCACTTGATCCATCGCTCACTGTGGCAGATCCCACGCCTCGGGGTATCGGTGATTACAGGGGGCAGTGCTGCCAGCTGTGATCACTCCGGGCGCAGAGGAAACGCTGTCGTCAGCATCGCCTATGCGACTGGAGGCATGTGATCCAGCGGTGCCGCCTGCCCCGGCGGCTGTGGCGCGTGTCACACCGATCGCATGTCACGGATCGGCGGGCTGCTTGCATCCCGTGGTTGTCCGTTCCAAGCGAAAGGTACGAAGATGACCACACAGCGCGAAACCGGCACGGCGGCGGCCCCACACCGCGTTCTGATTCTTGGGGCGGGGTACGCGGGTATGGCCGCGGCGATCCAGCTAGCAGCTCGGACCAAGGGCCGCGAGGACGTACAGGTGACCCTGGTGAATCCGCAGGAGCGGTTCACCGAGCGGTTGCGGCTGCACATCGCGGCGACCGGGCAGCAGGTCGCCGAGATGAACATCCCGGAACTGCTGGAGGGCACGGGTGCGCGGTTCGTGCGCGGCTGGGTGACGGCGATCGAGGCGGACGCCAAGGTCGTGCGGATCGACGACGACCGGGTGCTGCACTACGACACGCTGGTGTACGGGCTGGGGAGTGTGGCCGACACGGTGACGGTGCCGGGTGTGGAGGAGCACGCGTACACCCTCAACAGCGCCCACGACGCTGAGGTGCTGGCCGAGCGGCTGGCTCGGCTCGGTCGCGGCACGGTCGTGGTCGGCGGGAGCGGGTTGACCGGGGTCGAGTCGGCCGCGGAGATCGCTGAGCGGCACCCCGAGCTGAACGTCGTGCTGCTGGGCCGGCAGGAACCCGGCGCGGCCATGAGCCCCAAGCCGAAGGCGTATCTTCAGTCCGCGCTCACGCGCCTGGGTGTCCAGGTGCGCAGCGGGGTCGAGGTGGCGAAGGTGCTGCCCGGCTCCGTCGAGCTGGCAGGCGGGGAGAGCGTCGTCGCCGACGTCGTCCTGTGGACGAGCGGTACGCGGGTGTCGCCGCTGGCGGCCGCCGCCGGTCTGACCGTCGACGAGCGCGGCCGTATCGTCACCGACGCGACGCTGCGGTCGGTGTCGCACCCGGACGTGTACGCCGTGGGCGACGCGGCCGCGATCCGCCAGGGCTACGGCGTCATGCACGGCACCTGCCAGGGCGGCATGCCGACCGGTGTACACGCCGCGGTGTCGATCGTCCGCGCGTTGGACGGCAAGCGGACCAAGCCCTTCCGCTTCGGCTACTACCACACGCCGGTGAGCCTGGGACGGAACGATGCGGTCGTCCAGTTCACCCACCCCGACGACAGCCCCCGACGGGTGCATCTGACCGGCCGCATGGCGGCACGGTATAAGGAGGCGGTGACCGCTTCGCCCTGGCCGACGTACGGCCGTATGAAGAAGATGCCGGCCTCAGGCGCGTTCTGGCCCCGTGGCGGCCGCTTCACCCGCGTCCGAGGCGTGCGATGACCCGCCCGTACCGGGACCGTGACCAGCAGGTGTTCAACGAGCATCGCAATCTGCTGTTCTCGGTGGCCTATCGCGTTCTCGGCACCGTGGCCGACGCCGAGGACGCGGTACAGGATGCCTGGATCAAGTGGTCGGCCGACGACCGTTCGCAGGTGGCCGACCCCAAGGCCTATCTGGCGCGGATCGTGTCGAATCTGGCTCTGCAACGGCTGCGCTCGACCCGGTACCAGCGCGAGACCTATGTGGGGCCGTGGCTGCCCGAGCCGATCCTCACCAGCGGCGACACCGCCGACGACATTACGAACGCCGATTCGGTGTCGACGGCGATGCTGGTGGTGCTGGAAACCCTGAGCCCGCTGGAGCGCGCGGTGTTCGTACTGAAGGAGGTCTTCGACTTCAGTCATGCCGAGATCGCGCAGGCGGTGGAGCGTTCCGAGACGGCGGTACGCCAGGCCGCGCACCGCGCTCGCGAGCACGTACGGGCCCGCCGGCCGCGCTTCATCGCCGATCGATCGCGGCAGCGCGACGTCACGGAGCGGTTCCTCGCCGCCGCGACCGGAGGCGACATCAACACCCTCATGGAGCTGCTGTCCCCGGACGTCACGTTGTGGACCGACGGGGGAGGCAAGGTCCGGCAGGCCCTGCGTCCGGTCGTGGGCGCCCAGACGGTCGCCGCCTGGTTCGGCGCCATCGGGAAGGTCACGTACCAGGGCGTCGAGCCCGGCGACATGAACGCCGAACTGGTCGAGATCAACGGCGGGCCGGGCATGGTGTTCAGTGGTCTGGGGCGCGTCATCGCCACTGTCACCTTTGATTTCGACGCTGACGGGCGCATCACTGCTATCCATAACATCGCTAACCCGGACAAACTTCGGGCCATCGCTGAGGGGGCCATTCGCACGCTCTGATGTCCGCGCCGGGTCGCGCTATCCGAGGTCACGTCGGCGGAGCGCGGCCAGCCCCACGGCAGTGAGCGAGGTGGCGACGACGGTCAGCAGGATCAGCGGCGTCACGGTGAATTCGGCGACCGGAAGTCCAGGGGTCTGCGCGAAGGGTGACACCGTCAAGATCGACGGGTCGGCGTGCAGCAGTTCCACCGCGAACTCGAGCACGAAACACAGCCCGAGCGCGACATAGGCGATGACCGCGGCGAGCCGCGGCAGCAGGCCGTACACCAGCACTGGAATGGCGGCCAGCACCAGGACCGAAGGAAGCCGTGTCAGGCTCGCCCCCAGCATTCGGGCGATCTCGCCGCCCGCGTCTCCCGTGGAGAGCCCGTAGACCAGACCCATGCCGAGACCGAGCCCGGCGAGTACGATCGCCGACCCGGCCGCGACGACGGCCAGGTGACCGCCTGCCCAGCGCAGCCTGCCGATCGGGCCGGTCAGGATGACGTCGGCATGGCCGGAGGTCTCCTCCGCCCGCAAGCGCAGGATCGCCTGAATCGCGTAGATCGTGATGACCTGGCTCATCAGGTAGATGACGAAGGCGAAGAAGCCGTCGGCGGGACGGCCACCGCCACCCATCCGCTCGATCAGGCCCCTGAGAGCCTCGCTCGCGTTCAGTTGCTCGGCGGCGCTCCGTGCCGCGCCGCCCAAACCGGCGCCGAACGCGGTGGACGCGACGGCCCAGGAGAGCAGCGTGCCCCGCTGCAGTCGCCAGGCCAGGGCAAGCGAGGTACGCAGGCCCGGCGCCGCCTCGGCACGACCGAGCCGGGCCGGGAGGATGCCGGCCCCCAGGTCCCGGCGTGCGGACATCCGGTAGGCGGCGGCCACCAGCAGCAGGGTCAGGCCGATGACCGGCAGCAGTGGCCAGTAGTGGTCACCGGCGAAGGGACGCATGCGCTGAGTCCAGCCGAACGGCGACAGCCAGGACACCCAGGAACTCTTTTCGAGGTCCGCGACCGCGCGCACCGCGTACAGGATGGCCATCGCGGTGGCGGCGAGGCCGGCGGCGGTACGAGCGCTTTCGGTCAGCTGGGCCGCCAGGCCCGCGAGCGCGGCGAAGACCCAGCCGGCGGCGGCGACCGACAGCCCCATCACCAGGGAGCCCTGCGCAGGCAATCCCTGGCCCATGAGCCCCAGTGCCACGACAAGGGCGGTGACCAGGCCCGCCGCGAACGCCACGGTCAGCGCGGCCGTCAGTGCCGCGTGCCTGCCGACCACGGTCGAGCCCAGCAGTTCGCTACGGCCCGCTTCCTCCTCTCCGCGGGTGCTGCGGATCACCAGGAACAGGCTCGCCAATGCGATCAGCAGGGCGGCCTGCCCGCGTACGCGCCACGCGGTGAGCCCCGCGGCGGACGAGTCATAGATCGGGCCGATCATCATGAGCTGTGTCGGGTCGCCGTTGGTCGTGTGGAGGAACGCCTGGCGCGCCTCTTCCGTGGGAAAGGCGGCGGCCACCGAGCCGGCCACGCCGATCACGAGCAGCGCCACGAGCCCGTACCAGACCGGTAACCGCACCCGGTCGCGCCGCAGGATGAGCCGGATCAGTCCGCCGGTGCCGGTGAGAGTGTTCATCGCTGTGCCACCGCGTGCTTTCCGTTCGAGCCCGCGCCGGACAGATCGTCTTCGTAGTGGCGCAGGAACATCTCCTCCAGCGTCGGCGGCTGGCTGACCAGGCTGCGCACACCTACCTTCACCAGCTCACGCAGCAGCGCGTCCAGCGCGTCGCCGTCGACCTGGCAGCGCAGCCGGTTGCCCTGTGTCCACAAGCTGTGTACGCCCGCTGATCCGGCGAGCTGGGGGACGGGCCCGGTGAGCTCGGCCGTGATCGAGGTGCGGGTGAGGTGGCGCAGCTCGGTGAGCGTGCCCGTTTCCACCGTGCGGCCGTGCCGGATGATGCTCACCCTGTCGCACAGGGCCTCGACCTCGGCGAGGATGTGGCTGGACAGCAGCACCGTACGGCCCTTGCGCCGCTCTTCCTGGATGCTCTCCTGGAAGACCGCCTCCATCAGCGGGTCGAGGCCGGAGGTGGGCTCGTCCAGGATGAGTAGGTCGGCATCCGAGGACAGGGCCGCGACCAGGGCCACCTTCTGCCGGTTGCCCTTGGAGTAGGCCCGCCCCTTCTTGCGTGGATCCAGTTCGAAGCGGTCGAGCAGTTCGGCCCGGCGCCGGGGGTCGATCCGGCCGCGCATCCGGCCGAGCAGGTCGATCGCCTCGCCACCGGACAGGGTCGGCCACAGGGTCACGTCACCGGGTACGTAAGCCAGCCTGTGGTGCAAGGCGGTCGCGTCTCGCCACGGATCGCCGTCAAGCAGCCGAGCGGTCCCGGAGTCCTGACGGAGCAGGCCGAGCAGGATCCGGATGGTCGTGGACTTACCGGCCCCGTTCGGCCCGAGGAATCCGTGCACCTCACCGGCCCGGACCGTCAGGTCCAGACCGTCGAGTGCCTGAGTCCGGCCGAAGGCCTTGACAAGACCGGACGCGGAGATCATGTTTGCCATACTTCGGACACTACATGAATTTCACGAAATTCGTGAAACTTCGGTTAGTCTGTAGCCTGTGGCCATCAGAGCCGACGCGCAAAGGGTGTGCATGACCGAGAGAGCCGACGACGAGACCGGCATGACCGAGAGAACCGGGGGCGTGCGCACGGCCGACGCGCTGCGGTTCCTCGAACGGTTCGCCGTGATCATGTCCGACTCGGGTTATCCGCGCATGGCGGCGCGCGTGCTCGCGGCGCTGCTCATCGCCGACGACGGCCGGCGCACCGCCGGCGAACTCGCCGACGTACTGCAGGTCGGCCCGTCGGCGGTCTCGGGCGCGGTGAAATATCTGATGCGGGTCGGGATGGTGACCCGCGAGCGGGACCCCGGTGAACGCCGTGATCATTACCGCGTCGACCAGGCGGCCTGGTACAGGGCGGCGGCGTCGAGTGACGAGGTGTTCCGTCGCTTCGAGGAGGGCGCCCGCGACGGAGCCGAGGTGCTCGGTACGGACACGCCCGCGGGCGCCCGGATGGACGAGACTCGGCGCTTTTTCGCGTTTCTCCGGAGCGAGGTCCCTCAGTTGCTGCACAAGTGGAACGAGTTGAACGCTCAGCCTGCAGAACGATCAGGCGGCTCGGCCCGGTCCGGCTCCTGACGCGCACTTGATCGTCGGCCTGGTTGGCCGATCGGCCTGCGACCACGCGGCAAGCTACGACGCGAATATGCTGTACGGCAACACGATGAGGTGCGGCCCGCGCCGATGGCGAAACGCGGGACCACCTCCGCATGCCGACCGATCATTTCAGCGCGCTGAACTGCGGGGAGATCTCGGACTTCTTGCCGAGCTTGAGCAGCGTCTCGGTCACCCGGCCCTTCAGGTCGATGATTCCGATGCCTGCCGCGGTGGAGATGAGCAGGTGCTTCTCGTCGTACCAGCCGAGAGTGGTCGGCCGCGCGCCCGCGACGACGGGCAGTCTCGTCACGGCCTTGCCGGTCGACGCGTCCCACACGCAGGCGGCCTTCTCCAGTGGCAGGCAGGCGGTGACGAACCGCTTGCCGGAGGGGGAGAAGACGCCGCGTCCGTTACCGCCCGGCCGGCCTCGTACCTGGTATTCCTTGGTGGCCTTGCCCTGCAGGTCGTACAGGCGGACGGTCGTGCTGCCGAGCCTGCCGTGCCTGACCAGGAAGCGGGTACCGTCGTTGTTCCACTCGAAACCGCCGACGGTGACCAGTGCCTTGTGGATCTTGATGAAGCGGGGGGTGAAGTCGGGCAGGTCGAGGATCAGGACTCCTGCCGAGCGGTCGCCCTGGCGGGCCAAGCTGACGGTGAACAGCAGCTTCTTGCCGTCCGGTGACCACCTGGGCCAGCGCATCTGGGGGTACTGGGTGCCGCCGTTATCGGTCTCGGCGGGGGTGTAGTCGGTGAGCTGGATCGCGACGTCCCGGCTCTTGCCGGTGGTTCGGTCGAGGATCCGCAGGCGGTTGCCCGGCTCTCCTCGCGACTGCAGTCGCGCGACCGTCCAGCGTCCGTCGGGGGAGACCGCGAAATCCCCGTAGTCGCTCTTGATGAACCGCCGTCGGGCCGGCTGCCATGTCCACAGCGCGAACGGGCCCCCGTGGTTTCGCATGTCGACGGTGGTGTAGGACGTGAGCTGGATGGGGCGGCCGTTCAGGTCGGCGACGACCGCGGCCTGACCCTTGCCGAACTGGCCATCTCCCGTCCGTTCCGCTACGCCAGGTAACGGGCCCCGGGTCGGCTGCGGCGGGGGCGCGGCGGCGGTGGCTGTAGTGGTGGTGAGCACCAGTGCGCTCACCAGGCTGGACGCGAAAAGGCCGAGCATGTGATCTCTCCTGGCTGTCGGAAGCAAGCCTTACCAAGATCAGAATAGGGTCTGCCCCGCCACCGCCGTGGCGGCCCATCGAATTTCCGTCAACCCCCACCGAACCCCGAATGGACGTGCTCGGGTTCGCTGTCGAGCGTGCGGGTGGTGTGTCAGTGGTCGCGTCAGGACGGCGACGGCTCGGTATCAGCACGGTCGGCGATGCTCAATCCCATGAACGGTCCAGCGCTTGCGAACTGGGCCACGCCGAATTCAGATTCAACAGGAGCACACGATGCAGAAGTTCGACACCCTCGCCCCGATCACCACCGTCCTGGACATCCCCGCCGGACGCGTCCAGTTCATCGCGGCCGACCGGGCCGACACCACGGTTGAGGTCCTGCCCGCCAACGCCTCCAAGGGCCGCGACGTCAAGGCCGCCGAGCAGACCACGGTGGAATACGCCGACGGCGTCCTGCGGATCGAGACCGCGACGAAGAACCAGTACCTCGGCCCGACCGGATCCGTCGAGGTGACGGTCCAGCTGCCCACCGGTTCCCGCGTCGAGGCGAAGACGGGCAGCGCCGAACTGCGGACCGTCGGCCGCCTCGGCGACGTCACCTTCGAAGGCGCCTACCACCAGATCAAGCTGGAGGAGACCGCGAGCCTGCGCCTCACCGCGACCGACGGCGACGTCGAGGTCGGCCGGCTGGGCGGCGCCGCGGAGATCAGCACCGCACGGGGCGACATCCGGATCGCCGAGGCCACCGGCGGCAAGGTCGTGCTCAGCACCCAGTCCGGCGACATCTCGATCAGCGCCGCCGCCGGCGTCTCGGCCGCCCTGGACGCCGGCACCACCCACGGCCGCATCACCAACACCCTCAAGAACGACGGCACCGCCGAGCTCGACATCCACGCCACCACCTCCAGCGGCGACATCACCGCCCGCAGCCTCTGAGAGTTCCGGACGCTTCCCCTGCCCCGAGGTCGTACCCCGCACGCCTCGCGTGGCCTGGGGGAAGCGCGTATTACGCCGGGATTGGCTATTTCGGTCAGGCCCAGTACGTTGATCTTCCTCATCGTCAAGGTGAGCGATCATCAACTGGCTGTCCGGTCTGGCCCTGACGGTCACGGGCGCGTACCCGGCCCCGCTGGAGCAGCGGCCCTACACCGGGGCGACCAACCAGCGGTGGAAGTTCAACCGGATCACGGATCCCGGCCCGCAGGACGGCGCGAAGTACTACCTGACAGGCATCAACAACCGGGAGAACGCCGAAGTGCTCAACGGCGCGCTGACGTCCGGAGCGGTGGTCACGCACAAGGCGCACTCCGGCGCCACGCGCCAGCAGTGGACGTTGCGCAAGGCTGCCTCAGACACCTTCCCCGCCCGCTTCGTCAACGTCAACAGCGGTCTGTGCCTGGACCTGAAGACGCCGAGCGACGCGGCCGGAACTCAGATCGTCCAGTCGACGTGTGCCTCGACCAACACGCAGATGTGGACCGTACGGCGTGCGGCTGACGGCACGTACGTCCTCGTCAACGTCCACAGCCAACGCGTGCTCAACATGATGACCGGTACCTCGTCCGCCCTGGACCAGCAGATCCTGGCCGGCAACAACGCCAACCACTTCTGGGCACTCAAGCCGATCTAGCCCGCCCAGTCCCGAGAAGCCCAGGTCAGCGGTGTGACCTGGGCTTCTCGTTGGCGAGGACATCAAGGGGATGATTTGCGAAGATTCCCGGATGGGAATCGACATGAGCGCACAGGGGCCTCTGACGGGCCGGGTAGCGGTGGTGACCGGAGTGAGTCGCCGGGCGGGGATCGGCTTCGCCCTGACACGCGAACTGCTGAGCGCCGGGGCGAAGGTGGTGGCGCAGTCGTGGACCCCACACGATGCCGATCAGCCGTGGGGCAGCGATCCGGCCGGGATGGCCGGCGTGCTCGCGGCGCTGGGTGGCGTGGGTGACCATCTGGAGCATGTGGAGGCCGACTTCACCGACCCGGCGGCGCCCGCGGCGGTGATCGAGCGGGCGGTCGACCGGTTCGGGCACGTGGATGTGCTGGTCGCCAACCATGCGCGTAGTTCCAAGCAGGCGCTGGAGGAGGTGACCGCGGCCGAGCTCGACCTGGCGTGGGCGGTGAACGCGCGGGCCAGCGTGTTGCTGACCCAGGCATTCGCCGCTCAGCACGATGATCAGCGCTCCGGGGGTCGGGTGATCTTGTTCACCTCCGGTCAGCATTTGGCCCCCATGCCGGCGGAATTGCCCTATGCGATCAGCAAGGGTGCGATCCATCAGATGACGGTCAGCCTCTCCGACGCGCTCGCTGATCGGGGCATCACCGTCAACACCGTCAACCCTGGGCCGGTCGACACCGGCTGGGCCGATCCCGAGCTCGCCCGGCAGATCGGTCATGCCCTGCCTTCGGGCCGGTGGGGGAGGCCAGATGAGGTCGCCAAGGTGGTCCGTTGGCTCGCCTCGGACGATGCCGCCTGGATCACCGGCCAGGTGATCAATTCTGAGGGCGGGTTTCGACGTTGGGTGAAGTGAGGGCTGATGTTCAGACTGTCGGCCGAAATGTCGTCGACAGGGCCGTTGCCGACCGCCTATGGTGCGGACCGTGACAGATGGCCCCAGCATGCGCCGGTGCGACTGCGGTGCGAGTGCCGGCCCGCTGGGCTTGTGTGTGGACTACTACCACGCGATCCTGGCTGAAGAGCAGGCCGATCCGCAGATGTACAGGTGGCACGCGCCCGTGGTGTGCGCGTACCTCCTGCAGCATCCTGCGAGAGCCCATGAGAAGTACCTGGACGGCCAGTTCCGCCAGCTGCAGTTGTACGTGGACAAGGGCCTTGACGCGCTGCTTCGCGTGGCGGCTCATCAGATAGCGCGGAACAGGCACGGGGTGCGGTCGGGCTACGACATGGCGCCACTTGAGGAGTACGCGCCGCTCCCGCAGGGGGGATCTCCCGGGCATTTCCGCGCTTCGTTCTGCGGCTTGCCGGTCAAGGGAGTCAGCTTCGTGTCCGATGGGCATCTGGCGTACGGACGCGGCATCGAAGCCATCGCCGAAGCGACTGTGGAGTCCTGGAGATCCGTCCAGACCTGATTGAGACACGCGCTGGGTACGACCGGCAGGAAGTGATTCATGAAGCGCTACATCCTGACCGGCACGCCTGGAGCCGGGAAGACCGCCATCCTGCGCTGGCTGGAGTGCGACGGCTACACCGTCGTCGAGGAGGCGGCGACAGATGTCATCGCCCTGCGGCAGGCCCAGGGTGAAGCCGAGCCGTGGACGAAGCCGTCCTTCGTGGAGGCGATCATCACCTTGCAGCGCCGACGGCAGGAACAGGCCGCGGCCCTTCCCGGTGAGGTGCAGATCTATGATCGATCGCCGGTCTGCACGTACGCGCTGGCTGTCTATCTTGGCCATTCCGTCTCTCCGGCGCTGTCCCGCGAACTGGAACGCATCGAGGCCCAGCGGATCTACGAGAAGAAGGTGTTCTTCGTACAGAACCTCGGATTCGTCACGCCGACCGACGCGCGGCTGATCACGTTCGAGGAGTCGCTGCGGTTCGAGCAGGTCCACCAGGACGCCTACGCCTCGCTCGGATACGAGTGTGTGTTGATCGCGCCGGGCGTGCTGATGGACCGGGTGGCGGCGGTCAAGAAGCAGTTCGGTTCCTAGCGCCAAGGATCAAGGGCGTGCTTGCCACGGGTCTGGCCCGCTTCGAGTTCCTGAAGCACGGCCGGCCCGTCGCCCAGAGGGTGGACCTGCGGAGTGCCGGGCGGGTACACGCCGTTGGCGATGTGCTCCCCGATCTCGGTGAACAGTGATCGGTAGATCGATGGGGCGGCGCTCGCCAGCGCACCGATGTGCAAGCCCTTCACCTGCGCGTGGTGGGTGAAGACCAGGTCGTGCGTGGTCAGACTGGCGTCGCCGGAAGCGGCGCCGAACACGACGACGCGCCCGACGAAGGGTTTGGCGACCGACAGACTGGCCTTGAACGTGGCCTGTCCTATCGATTCAAGGACCAGGTCGACTCCGCCGGTCAGGCGGGTGATCTCCTCGGCCAGGTCGGGGCGCGTACTGTCCAGAACCTCGTCGGCGCCGAGCGCTCGAACCGTGTCGTGCTTGGCCGGTGAGGCCGTGGCGATCACCCGCGCACCGTAGTGGCGGGCGAGGCGCACCGCGGCCTGCCCCACTCCGCCTGCCGCCGCATGGATGAGCACCGTTTCACCTGGCTTGATCTCACCCAGCGGCCTGAGCGCCGCCAAAGCGGTCGCCCAGTTCAGCACCATGCCGAGGGCTTCGGCGTCCGTCCAGCCGGACGGGACGGGAAGCACTCCTGTGGCCGGCAGCGTCATGTACTGCGCGAAGGCGCCAGGGCCGGCTCCGATGACGTGGGTACCGAGCGGAAGTGGGGCCTGGACGCCCGCTCCGACGCCCACGATCTCACCGGCGGCCTCGAACCCCGCGACGTAGGGCGCCTGAGGCCCTCCTCCGTAGGTCCCACGGGTCTGCATGACGTCGGCGAAGTTGACTCCGGCGGCGCCGACCCGGACCAGGTACTCGCCCGGGCCCGGGGTGGGGCGACGACGGTCGCTGGTGAGGATCAGATCCTTCGGCCCGCGGTGCGACCGCTGAAGCAGTGCCCGCATCGTCTGGTGGTTGGTCTCCATGCGCCGAAACGTAGGAGCCTCACACTGGCGTGAGGGTCAAGCCATGGTCACCGGCGGGCCTCGCGCAGGTAGGCGTCGAGTGCCGACTGCTGGGCGGTGAGAGCGGCGATGCGAGCGGCGAGCCGATCACGATAGTTCTCCACCTCATGCAGGAAAAGCGGATCCGGGTCGGCTTCCGGTCCGTCGGTGAGGTGGGGCAGAGCGGCCTTGACCAACCGTACGGGCAGCCCGTACTCCAGCAGCGAGCGAATGGCGTGGACTCGGTCGATGGTCGACCGGCAGTAGTCGCGGTACCCGTTGCTGCACCGACCAGGGACGATCAGGCCTTCATCCTCGTAGTACCGCAATGAGCGCACACTCACACCGCTGGCGCTGGCGGCTTCGCCGATCTGCATGTCTCAGACAACGTGCCGGCGCTCCGCGAGCTTCCGTGACCGTTTCACCGGCATCGCGTGGGTCATCGGCAGGGCCTTCACAGCGGCGAACCGGGGTCAGCGGCCGCTGCCCGCTACGAGGCCGGAGTAGTTGGCGAGCACCTTGACCTGGTCTGGTTTGCCGCTCTTCGGGGGGATGTGGGCGGCGACCTGGAACAGATCGGTGATCTTCATGTACGTGTAGTACTTGCCGCGCAGGATTCCGCTGTCCTTCTGGAAGACGTAGTTGCGCTCCGGGCCCTGCCGCACGTCGTAGCGGATCGTGCGCTCGATCGTGGTGAAGGTCAGGGCTCCGCCGTCGGTGGTGCGCAGCGTGTATGACGGGTAGCGGGTGACCGGGCGGGCAGCGGACGAGATACGCGCGTACTGGGTCATTCTCTGGCGCGTCTTCGCCGCCCCGGTGGTGATGCTGTCGGCGGCGAAGAGGCTCTTGTCGGCGGCGGTGCCCTTGCCGACCATGTGGGCGGCGTACTTCTTCGCGAAGTCGGCGGGTGACATCAGCAGGCCGGTTCCGTCCGTGGGGCCGACCGCCGTGGCGACGCCCGAGGCGTCAGCGGCGATCGCGGGCAGTTCATCGGTGGTGGTGCCGTCGAAGGCGTCAGGGGAGTACATCTGCCGCCAGCCGTCCCCCTGCCGGGCGAAGAGCAGGTACGTCGGCTCCTTCGAGGTCGTCGGCTTGCGTTGCCAGTGTGCCGTGGCCAGGAACCAGGGCTGCTGCCCGGCGGCCGGCGCGCGAAACGCGGCGCCCGTGTAGCCGAACGGCTGGTATTTGATGGTCTTGCGCAGGATGCGGCTGGAGGCGTAGCTGGCCTTGTCGATGGCGAAGCTGGAGCCGCCTTCGTAGCCGGCCAGGAGTTCGTCGCTCCGGGCCTTGTTCGCGGCGTTGTTGCGCTTGACGTAGTCCGCGAGGACCGAGGTGGCCTCCTGGTCCGAGACGGCCCGAGCCGGCTTCGGGGCACTGCTCGCGCTGGGTTTGCCCGTCGCGGCAGGGTCCGCCTTCGCGCCGCCCATGCCTGGCAGGGCGGGCAGGGCGGAGCATCCTGCGAGCAGACACCCTGCCATGACCGCGCTGATCGTCCAGCCGTACCGTCGCACTTTCCGTACCTCTAACCACTATGGGACTAAAGGGCACAAAAGTAGCAGTAGTGATGTCGGGTGCACGATTGGGGACCGCGGTTCCGGGCAGCCGGTCACGGCTCCTTCGCGGGGCGTGAGCGCTCACAAGAGCCTGTTGGCCGGGCAGATGGGGACTCTATAGAGTCTGGCCAGAGATGAGCGCGACTCCGGTCCGGAGGAGGGGGATGTCCATCAAGCCGCTGTCCCTGCCGCAGCCGCCTCAGAAGGCGCCGGAGTTCGGGCGGGACGCGCTGATCGTCTGCGAGAGCCTGGTGCGGATCTACCAGTCCGGGTCGGTCGAGGTGCAGGCGTTACAAGGGCTGGACCTACTCGTGGACAGTGGCGAGATGGTCGCCGTCGTCGGGGCGTCGGGGTCGGGCAAGTCGACGCTGCTGTCCATCCTCGCCGGGGTCGACGCCCCCACCGCCGGGCGGGCACGCGTCGACCGGTGGAACCTGCTGGCGATGTCCCGGGCCGACCGTGTGCGCTACCGGCGGCGTACCGTCGGATTCGTCCGGCAACAGATGGCCAGCAACCTCGTGCCCTACCTGACCGCGCGGCAGATGGTCGACCTGCCGATGACCGCGGCCCGCACGCCGGCCCGCAGGCGCCGGGCCCGCGCCGCCGAACTGCTGAGCACCCTCGGCGTCGCCGACTGCGCCGACCGGCGTCCCGGGCAGCTGTCCGGCGGGCAGCAGATGCGGGTCGCCATCGCGGTGGCCCTCGCCAACGAGCCGCGCGTCCTGCTGGCCGACGAGCCGACCGGCGAGCTGGACACCGCCACCTCCGCCGAGGTCTTCGGTACGTTACGAGAGGTCAACCGCCGGCTGGGCGTCACCGTCGTCATCGTGACCCATGACCCCGCGGTCAGCGGCCAGGTCGAGCGGACCGTGGCGATCCGCGACGGACGCACCAGCAGCGAGGTACTGCGCCGCACCGCCACCGGCGCCGACGGCGACACGCACATGATCGCCGAGGAGTACGCCGTGATGGACCGCGCCGGACGGGTCCAGGTGCCGCGCGACTACCGGGAGGCGCTGGCGCTGACCAGACGGGTCCGACTGGCGCTGGAGGCGGATCACGTCGCGATCCGTCCTGACCTCGACGGGTCCGCGTGAGCGCCGGGCCGGCCGACAGGCCGTTGCTCGCCGTGCGCGGCGTTCATCGGCGCTTCGGCAGCGGGCCGACCGCCGTCCACGCTCTGCGGGACGTGTCGTTCGATCTTGCGGCGGGCACCATGGTGGCCCTCATCGGCCGGTCCGGCTCCGGGAAGACCACATTGCTGAACGTCATCGGCGGCCTGGACCGTCCGGACTCCGGGACCGTCCTCGTCGAGGGTACCGATGTCACAGCCCTCGACGAGGACGGCCTGTCCCGGTTACGGAGGGAGAAGGTCTCCTACGTGTTCCAGACGTTCGGCCTGATCCCGGTGCTGTCGGCCGCGGAGAACGTCGGCGCCCCTTTACGGCTGGCGCGCCTCCCGGCGGCGGAACGCGAGCGTCGGGTCGCGCTGTTGCTGGAGCTGGTGGGCCTGGCCGACCACGCTCAGCAGCGTCCGGGTGAGCTGTCCGGCGGCCAGCAGCAGCGGGTGGCGATCGCCCGGGCCCTGGCCGCCTCGCCCCGGCTGCTGATCGCCGACGAGCCGACCGGGCAGCTGGACGCCGAGACGGGCCTGTCGGTGATGGCGCTGCTGCGCGGAGTCGTGGAGTCCGAGGGTGTGACAGCGCTGGTGTCCACGCACGACCCGACGATGCTCGCGCTGGCGGACCGGGTGATCCAGATCAACGACGGGCGGCTGGACGGACGGGAAGCTTCGTGATCGTCCAGAAACGACGGGCGAGAAGGCTCGTGATCGTCCAGAGTGGCCCGTGCTGAGGCTGCTCGCCCACCGAGCTCGCGCGCAGTGGCCGCTGCTGGCCGCCCTCCTGGCGGTCGCCATGGTGGGCCTCACTCTGCTGGGCGCCTGCGCCCTCCTCGTCACTCGCACCGCCGAGCAGGCGCTGGAGGCCGCCGCGTCCCGCGCCGCTCCTGACCAGGTCGACGTCACCGCCTACACCGTCACCGTCCGCGGGCCGGACGCGCGATCCGTCGCCGACGACACCCGCCGCGTGCTGACCTCGGCGCTGGCTCCGTACACCGCGACGACGGCCGCACGCGCGTCGTCGGTGATGCGGTCGCTGCCGACGACGCGGGGCGGCGGCGACGGCGACGGCGTCCCCGCCGAGACCTACCTGTCGGGCGTGGAGGACCTGCCGGCCCGCGCCGCATTGGTCAAGGGACGCTGGCCGCGAGGCGCGGCCGACTCGGCCCGCCCGGCTGTGCCGCAGAAGCCCGACGCGCCCCGCCCCGACGCGCCGCTGGAGGCTGTCGTGCTCGAGCCCACCGCGCGGCTGCTCGGCCTCACCCTCGGCAGACGCGTTCGCCTCGGCGCGGAGCTGGGCGACGACCCCGCCCGGACGGTCGACGTGACCATCGTCGGCGTCGTACGCCCGCTGCGGGGCACCGGCTGGGACCGCGACCCCCTCGCCGCCACCGGCTACGACCTCGCCTACCGCGACGGCCGCTCCGTACAGCCGGTCCACGCGTACGGGCCGTTCATCGTCGACCTCGCCACCCTGCTCGGCGGCGGGTCCACCATCGACCGGCTGGAGATCACCGCCCATCCCGACCTGTCCACCCCCACCCGCCGCGGTCTCGACACCGTCGCCGTGGCCGTGCTCGGCGCCGACCGCCTATTGGCGCGTACCCTCGGCGACCGGGTACGGATCGAACGCGTCGCCTCCCGGTTGCCGTCGACCCTGCTGTCCGCCCGCGATCAGCAGCAGGTCACTGCCGCCGCCGTACTCACCGTCGCCGTCCTCGGCATCGTCCTGACCGCGACCGCCCTCGCCCTCGCCGGTCGGCTCACCGCGGGCGTTCGCGCTGACGAGACCGCTCTGCTGTCGGCGCTGGGCGTCAGTCGCGGGCAGTTCGCCGCCGGCGCCGTCCTCGAGGCCGGCGTACTCGCCGTTCTGGCCGCCGCGCTCGCGATCCCCGCCTCTTCCGTCCTGCACGCCGGTCTGACCCACCTGCCGCCGCTGGCGGAGGCCGGGCTCGCCGTCCATCCGGTCGTGACCGGCGTCCATGTGCTCGCCGTCGCCGGTGGCGCGCTGGCGCTCGCGGCGGTGCTCGTCGCCCTCTCGGTGCGGCCCACGCCCGCGGTCGGCGACCGTCACCACCGGCGCGAACTGCTGGCCCGCTCCGGGGCCGATGTGCTGCTCGTGGCGTTCGCCGTCGCCGGCTGGTGGCAGCTGCGCGATCAGCCCACCGGCTCCGGGTCCTCCGTCGACGCCATCCGTGTGCTCACTCCCGCGCTGCTGCTCACCGCCGGCTCCGCGCTGGCGCTGCGCCTGGTGGTGCCCACGCTGCGCGGCGTCGAGCGGCTGGCGCGCCGCGCCCGTGGGCTGACGCTCCCGCTGGCCGCGTTCGAAGCCGCCCGTCGGCCGCAGGCGGTCGCCGCGGGGCTGCTGATCGGCCTGGCCTGCGCGGCCGCCACGTTCGGGGTCGGCTTCGACGCCACGTGGCAGCGTTCCCAGCATGACCAGGCCGACCTGGCCGTCGGCACCGATCTCGCTCTCGCCCTCACCACGCCGCCGGAGGCCGGGCAGGGCGCGGCTGTCGGCGCGGCCACCGGAGGAGCGGTGAGCCCGGCCACCAACCGTGGTGTCGCGGTCGGGCAGTGGCTCGGCACCGCCGGCGACGTACCGCGACTGGTCGCCGTCGACGCCACCCGCGCCGAGTCCTTGCTGCGCGGCCGGCTGAACGATGTCCGCAGGTGGACGGACGTGGGCGCCGCCCTCGCGCCGCCGACCCGCGCCACCGGCGTCCCCGTCCCGAAAGGCGCCGTGCTCACCCTCGCCGGAAAGGCGACCGGCACCGGAAAGGCGACCGGCACTGGGAAGGCGACCGGCACTGGGAAGGCGCCCGGCACTGGAAGGACGACCGGTACGACCCCGCTCATCGTCACCCCCCGGCTGCTGCTGCAGGACGCCACGGGCTTACGGATACCCTGCGACGGCGCGCCCGTCCCGCTCGACGGCAAGGCGCATCCGCTGCCGGCCTGCGCGACCGTCGAAGGGCTTCGGCTGGTCGCGGTGTCCCTCCCGTTCGCGCCCGATCTGGGGAACGTCGGCTTCGGCTACTCCGATGCCCTGGCCGAGTTGCCGGCCGGGTCCGGCGACAGCCGCGTCGCCGTCACCCTCACCGTGCCCGAGACCCCCGCCTCAGCCTCAGCCTCAGCCGGCGCGGCGCGCTGGTCGCCGTGGAGCGCCGCCTCCGTCGAGCCCGCCGCCGGCCAACTCGGCGATCCGGCTGTCGCCCTCGCCCGTACCCCGGCCGGCGTTCGGCTGAGAATGACGACGACCGTCGGACTCAAGGGCCCCCCAGACGCCGCCCGAACCCTGGTCGCCACCGCCTTCCCGGCCGCGGGACCGGTGCCCGTCGCCGTCTCCGCCCGCTTCGCCGATGAGGTCGGTGCCCGTCGCGGCTCCCGGCTCAATCTCACCGTCGGACTCACCCCCGTCCCGGTCAGGGTGACCGAGGTGCTGCCCACCGTTCCAGCCGCCTCGGGCGCCGCGGCGATCCTGGCCGACTCGGACGCCCTCTCCCGCGCCCTTGTCGTCAGCGGCAACCTCGACTTCCCTGTGGACGCCTGGTGGGTCGGCAACCCCACCCGGGCCGACGCCGCCGTACGCGTCGCCGCCCTCCGCCTCGGCGCCGTCACCACGCGCGCGTCCGAGACCGCCCGCCTCACCGGTGGTCCCCTGCGCGCCGGACTGCCGGCCGCGCTCCGGCTGCTCGTCCCGGTCACGGCCCTGCTGTTGCTCGCCGGCGTCGTCCTGCACGTGACCTTCGACCTCCGGGCCCGCGCGCTGGAGGTGGCGCGACTGCGGGGGCTGGGGATGACCCGGCGGGAGGTACGTGCCGTGCTGCTCGGCCAGCACGTCGGCGTCCTGCTGCCCCTGCTCGGGACAGGCGCGGCCGTCGGCGCACTCGCCACCCGCCTCGTCGCGCCCCTGCTCGTCCGCTCCGACACCGGCGCCGCGCCCGTGCCCGCCGCCCTGCCCATCTGGCCGTGGGTCACCGAGGCCGGCTTGCTCGCCCTGTTGCTGGCCGGGTGCACGCTCGCGGTGACCGCAGTGGTCGTCGTACAGGCCCGCCGCCTCGACGTCGCGTACCTGCGGGTGGCGTCGTGAGGCATCTGCGGACACGGCTTCGTGAGGCATCTTCGGATGGTGTCGGGAGGTGGGGCGCCGGTCGGTGGCCGGTCGGTCGCTGGTGGACGCTCGCCCTGCACTGGCCCAGCGTCCGGGGGCGCGCCCGCGCCGACGCCGGGTCGCTGCTCCTGGCCGCCGCGGTCGTGGCGGTCGTCACCCTGCTCGCCGGCGCCGTACCGCCGCTGCTGCGCGCGACCGCCGACGAGGCCGTTCAGGACGGGGTCCGCCGCGCCGGCGGCGACGGTGACGTCCTTGTAGAGGCCCGTATAGAACGCGACGACGGGCCCAACGGCGGACGCGTCCGCGCGCCCCGGCTCGCCGAGGACGTCGACGACTTCCGCGACAGGGCGACGGACGAACTCGGACCCGGCCTGCGGGCCGCGTTGCGTCCGCCCGTCGCCACCGTCATCAGCCCCACGCTCAAGATCACTGACGGCAGCGTGCTGCGCACCTTCCAGCTCGCGTACCTGGCGAAGGGCGCCGGCGCCGACGGTGGCCCGCACGTGAACGGCGCCGACGGTGGGCAGCATGCGGACGGCGCCGACGGTGGCCCGCACGTGAACGGCGCCGACGGTGGGCAGCATGCGGACGGCGCCGACGGTGGGCCGCACGTGACCTGGGTCGCGGGTGGGCCGCCCCGGTCCGCCGTCCCCGAGGCGGACAACCACGCCGAGGTTCCCGTCACGGAGGCGCCCTGGCCGGTGCAGGTGGGTCTGTCGGAAGCGGACGCCGCCGCGCTCAAGCTGCGTCCCGGCGCACATATCCCCCTCAAGGACGATGCGGGACGCGTCAAGAAGGTCCTGGTCAGCGGCATCTTCCGGGCGAAAGACAGCACCGATCCCGCCTGGCGGCCGGCCCCCGCGCTGCTGCGTCCCGTCTCCGGTGCGGATGGTGTGGGCTCCACCCGGTTCGGCGGCCTGCTGTCACCCGACTCCCTGCCCGACGCCCGCCTCGCCTTCGACCAGGACGCGCTACGGCGTATCGTCCGGTTCACTCCCGACCCGAGCCGGATCAGCTTGGACTCCGCCCAGGCGATCTCCGCGAAGGTGGTCGCTCTCAAGGCGACCTCCGGCTCCTCCGGCGCCCTCGACGGCTCCCTGAAGTGGGAGACGGGGCTCGACGGCGTACTGCGGACCATCAGAACCCAGGTCGGCGCCGCATCCGCGCAGGCGTCGGTCCTGCTCACCGGTGTGCTGGCCGCCGCGGTACTGGTCCTGCTGCTCGCCGCCGACCTGCTGGTCCGCCGCCGCGCCCCGGCGCTGGAGGCCGCACGGCAACGGGGGGCGGCCCTGCCGACGCTCGGTGCCGAGCTGCTGCTCGAGTCCACCGTGGTGGCCCTGACGGCCGCCGCGGCCGGGCTGGCGCTGTCCCGCGCCCTCGTCCCGGGCGCTTCCTGGGAGTGGGTGCTCCCCGTGGTGCTCGCCGCCGCCGTCGCCGGCCCGGTGTTCGGTACGCTCGCCGCCGCCCGCGCCACCCGCGACCGGCGGGTCCCGGCCAACCGGACCGCGCGCCGCTGGGCCCGTCACACCGTCCAACTGCGCCGCGCCGCACTCGAGGCCGCGGTACTGATCGCCGCGATCGCCGCCTTCGTCGCGCTGCACCAGCGCGGGATCCTCCCGGCCGCCCCCGCGGCCGGCGGTGATGTGGCCGGTCCGGGGCTCGGGCTGGGGGATGGCGGGCCGCTGCCGGCGAGCGCGCCCGCCCTTGGCGTTCTCGCCGGCACGCTCGTCCTGCTGCGGCTGCTCCCCGCGGGGCTGGGCCTCGTGCTCAAGCAGGCCCTGCGCTCACGCCGTCCGCTGGCGGTGTTCGGCACCGCGCGGGCGGTCGCGACGTCCGCGCGTGCGCTGCCGCTTCTGGTCCTGGTGACCTCCGCCGCCTTGGCATCGTTCGCGCTCACCCTGGACGCCACCGCCGGCGACGGCCTGACCGAGGGCGCGTGGCGTACCGTCGGCGCCGATGCCCGCCTCGACGTCGTCCCCGCCGCGGCGGCCTCCACGCCCGCCCTGTCGCGGCGCATCGCCGCCGCGCCAGGAGTCCGGCAGGCCGTCGCCGCGCAGGTCACCGACCGGGCGCGGGTCGTCGCCGACTCACTGGTCGTCGCGCCGCGCCTGGTGATCGTGGACGCCTCCGCGTTCCGGCGGCTGCTCGCCGCCACCCCGCTGCCGGACGCGCCGGCGCTCGCCCGGCTCGGGGCGACCGGTCACGGCGCCGTGCCTGCCCTGGTGCGCTCCGGCGACGGCGGCCTGCGGTCAGGCATGCGGCTGGAACTGCTCCGGGACGGTGCTCCGGCCATCCGGCTCACCGCCGTCGGTACGGCACCCGCCATCGGCGACGCCGGTGACGTCGTCCTCGTGGACGCCGCTACCCTCCAGGCCGCGGGCATGCCCTCCGTACCCAACACGGTGTGGGTGACCGGCCCCGGAGCGGCGCGGGCGGTCGCCGCGAGCGCCGTCGGCGCGGACGTCGTGCTGCGCGAGGACGTGCTACGCGCCCGCCGCGCGGCGCCGCTGACGTCAGGGCTGCTGACGCTGGCGTGGGTCTCGGCCGCGACCCTGCTGGCCCTGGGGCTGCTGGGCCTGGCTCTCGGCGCTTCCGCGAGCGCGCCGGAGCGATGGCAGACCCTGACCCGGCTGCGCACCCTCGGTCTGCGGCCGCGCGACGCCCGGTGGATCGCCGCAGGGGAGCTGCTGCCGCCGGTGATGGTCACCGTCGTGGCCGGCCCACTGCTCGGGGTGCTGCTCGCCCGCCTGATGCTCGGCTCGCTCGCGCTGCGGCTGCTCACCGGGCAGGCCGCCGACCCGGCTCTGGTGCTGCCGTGGTGGCGGCTCGGCCTGGTGACCGTCGCGTTCCTGGTGGCGGTCGCCGTCGTGGTGCCCATCGAGTCGGCGCTACGGCGCCGCCGGCGGCTGAGCGAGGTGCTGCGCGCGGGCGACGGATAGCCGACGCATGAGGCCGGCGTAGAGGCGTGGAGGGGGCGAGGTCGCGAAGCTCAGGTGAGGGTAAGGGGAGCCAGTTGCCGGCTGAGTCTGAGGACGGCCTGGACCGTTCGGGGGTCGCGGCCGGCGCGGAAAGGGGCGACGGGTCGGGCGTCGGGGCCGATGACCAGGCCTGTCTGTCCGTCCAGTGAGGCGTCGGTCGCGGCGAGGATCGACGGCCGGGCGGCCACGGACGCCGGGCCGGAGGTGGCGCGTTCGAAGGTTCGGCGGACCAGGGGCCAGAGCAGGCGCAGGCCCGGCGAGACGATTTTGGGTGAGCGCATGGTGCCGTCGGTCATGTCGGTGGCGGCGCCGCCGGGGTCGGCCGCGAAGACCGAGACACCCGTGCCCCACAGTCGCTCGGCCAGGTCCAGCGTGTACGCGAGGTTGGCGAGCTTCGCCCGGCCGTACCAGTGGAGCGGAGGCAGCCGGGAGACCGATCACTTGTCGGACGGTGGTTCGGCGGCGGGGGCGAGGTCGAGAAGGCGGTCGAGCAGTTGGTGCATGTGAGCGCGGAAGCGCCGCAGTGTGCCGGGGTCGTTGGGGCGGCGACGTCGTCCCGTCGTGTCGAGGACTCCGCTCAGTGAGAAGCCCTGGATGCACCAGACCATCGTGTACGTGGTGAACCGCGCGTCGGCGTGTACGGGCGCCGCCAGGGCGGTGATGCTGTCGACGGCGTGCTGGGCCAGTGGCTGAGCGGCGAGTGACTCCAGCTCTTCGATGTCGCTGGCGTCGGAGAGCCATCGGTGCATCCATAGCGCGGGCACCTCGGGATGCTCGACGCACAGGTCGATGTAACCGTCGATGAACCGGTGGAGGGCGGCCGGCCGCTCCTCGGGTGCGGCGGCCTTCAGCTCGCCGGCTCTCTTGTCGATGACGGCCGCGAGGACCTGGTGGGCGCGCTCCATGACCGCCAGGTAGAGGTGGCGTTTGGTGGGGAAATGCGAGGTGATGGTGGCCGTGTTGAGCCCGGCGGCCTCAGCGATTTGACCGATGGAGACGCCGTCGTGGCCGAGCGCGGCGAACAGCCTGGTCGCCACCCGCAGGATCAACTCCCGCTCGTTGTCTTCTGGAGAGGCCATGGACGCGACCATAGGACCGCGCTGTCGCCCGGCCTACCGCTCGATCGGCAAGCGCGGGTAAAAGTCCGAGCTGCGGAGCGGGGTGCCCGCTGTACAGGCATTTAAGAGGACAACCGGGGATATTTCGGGAAACTTCGTGTTGATTTTGAAAGAAGTGTGAAGAGGAGTCGGGGGTTCGGCGGAATAGAGGTGTACCCCACAGAAGGGACACCATGCGAATGGCCGTTCCCCCGGACGTGCCAGTGACAGACGATGACGCCGCGCTCATCGAGCGGTCATGGCACCACCCGGAAGCGTTCGCCGTGCTCTACGACCGCTACTTCGAAGAGATACACCGGTACGTCTCCGGACGGCTCGGCACGCAGATCGCCGATGATCTGGCCGCCGAGACGTTCCTGGTGGCGTTCAGGAAACGGCAGACGTTCGACTCCGCCCGCGGGGCCGTACGGCCTTGGCTGTACGGCATCGCCACCAACCTGCTCGCTCAGCATCGAAGGAGCGAAACGCGCAGGCTGGAGGCTTTCCAGCGGGCACCCGCCGGCGAAGTGGCAGATGACGGGCACGAGGACAGGGTGACGGCGAGAGTGGCCGCCGCGAACGCACAGGGGCGGCTCGCGACAGCGCTTGGACGTCTCTCCGCCGGCGATCGCGACGTGCTCCTCCTCGTCGCGCTCGCCGACCTCACCTACGAGGAGGTCGCGCAGACGCTCGACATTCCGTTCGGGACCGTCGGCTCGCGGCTCAACCGGGTGCGTAAGAAGCTCCGCAGAGCCCTGGGCGGCGTCAATCCGATGATCGGAGGGTTCGATGGATGAGCTGAACGACCGTCCGGACGAGCTGACCGCCGTACGCGATCTCCTCTCGATGCCCGGTCCGTCAACCGAGGTCGTCGACTCCGGCCGGGCCAGGCTGCAGGCGGCGCTGACAGCCCCACCTCAACGCCTACCGGCTCGGAGAGAGCGGTCGCGGTGGTGGGCGCCGGTCCGCAACGGGTTGATCGGGGCGGCGTCGGCGGCCGCGCTGGCGCTCGCCGTGGCCGTGCCCTCGAACTCGCTGATCGACCTCTCGCCTGTTCCCGCCGTGTCCGCCTCCGCCCCGCCGACCGCCAGGCAGATCCTGCTCGCCGCGGCGGTCGCGATGGCCACGGCGCCGTCCGACGGCGCCTACTGGCGCACCAACGTCGTGACCGGGCAGCTGATCCTCTCTCCCGACCGCCAGTACGTCGTCAAGCGCCAGTCCACCCGTGAGACCTGGCTCACCAGGAAGAACGGCGCACAGGATCGCTGGACCGGCCGCTACCTCGGCGCGCGACCGGCGACGTCCCAGGACGAGGCCGCGTGGCGAACCGCCGGGTCGCCGAGCCGCTGGCAGTACCCGGCGGACGTGACCGGCTTGGGCCGCGTCTCCCCGCAGGCGCTGGTGGAGGCGGCGCCCGGTCCGCCGCAGGGCGGGCCGCACCGCGTCGGCTGGCGGAACGCGGCCGGCATCCTGACCAAGCAACTGGCCAGCTGGACGGCCCTGAGTACGATCCCGAGCGACCCCACGGCGCTCCGCGCCTTCCTCGTGACCCACATCGCCCGGGAGAACGGCGCGTATGTCGGGCGCGAGATGGAGGCCGAGCTGCGCGAGAGCTGCCTGGAGATCATCACCGGGCTGCCGGTCTCGCCCCAGGTGCGCGCCTCGGCGTACCAGATCCTGGCCTCGATGCCCGGCATGAAACCGGAGGGCGCGGCCACCGACCCGCTCGGCCGGGCCGGCCAGGCCCTGAGCTACCAGGTGATGAGGGAGGGTCGGCTCAGCGACGAGCGGCTCGTCATCGACGCGGAGAGCGGGCTGCCGCTGGCCACGGAGACGCGGAGCGTCAGCCGGGTGGCCGACGGCCGGGACGCCGAAATTGGCTCTTTCATCGCATATCGACAAATCGGCTGGACCGACGAAGGGCCCGCACAGTGACAACCTTCACTTTGGACGACGTGCGCACGCTGACCTACAAGGCGCGGGACGCCTGGTGGACGGTGTTCCTGGTCGATCCGCTGGCCGGTCGGCTGGTGGTCGGGCTGGCGAACCGTACCGCCATCACGCCGAACCAGATCACCTGGGGCGCCTTCTTACTCGGGCTCGGCTCGGCGGGCTGCTTCCTGATGGCCGACGGCTGGGCGTGGCTGGTCGCCGGCGCCGTCCTGTATCACCTGAGCTTCGTGCTGGACTGCGTGGACGGCAAGATCGCCCGGCTCAAGGGCACCGGCACCGTGCTGGGCGGCTGGCTCGACTACGTCTTCGACCGCATCCGGGTGCTCACCTGCGCCCTGGCGCTCATGTGGGGGCGCTTCGAGAGCACCGGTGAGGAGTTCTACCTCGTCCTCGGCATGCTCGTCGTCTTCCTCGACATGCTCCGGTACGTTGACGCGCTCCAGATCGCCAAGGTCCGCCGCCAGATGCGCCGCAAACTGGACGAGGCGATCGAGCAGGTCACCGGCGTCCCGGCCGCTTCGGTGGAGAAGCCGGACCTGGAAGAGACGGGTCTCGACTCAGGCGAGATCCGCTCCGCCGACTCGGTGGACCTGCAGCAGAACTTCCGTGCGCACTTCGCCTGGTACATCCGCATCCGCGACTGGCTGCGCGACCACCGCGTCCGGGCTCATCTGATCAGCGGCATCGAGTTCCAGATGGCGGTGTTCATCGTCGGCCCGCTCACCGGGTGGATCGTGCCGGTGACCATCGGCACGGCGGCCCTCCTGCTGGTCTTCGAGGCCGCGATCATGTTCAAGCTCTACCTGTCCTCCCGGGACCTCACCCGGGCACTGGCGAAGATCCGCTCTCGGCCCACGGCGCCGGCCGAATCATGCGCGTGAACCCCCGCCCCCGATCGCCCGGTGCCGGTGTCCCTCGGTCGGCGTCGACTCGTCTGTGCGGCATGGGATGTGGGCCGCGTGGGAAGCCGCCGGTTGGGGCATCCGTGGACGGAGTCGACGTCTCGGTCGGGACACTCGATCGGGCAGTTATCGGGTGCGGGGGGAGGTGCGGGCCGTGGGATGAACCGGCCCGCTCAGAAAGGGGTACGGCGGCGCGGGGCTCGTAGGTTCATCCAGCCGTCGAAAAAGCCGGCGGGTCAGGGCGCGGTTACCCGGACGTCCAGGAACACCGGCCGCTTGTTCGGGAACAGCTCCTGGCCCTGCGCATCGGTCATCTTCCAGTAGATGCGGCAGTTGCCGGGTTTGTCCGGAGCGCGGACCTGTACCGCGATGTCCGCGGTCTGGCCAGGTGCGGTCGGCGGGATGAGCACCGTTTCGGGGGATCGGCAGGGCCCGGTGTTGATACGAGCCAGACGCCTGCCCGTCCAGGACGTGGTCCCGATGTTGCGGATTCGCCACACCTTCTTGAACGACGAGCCCGGCCGCACTTCCGAGCCGTCCGGATACGTGATGTCACCCACGAATGCGGAATCATCCTTCGCGGGGGTGCTCGCTGCCGGCGGTGCCGGGGGTTCGTCCTGGCCCGCGTTCGTCACCAGATAGAAGCCGGTCAGGCCGACCATGATGATCGCGACCACGATCATGGCGCTGATGAGGACGCGGTTCCGCCGCGCGGACGGCACCGGAGCCTGGACGACTTCGGCTGTGGTGGCCGACGGTGCTGGTGCGGGCTCGTCGCCGTGTGCCGTGCCGGCCGCCGCTCCGTCGTCGTGTGCCATGTCGACCGCCGCTCCGCCGACGGTGTCGGCGTCGTCAGTGGAAGGGACCGCCTTCGCGTGCTCCCAGAGCTCCCGCCACTCCCGTTCGGTCTCCTCGGGATCACGCCCCAGCCGATCGACCGCGAGGACCCGGACGAACTCCCACGCGGTCTCCCAGCTCGGTAACTTCCGCCCCTGGGCCGCGCTGGCCAGCGACGACTTCGAGGCCGCCGCGCCGAGCCGAGCGGACATCTCGGCGTACGAGGGATCGCCGGCCTCCTCCTTCAGCCGCAGGAGCCGGTCGGCGAAGGCCCCAACCGCACCCGAATCCGGATCTGGGCGTGTCGGCTGCCGTCCCCGACGCTTACGATCCTGAGCCGGCACCTCGGCCCCACTTCGTCCCGTTCACTCTTCCCCCGTTCACTCGCGACGCTGCCGGCGCCTGCGTACCTGTCAGTAGCTTCCAAATTATCTGACGCGACAAGTCAACGATCAGTTCAGATCACCGCAGGTCGACGCCCGGGCGTGATTTGTCCAATGTCCAGTGTCGGCCCCGGGGAGCAGCCTTGGACAAAGATCGCTGGGCTGCCCCGTCCTCCTGATGGCATCGTGGCGGAGGTTCCTCGGCGAACACACCCGCGCGGCACCGGCGCCCCCCAAGCGCATCTCTCCTAAGCGCGTCGTCCTCAGCTGCCTCGCCTCAGCGAAGTGACCGCATCACTCCAGAAGAGAAGGAGATTCCTCATGTCCACCAGCTCTCGTATGGCGAGCCTGCGTACCCGAGTCGCCGTCGTCGCCGCCTCATCCGTCGTCGTCACCGGACTCGGCGTCGGCGTTGGCGCCGCTCCGGCGGCGGCGGACGTCCATCGCGGTGTCAGCGGCTGCTTCGCCTGGTCCTGGGGAGACGGCAACACCTCCGTGACGGTGTACTGGCACAACCGGTGCGGCAACAAGCGCAAGCTGAAGATCAAGTACAGCCTCGGCTGGACCAACAAGAACTACACAGCGGTGGTCAAGTCCGACGGGAAGGGCCACAAGAGGTTCCAGACCGCTTCGATCGTGTCCATCAAGGACGGAGGCCGCGCCTAGCCTGCGGGGGCAGGCGCTTGGGGGTGCGGCGCGGGCACGCGCCGCACCCCGGGCCCGTCCATCAGCCGAAAGTACGCCCGATTGCCGGACGATCGGCCAGCTCAGAACGGGCCGTTCTATCGATGAGCCGCCACTGCCCCAGTCCGCACAATCGGGGTTATGAGCGACGAGATCACGACGGTACGCCCCCCGTTCCGGCAACCCCCTCAAGGCAGCGGGCCGACGCATGATCGGCGCAGAGCCACGCGGGCAGGGTGGCTCGTGCCCGCCGGGCTGATCTTGCTCAGCACCATTCCCATAGCCGCCGGCGCCTTCCGCCTGACCCAGTTGACCGGCGGTGCGGCGGTCACGCCGGAGAACGCTCGGTTCTTCGCGGTGCCCCTGCCCGTGGTGCTGCACATCATCAGCGTCACTGTGTACAGCCTTCTGGGGGCGTTTCAGTTCGCCTCCGGGTTCCGTCGCCGCAGGCCGGGGTGGCATCGCGTCGCCGGGCGGGTGCTGGTGCCATGTGGATTCGTCGTAGCGCTGACGGGTCTGTGGATGACCCTGTTCTATCCCCGCCCCGCAGGGGATGGCGATCTCGTCACCGGCTTACGGCTCGTGTTCGGCACGGCCATGTTGCTGTCCATCGGCCTCGGCCTCGCCGCGATCCGGCGGCGGGACATCGCCCGGCACCGCGCCTGGATGATGCGCGGGTATGCGATCGCCCTGGGTGCGGGGACACAGGCGCTGACCCACCTGCCGTGGTTCCTGTTCTTCGGCACACCTGGCGAGCTGCCCAGAGGGCTGCTCATGGGCGCTGGGTGGGTGATCAACGTCGCCGTGGCCGAATGGATCATCCGTAAGCGACCGGCCCATCCACCTCGAGCCGCGCGGCCGCGTTAGTTCTTGACGCGGTTGGTCTCGTACGCCCACATGGCGATCTCGACGCGATTACGGGCGCCGAGTTTGGCCATCAGGCTAGCGATGTGGGATTTGACGGTGCTGAGGGAAATGTGCAGCTGGTCGGCGATCTCGCTGTTGGTTCGGCCACGTGCCACGGTGGTCAGGATCTGTTCTTCTCGGTCGGTGAGCGCCTCGATGGGGTGGACCGGTGGTGCGGCGGGCCCGGCGCGGGTGAAGGCCCCGAGCAGTCGGGCGGTGATGCTCGGGGCGATGAGCGCGTCGCCGTTGGCGGCGGCGTGGACGGCCTGGGAGAGCAGGTCGGCGCCGGCGTTCTTGAGCAGAAAACCCCGGGCACCGGCTCTCAGGGCGGCGTAGACGTACTCGTCCATGTCGAACGTGGTGATGACCACGACCGCCAGGGGGTCCTCGACGGTCGGCCCGGCCAGGGAGCGGGTGGCTTCGATGCCGTCAAGGATGGGCATGCGGATGTCGAACAGGCACACGTCCGGGCGGAGGCGCCGCGCGAGCTCGACGGCCCGCCGCCCGTCGGCGGCCTGGCCGATGACCTCGATGTCCGGCTGGGCGTCGAGGATCATCATGAGCCCGGTGCGGACGATCTCCTGGTCGTCGGCGACGATCACGCGGATGCTCATGAGGCCGATCCGGTTCGAGGAAGTACGGCGGTCACGCTCCACCCTCGATCGGGGTTCGGGCCGGCGACGCAGGTGCCGCCGAGCAGGTCGGCGCGTTCGATCATGCCGATGAGTCCGTAACCCGGCGACGCGGCCGGGCGGATGAGGCTGCTGTCGCCGTCGTCGCTGACGCGCAGGTGCACCGAGGTGTCGTCGGCGGTCAGGCGGACCTGGACGCGGGTGGCGTGACGTGCGTGGCGCCGGGCGTTGGTGACCGACTCCTGGGCCAGGCGGTAGATCGCGGCACCGACCGAGGGGGGCAGATCGTCGACGTCGCCCGAGATCTCCACGTCGACGGACGGACCGGAGCCGCCGGGGCCGGCGAGCTGCTGGAGATCGGTGATGCGCCGCCCGGGCGCCAGGCCGGCCGGCTGGTCGCGGCGTAAGACGCGGACCATGGCGCTCATCTCGGCCAAGGCGCGCGCCGCCTCCGCCTCGATCACCTGCAGCGCCTCGGTCGCGGCGGCCGGCCGCGACGCCGAGGTGGCCAGGCCGGCCTGTGCGCGGATGGCCATCGCCGAGACGTGATGAGCGATGGTGTCGTGCAGGTCGCGGGCCAGCTGTTCGCGTTCGAGCAGCTTGACCTGGTCGAGCTCGCGCATCCTGGCCTTGGCCCGGTAACGGAAGGCCAGGGCCAGGGTGAGGACCAGGAACACCACGGTGACCCCGCCGACGGCATCGCTGGGACCGGGGTAGTCGAAGACCATCGAGACGCAGATCTTGACCAGGATGATCGTCAACCCGATCACCGCCTCGCGTCCGGACCCCCACCGGAACAACGAGTAGGCCAGCAACAGCAGAAACGCCATGGTGTACGTCTCCGGCGAGTAGCCGCCGGTGAACAAGGGGACCGGGGTCATGGCGCCGAAGGCGATCGCGATCATCAGCAGCGGCCTGCTGCGACGCCACAACAACGTCGTCGCCAGCCCGGCAGTGACGATCACCGAGAGGGCCCGCCACGGAAGATCCGGCCGCAGCACTCCTTCGAGCACCGCGACCGCCACCAACACCCCCACCAGCGCCCAGTCCCGCCACCCCCGCGGTGCGGGGTTGGGCGGACGGGGCTCGTCCCACACCGAACGAATGAGACCGCGCACAGGGTCATGGTACGAGAGCCAGGGACGAATCTGAGGGCAGGGCGTTTCCTGCCCGGTGAGCGTGGTGCCCGCAGGTGAGTCGTCTTGGCGAGGGATTGGTCAATCCTCGTCGGCGGGGAGGGCGAAGAGGCGGATGTACAGGGGGCGGGCGTCCGGCGGTGCGTCCTCGGCGCGGTGGCTGTATCTCAGGAGCAGGGCTATGTACTCCTCGTAGAACTCGGCGAACTCCTGCTTCGTCATCCGGCCCAGGCCGCGTGATGCCTTCGCCCAGTCCGGGTCGCGGTGGTAGGCGGCGGGGAAGCGTTCGAAGAGCACGCGGTCCTCGTCCATACCGATGCGGTGGAACTCGGCCAGCACCGGGCGGTCCTCGGGGGCGAGCTGGTCCGGGGCGGGCAGGCGCATGTCTCTCGGGGCGTCGGGGGCGCGGCGCCACCAGCGCTCCCTGCCGGTCGAGCGTTCGGGGATCTCCTCGATGAAGCCGTACTTCTCCAGCTGGCGCAGGTGGTAGCTGGTCGTGCCGGTCTTGGCGTCGAAGAGCTCGCCGAGGGTGGTCGAGGTGGCGGGGCCGTGCACGTTGAGGTGGCGCAGCATGAGCCGGCGCATCGGATGGGCGAGGGCCTTGAGCCTCGCCGGGTCGTCGAGCGTGAACGCCTCGTCATCCTTCATGAGGAGCAGCCTATCCTCCTGCCGAACGATATCTGCAGAGAAACCTTTGCCGAGATGTCTCTGCAGAGTAGCTTCGGCATATGAGACGGATTCTTGCTGGAGCGGCGGCAGTGGCTGTGGCCCTGTGCCTGCTCGTCCCGCCAGCTGTCGCGGCGGCCGAACCATCCCCGCTCGCCGTACCCCCGGATCTGAGTGCGAGCGAGGTGAGCTTCCGGGGTAGCGGCGGGCTCGACCTGCACGGCACGGTGCTGACCCCGGCCGGGGCGAAGGCCGAGCGGCCGGGGATCGTGCTGGTGCACGGCGCCGGCACCGGAACGCCACGCAAGCAGCTCCTGGGTGAGGCGGTCGAGTTCGCCCGCAGAGGGCTGTCCGTGCTGATCTACGACAAGCGGTCCGTGGGCTACTCGCTCTTCAACCGGTCCTACTCGCAGCTGGCCGACGACGCGCTCGGTGCCGTGGCCGCGCTGCGTACGCAGCCGGGCGTGGATCCGGCGAAGGTCGGGCTGTGGGGGCTCAGCGAGGGCGGCTGGGTGGTGCCGATCGCGGCGTCCCGCTCGAAGGAGGTCGCCTTCATCGTGCTCGTGGGCGCCAACGGGCTGGCGCCGTTGCGGCAGCAGACCTGGGCCGTGGCGGCCGGGCTGCGGAAGGCGGGGGTGTCGGGGTCGCTCGTCGAGCGGGCCGAGCCCAAGCTGTACACGGCGATCGCCGACGGCGGCATGTTCCCCGAGCCCTACTACGATCCCGCGCCGACCATCGCCAAGGTGGGCCAGCCCGTCCTCGGCATCTGGGGCACGAACGACCTGCTGACCCCGCCCGAGGAGACCCCTCCGGTGTTCGCCAGGGCGCTCGAGGCGGGCGGGAACCGGCACTACACCTTCCAGTTCTTCCCGGGCGCCGACCATGCCGCCCACCAGAGCCCTGACGGCGGCGTCACCCGGCTGAAGGAGCTCGCCCCCGGCTACGCCGATCTGGTCGGTTCCTGGGTGAAGGACGTGACCGGCGGCAAGCTGCGCACGGCTCAGACGAATGGCCCGGACCCCACGCAGGCGTCGCTGACCATTCCGATGGACCCTCCTGCCTGGTGGGAGTCGGCCTTGATGCAGGTCGTGGCCTTGCTGGTGTTCCTGGTCGGGTTCGGGGCCTACCCGGTGGTCGCGCTGGTGCGGCGTCTGCGCCGCGCTGCCCAGGCGCCGGTGTCCAGGGCCGCCCGGCTGGTGAGCGCGGGCGGGTTCGGGGTGGTGCTCGGGGCGTTCGCCTACCTGTTCTACGTGGTCATGACCGGTGGCAAGCTGGCCGCTCCCGGGCCCATGATCGCGGGTCACCCGGTGATCTGGCTGGGGTTGCAGCTCCTCGCGGTGGCCTGCGTGGTCGCCACCGTCCGTACGGCGCTGGCCTGGCGCCGGGTCCGCACCACCGTGGCGAGAGGCGAGAGGGTACGGCTCGGACTCCTGCTCGCCGGTGGGGCGGTGTTCCTCCCGTGGGCCTTCTACTGGGGGCTGCTGCTCCCCTGAGGGGCGGTTCGCCATTCGATGTCCTGTTCCGCGCCGCGTACCCAGGTCACGTAGAGCGATGGGCGGCCGGGCCGGGTCACCTCGAACAGATAGGCGTCCGGCACGTCGACCCGCCGGACGCTCTCGGCGCCGTCGAGGCGCGCGGCCAGCTCGGCGAAGGCGTCCGCGCTCGGATGACGGGCACCGAGCGTCTCGCCGTCGGACTCCAGCAGCACGAACTTCGAGAACATCAACTGCAGCACCTCGAGATGGTCTGCGGGCTCGTACGCGTCTGGGCCGAGCTGCCAGCAGACCGTGCGCCGCACGCCGCAGGACAGCGCCAGCAGGTTGCGCACCACGAGGTCGGCCGCGTTGATCCGATGCCGCTCGGCCTCCAGCTCCGGCGGGCAGCCCGTCATGAACATCTGCAGGGTCGGCGGCAGCTCGCTCATCCGCGCGTACAGCCGCTCCATCGCCTCCCGGGCGGGTGCGGCGGACACCCGGCCCGTCCTGAAATCCGCGGTCGTGAACGTGTGCCAAGGGGTCAGGGCGCCGGAGTTCATGACGTCGGACAGGTGCTCCATCACCTCCGGATACTGGAAGAGGAGCGGGCCGTTGTACTCGCCGGCCAGGATGGGCTTCTCGGGGCCGGACGAGCGCATCACGGTGCGGATGTCGTCGATGGTGTCGGGAATCAGGTAGGGGTCGCCGTACAGGTGGATGTCGAAGACGTCGTAGGCGCCCTCGGCGACGAGCCGCAGGAAGAAGTCCCGCTCCTCATCGGGGGTCTCGGGGGCGGGGAAGACGCCGGGCGGGCAGCCGCCGAGCACGACGTCGGCCCGCGGGTCGGCGCTCTTGACCGCCCGGTGGAACAGGGTCAGCAGGTCGAGGTACTCGGTGGCGGTGCCGCCCCAGAACAGCGGGATGCACGGCTCGTTCTCGCACTGCCAGTAGCGCACGCGGCCCGCGCAGTGCGTCACCAGGGCGCGCAGCATCGCCTCGTACGCCGCCGGATCGGTGGGCGGTGAGCCGGGGAGCAGGTCGGTCGGCCTGGTCGAGCCCCAGGGTGAGGCCGCGCAGATCATGAACCACAGCTCGGTGTCGTCGTCGACCTGGTCCAGGACCGCGTCCACCGCGCTCCAGTCGTACTGTCCCGGTTCGGGTTCGAGCTGCGACCAGTAGAAGAACAGGCGCAGCAGTCCGGCGCCGAGGTCGCGGGCCTGCGGGGCGAACGTGTCGGGCTTGGTGACCAGGCCGTACTGGATGCTGCGGACCACGCCCATCCGGATGCTGTCGGTCGATGTCATGAGCTGTCCCTTCGGAGGAGGTTGTCCTCCGACGATGGCTCCGCCCGCTGGTAGGTCGCTGTTGTCCCGCTGTCAGGCTGCTGGTGGCGGGCCCGCGGCCGGGCGTCGCGCCACTGTTGACGGACCCGCGGCTGGGCGTCGCGCCACTGTTGGCAGGCCCGCGGCCGGGCTTCGGACCCGAGCCCGGCCGCACGTCGTGAGGTCAGCCGGAAGAGACGTTCAACGCGGTAAGCAGGAACTCCAGCTGGTGCCGCAGCAGCCCCTCCACAGCCGCCTCGGCGGTCGGCATGTGCGTGGCCCCCGACAGCGGGAGCACCTGGTGCGGGCGGCCCGCCGCCAGCAGCGCCGCCGACATCCGCAGAGTGTGCGCGGCCACCACGTTGTCGTCCGCCAGGCCGTGCACCAGCAGCAACGGGCGGCGCAGCCGGGCCGCGTCGCCGATGGGCGAGGAGCGCTCGTAGTTCTCCGGTTCCTCGTCCGGGTGGCCCAGGAACCGCTCCCGCCAGTGGGTGTCGTACAGCCGCTGGTCGCTCGGCGCCGCCCCCGAGACGGCGGCGTGGAAGACCTCCGGCATGCGCAGCACCGCCGCCGCCGCGAGCGTGCCGCCGTAGCTCCAGCCGCGGATGCCCACCCGGCCCAGGTCGAGGTCGGGGCAGTGCTCCGCGGCTGCCCGCAGCGCCACGACCTGGTCTTCGAGCGGCGCGGTGAGCGTGTCGCCATGGACGGTCTTCTCCCAGGCGGGACCGCGTCCCGGGGTGCCACGGCCGTCCGCCGTCACCACCGCGAACCCGTGCTCGGCGAACCACTGCGACTCGGCCAGCCACCAGTGCCGGGCCCGGGTCACCAACTGCATCGCCGGCCCCGCGTACGGCGCCATCAGCACCGGCAGCGGGCCGGAGCCCGGCCGGTGCCAGGAGGGCAGCAGCAACGCGGTACGGATCTCCCGCTCACCCGTCCGCAACCACGTGACGCGCGGGACGATCAGCGGCTCCGCCTGGAGCGAGGCGATCTCCACATCGGGCCGCCCGGCGCGCACCACGCGAAACGAGTGACCGGCCTCGGTGTGCGAGGCGACCAACAGCGCGCCACCCTCTCGCACACCGGCCGGCGCGCCGCTTGCCCGCTGGCCGGTGTGCAGCCCTGGGCCATCGCTCAGCCGTACGGGCCCGCGCTCCGCGTCATACGTCCACAGGTGCTGCTCGGTGGGCTCGTCGTTCGCGGTGAAGAACACAGATTCGCCGGACACGTCCACGACCGAGCTGATCTGCAGCCCTTCGGGGGTGACCGGACGGCCGTCCACGAGCAGCCGCCGGGTCCCGTCCAGATCGGCGGTGTGCACCAGCGCACCGGACGCGGTCCGTGCGGGCGTGCCCGCGACGAGCTGGACCCAGGCGGCATCGCGCTGCTCGTGCAGCAGCTTCGTCTCGCCCGTGTCCGGATCGGCGGCCAGCACCCGCAGCGTGCGCTGGTCCCGGCTCTGCACGCTGATCAGCGGGCCGTGCGCGTCCCAGCCGGCGGTGGCCACGTACTCGTACGCGACCCGGTCCCAGCGCACCTCCACGGAGCCGCCGTCGAGGTCGAGCACGTGCAGCGTGACCTCGGCGTTGGCCGTCCCGGCCGCCGGATAGGCGATCTCGCGAGGCGGCCGGGACGGGTTGGCGGGATCGGCGATCCACCAGCGCCGCACAGCACGGTTGTCGACCCTGGCGGCCAGCAGCCGGGTGCCGTCGGGCGACCACCAGTAGCCGCGCGTCCGGTCCATGGACTCCGCCGCCACGTGCTCGGCCAGCCCCCACACGACCTCCGCGTCCTCGGGTACGGCCAGCCGCCGGTCACGCCCGTCGGCCAGCTCGACGACGTGCGGCGCGCCGCCGGTCACGTAGGCGACCCGCCTCCCGGTGGGGTCGGGCCGGGGATCGACCACCGGCCCGGCGGTGGGCACGGGCCGCGCCTCGCCGCCATCGAGACGCACCGCCCACAGCCGCCCGTCGACGGCGAAGGCGACGGTACGTACGGCGGCATCGGCCGCGTAGGCGACGACCCCGGTCGCCCGCTCCCGAGCCCGCTCCCGCCGAACCAGCTCCGCCTCCGGAACGGCCCCCTCCGCCCCGAGCGTCTCGGGCGCCACGACCAGCCGCTCACCCATCTCGTCGGCGACCCACAGACAGCTGCCCCGATCCTCACCCCCGCGAGTCCGGAGGAACACGACCCGACGGCCATCGGGCGACAGGGTGAAGGCCCGGGGCACCCCGAGCGAGAACCGCTGAGTACGGGCGAATTGGCGTGGAAATCCCTTGGTATCCATAAAAGGGACTCTGCACCGGACTACCAGGAACAGTGGGGGAGTGAAGTGCGCGGGGAGACTCACCGGCGCCGGGGACCGATCGATCCAGTAGGTACTTTAGCAGGTCAGGCGTTGACGGAGAGCTCCCACAGACGCGCCGCGGACGCCGGGTCGAGGGCGTAGGAGGCGACTCCGTGGCGGGCCGAGGGCGTGTCGTTCGGCAGCGCCTCGTTGCAGTCCTCGAAGTAGCGGCCGGTGACGCCGTCGAGCAGCGGTGACGCGGCGGCGAGCACCGACGTGGCCGCCCCCTGCTCCGTCGTCTTCCACCTGAAGTCCTCGCCGGAGGAAGCGGCGGCGGCGCGCAGCCGGTCGAGCTCCTCGTCGGAGACGTACCGCTGGAGGTTCGTACGGATGCCGCCCGGCATCAGCGCGTTGACGGTGATCCCGTCGTCCGCCCAGCGCCGCGCCGCCTCCACCGCGAACAGCACGTTCGCCGTCTTGGACTGCCCGTACGCCGACCACGGCTCATAGGCGCGCTCACGGAAGTTGATGTCCTCGAAGACGACCGGAGAGCGCAGGTGCGCGGTGGAGCTGACCGAGACCACCCGGGCGCCATCGGCCGCCGCGAGCGCGGCGTGCAGGCCGGTGGCCAGGGCGAAGTGGCCGAGGTGGTTCGTGGCGAACTGGAGCTCCCAGCCGTCCGGGGTGTGCGCCTCGGGGCAGGCCATCACGCCGGCGTTGTTGACCAGCATGTGCAGCGGGCCTTCCCAGGCGGTCACGAACGACGTGACCGTGCCGCGGTCGGCGAGGTCCAGCGGGGCGACGAAGACCTGCTTGTTGCCGCTGGTCGCGATGATGTCGGCGGCGGTCGCGGCGCCCGCGTCGAGGTTACGCACGGCGAGGGTCACCTCCGCGCCCGCCGCGGCGAGCGCGCGGGCGGTCTCGACGCCGATGCCGGACGCCCCGCCGGTGACGATGGCCCGCCGGCCGGTGAGATCGACGCCTTCCAGCACCTCGGCCGCGGTGGATTGGGCGGTGAACGGGGTGGTGATGCGGGTGTTCGCAGTCATGATTCCCAGTCCTGTCAGGGATGCGGCGGGAGAGCTCCAAACGGTAAGATGTGAAACGGAGGAGCCTCCAATTAGCTTCGACTGTATTCGGAGTCTCCTCCGTTTGGCAAATCTCGCCCCCGAAATCCACAGGAGACACCGTGCAGGCCGGGTCCCGACCGCTGCGCGCCGACGCCCGCCGCAACCGCGATCGGCTGCTCGACGCCGCCGTACGCGCCTTCTCCCACGAGGGCCCCGAGGTGACGCTCGACGCGATCGCCAAGGACGCGGGGGTCGGCATTGGTACGCTGTACCGGCATTTCCCCACCCGTGAGGCACTCGTCGAGGCCGCGTACCGCAACGAGCTCACCAGGCTGTGCGAGGCCGCGGCGAGCCTGCTGCGGACGATGCCGCCCGACCAGGCGACCCGCGCCTGGATGGATCGCTTCGTCGACTACATGACGACCAAGCGCGGCATGGCCGACGCGCTGCGCGCGGTCATCGCGTCCGGCGGCAATCCGTTCGCGGAGAGCCGCGACCGGCTGGTAGGCGCGATCGGGTCGCTGCTGGACGCCGGGGCCGCCGCGGGGACCGTACGTTCGGACGTCGAGCCGGAGGACGTGCTCGCCAGCATGGGCGGCGTGGCGCTGGTCGTCGGCGAGGACGAGCAGCGCGACCGGACGGCCCGCCTGCTCGACCTGCTGATGGACGGCCTGCGCTACCGCCGCGACGCCAAGCCCTGACGCCGGGCCCGGCTCGAGTCGCCGCCAGGGGTCGCTATTTCACGCTGATCTTCGTCATCATCCCCATCGCGCGGTGATTGTCCACCGGGCACCACAGGTCGTACGTCCCCTTCTTCAGCGTGACGGAGAGCTTCGTCGACTTTCCGGCTGGGACGATGCTGGAGGTCGAGTCCACCCCAGGCCCCTTGATCGACAGGCCATGCGAAGCGGTCCCCGTGTTGTGGATCGTGAAGGTGTAGGCCCCTGGTTTGAAGCTGGTCGTCGAGAGCGTTAGAGAGAACTCCCGCTCGGTCACGGTGACGGACGTATCGCGAGCCGCAGTCGTGCCCGCGCCGACTGTTGTCAGCGTCAGCGCGGCGGCGACGAGCCCGATCACCAGACGGGGCGCACTTCTGGAACGAATCGCAGCGGACATGATCGCCAACCCTTCATCGAGGCATCGATGTCAGCCATGGCAGTCTCCGTATGCCCGGACCCGCGTAACGCCAGACCCGCGGGCGTGTCGACGGTTCGCCATCATTTGACCTTGTCGCCGGCGTCAACGTTTATCGTCGATCCCCGACCACCGACGAACGGACGCCCCGCATGAGCGCGGACCACGACACTCTTCTCGAACACGACCAGAGCTTCTTCGACGCCTTGGTGGCCAACGACCTCGACCGGCTGAAGGAGCTGCTGGCGGACGACTTCATCCTGGTGGGGGTCGAAGACGGGGCGGTCGCCACCAAGCAGGTCGTCCTCGACCTGGTGGCCTCCGGATCTCTCCGGTTTCCGCGGATCGACTCGTTTCCCGGCGAGGCGATCGTTCGTTTTCATGGGGAGGTGGGCATCGTCGTCGGACGTACCGGCATGAACTTCACGACCCCCGAAGGCGCCACGTTCAGTGCCGGGAGCCGCTACACCCACGTCTACACCGCCGACTCCCACGGCTCCTGGCGCCTCGCCTCCGCCCAGGGCACCGCGATCAAGTAGCCGTGCCAGGGAGGTTTCCCTTCCGTGAGCGAACAGAAGGCTCTGAACGCCGCGGGCACCGGAGACCCGGCTATCCCACCAGCGTGGCGGCGCAGCTGGTGACGAGGTCCTCCGCGTAGGCGGGAATCGGGCGGCCCAAGCTCTGGTGGCGGCGGACCGTGGCGTACGGCAGGTCGACCGTGGCCAGGAACAGCTGCTCGACCTCCTGCGGCTCGCGCCTGTCCAGCCGTTCGGCCAGGGCGCGCACGGCGTTGCGGACCCGGCGGTCGCTGCGTTCCAGGCGTTCGCGGGCCTCCGAGGGCCAGTTGGGTTCGTCGAAGTCCGCCGGGCCGTACAGCAGGATGTGCGCTTCGTGCGGATGTGCCCGGCTCCATGCGACCACGTGGCGCGCGGCGGCGGGGGCGGCCCGCGCGGCGGGCTCGGTGTTGAGCGCGGACAGGAAGCCGTCCTGGAAGCGGTCGACAGTGCGCAGCCACAGGGTGGCGAGCATGGAGGAGCGGCTGGGGAAGCGGTGGTAGATCGAGCCGCTCGGCGCGCGGGCGGCACGGGCGACCGCCGCCACGGTCACGGTGCTCGGGCCGCTCGCGGCCACCAGCTCGGCGGCCGCGTCGAGCAATCGGTCAACGTCATGGCGAGGCGGTCGTCCCATGCCGTCGAGCGTATAGGGACAGACTGAAGGGTTTCTGGATGGTTAATCAGCTTCTGTCTTGGTCATCGCCTTGATGGTCTCGGTCATGTGCGTCCGCAGCTGGGCCAGCCGCTCCTCGATGATGGCGCTCGCGGCACCGGGATTCTTGAGTACGGCCTGCCGCAGCCCACTGTTTCCGTACGTGTGGACGAACGTGTGCTTGATGATGGTCTGTCCGGAGTCAGGGGTCAGGTCTCCACGAACGGCCCGTCGCCGATCAGGACGCGCCCATCACGTACGCGTACGGACCGCCCTTCCGAAGCGGGCCGCAGCGCGTGCCCTTCCAGCCGGACCCGGCGCCGGTCCATCTCCTCGACCCACTCCTCGGCCCCGCCCACGTCCGAGCTCACCTCGATGGACGGATCCGCGCAGATCAGCAGCAGATATTTCACCAGAACACTCCTTCTGCTCGTCGTCTTCACCCCTACGACGAACGGTTCCCTCACAAACGGACAAGTGGACAGCGATACAGCGGGCAACTCATATTGGACGGGGCCAACATCCCCCACACCGGAGGTCTGTATGGACGTGCGTCTGGACCATCTCGTCTGCTGGGTCTCGGACCAGCTTCGCGCGCTCGACTTCTACGAGCAGGTCATCGGCCTGCCCGGGGTACGTGCCGAGGAGTTCAGGGACGGCAAGGCGCCGTTCCCCAGCGTGCGGGTCTCCGGTGACACGATCATCGACCTGATGTCCCAGAACGCGGCGAACCGCGTCGACGAGGGCACCGGTGTCAGCGGCAGCGCCGGTCATCCGCTGAACCACTTCTGCCTGGCGCTCGCCCGCGACGACTTCGACGCGCTCGAAGCCAGGCTGACCCGCAACGGCGTGGAAATCACCGGCACCGGCTCCAACTCGTTCGGCGCCAGGGGCATCGCGCCGGGCGTGATCTACTTCTCCGACCTCGACGGGAACGTGATCGAAGCCCGTTACTACGACTGAGGCTTCAAGTGGCGCAGCCGGGCGGAAACTGTCGGCAACGTTTGCTACACAAGACGGCATGGGTGTGAGCGTCGACGAGTTCCTCAAGCTGCTGGACCGGTTGCCCGAGGCGCGCCTGGGCGATCATGGTGGCACCTGGGTCAGCCTCAAGGTGCGTGACAGGGGCTTTGGTTATCTGTGGGAAGAGACCGAGACCGTGGGGCTCAAGGCGACCATCGAGGAGCAGATGGCGCTGGTCGCCGAGCGGCCCGATGTGTTCGAGATCCAGTTCACCGCCGGCCGGTTCGGATGGGTGGTGGTGCACCTGCGACGGATCGACGCTGACGAGCTGTTCGAGCTCGTCGCCGAGGCGTGGTGTTTGACCGCGCCCAAGGAACTGGTCGCCCCCTTCGAGGCTGCTCATAAAATCGGGCAATAGGGCGTAAAAGGAGTTGGAAGTCGCGGTTAGGATCAGGCACCGTGACAGATATGGACATCGAGCTGCGCGAGTGGTGCGCGGACGACGCTCCCACCGTGCTGCGCGCGTTCCAGGCGCCTGACATGGCCGGTCAGGCGTCGTGGCCGATCGTCTCACTCCAGGACGCGGTGGGCTGGATCGCGTCCTGGTCCGGCGCGGGCCACGCGTTCGCCGTCACGCTCTCCGGCCAGGTCGTGGGCAACGTCGCGGTGACGGGCATCGACGGCCACGACAACGGCTGGGTCTCCTACTGGACGGTGCCCGAGGCCAGGGGTAGGGGCGTCGCGGCGGCGGCCGTGGTCGAGCTGACCCGCTGGGCCTTCCGCGAACGCGGCCTCTACCGGCTGGAGCTGGGACACCGCATCAACAACCCGGCCTCGTGCCGGGTGGCCACCAAAGCGGGCTTCCGTCCGGAGGGCATCGAACGCCAGAAGCTCCGCTACGACGGCCGCCGCTACGACGTCGAACGCCACGCCCGCCTCGCCACCGACTGACCTGTCACGGGCCTCGACCTGTCACGGGCCTCGACCTGTCATGGACTGCCTGCCACCACCGGCTGACCCGCCATCGCCCACCCGCCGTGGACGGATGGCGCTGTGAGACGGAGAGTGCTGAATGCCTCGCGCCTGGTCATGACCGGGCCAGCTGATCTAGGCTCAGGGGGTGGACAGCGAGAGCTCGGCCGCGGCCGGCCTGCTGGCGGCATTGAGCCGAGCGGCGGAGATTCTCGCCGAATTACACCACCCGTTCGTCCGGAGCCAGCCCTTCTCCTATTTCTTTCCGCCCGCCGGCGTACGGACCGGGACCGCGTTCACTCTCCCCGACGGCCGTGAGCTCAGCTTCGCCGTCTCCATCACCGCCGACAATGGCGGGTTCCACGTCGACGGAGTGGTCTCCGTCGAGGGTGACGTACTACTGGGGCTGCCGCGCAAGACCACGTCCAGCATCCACGACGGGATCGCCGTGCTCGACGACTACGCGGGCGAGCTGGCAGCTCCGGCTGGACGGTTCATCGACCAGCAGTTGGACAATATTGTCTGACTGTCTGACAATGGCGGACATGAAGAACGGACCTTTCGCCGTCATCGGTGCCTCCGTGCTCTGGGGGACGGCCGGCACGGCGGGGCTGCTCGTCTCGGCCGACTCGATCGCCTTGGCCGCCGCCCGCCTGGTCATCGGCGGTACGGCGCTCGCCCTGTTCGGCCTGTTCGCCGGGGCCGGAGCCGGGGCGCGAGCCAGGCGGGGCCCGCTGGTCACGCCCAGGTTGCCGGTGACGCCCGGGTTGCTGGTCGCCGCCGTTGCCGTGGCCGTGTACCAGTTGTGCTTCTTCGCCGCGGTCGCCCGCACCGGCGTGGCCATTGGCACGGTCGTCGCGATCGGCAGCGGGCCCGTCTTCACCGGGGTGCTCTCCTGGTTGCTGCACGGTGAGCGGCCGAGCCGGCGGTGGGCCATGGCCACCGCCGCCGCGGTCTGCGGGTGCGCCGCCCTGATCGTGGGCGGTGGTGCGCAGGCGGGTGGGCAGATGGTGTCCGGGGTGTTGTTCGCGCTGCTCGGCGGGCTGCTCTACGCGTTCTACGCCGTCACCGCCGCTCGGGCGATCAGCACGGGCGCGTCGTCGAACGCGGTCATGGGGGTGATGTTCGGCGGTGCCGCCGTCATCATGGTGCCGATCCTGCTCTGGCGGGGCACCGAGTGGCTGGCCGAGCCGCGCGGGCTGCTCGCCGCCCTGTACCTCGGGATCGGCGCCACCGCTCTGTCCTACTTCCTGTACGGCAGAGGACTGCGCACCACACCGGTGGCCACGGCCGCCACACTCGCCCTGGCCGAGCCGGCGGTCGCCGCGCTGCTCGGGCTGGTGGTGCTCGGTGAACGGCTGACCCCGGTATCCGTCGCCGGTCTCGTCCTGCTGGCGATCAGCCTCGTGGTCGTGGCCGTACCAGAAAAGCGGCTGTCCGAAAGGCCGCTCGCAGATAAGCCGGTGGCGGAGAGATCGGCGCCTGAAGGGGCGCAAACTGGGGGTGGCGGCTGAAGGACGCGGGTCGAGGTGTCGCGCGGGCTACGGTCGTGGGGGAAACGGTGTGTCCCAATAAGGCGTTAGAGTCGCAGCCGTGACGTTGCCGCTCAGACCCGTCTCCGCGGTCGGCGCGCTCGCCGACGCGCTGCGCCGCAGGGTGCTCTCCGGCGAGATCGGGCCGGGCACCGCGCTGCCCGAGCAGGAGCTCGCCGCCACCTACGGGGTGGCCAGGCCCACCGTCCGGGAGGCCCTGGCCGTGCTGGTGCACGAAGGGCTGCTCAGGCGTGAGCGTAATCGCAGTGCCTATGTCCCCGAGGTGACGATCGCGGACCTCGACGATCTCATGTACGTACGCCGGCCGCTGGAGGGTCTGATGGCCGCGGCCGTGGCGGGGCGGCGGGTGCCGGAGGCGGAGGCGGCGCTGGCCCGGATGGGCGCGCTGCCCGCCGACGCGCCGTGGTCGGAGTCGGTGGCCGAGCACATGGCGCTGCACCAGGCACTGATCGAGGCCGTGGGCAGCCCGCGGCTCGAACGGCTCTACGGCGCGCTCGCCGCCGAGACCCGGCTCGGCCTGGTCCGCCTGCGCGAGGTCTACGAGGACAGGGACGTGCTCGTACACGAGCACCGGGAGCTGCTCGACGCCATCGCCGACGGCCCGGCCGAGGCGGCGCGGGCCGCGGTGGTCGCTCACCTCAGCCACGCGTGGGGCGGCGACGCATCCCCCCGAGCTGAGACCGACCTCCCGTAACGAGGCCGCTCCCGAGCCCCTCCTGAGCCCTTCCTGACCCTCTGCCGCGCCGATCTCGCGATGGAGATCCGCACCCAATATCGCGAACTCTTGCGGCGGGACCCCAGATGTCGCGAGAATCGCGGCCATGCACGGCAACCCGATGCCGGACTCCTACGTGTACGTCACGGAAGAGGGCGTGACCCGTCACTATGCGGACGGGAGCGTCGAAGCCCTTGCCTGGGAGGACGTGGTCGAGGTCCGTGTGGTGACCGAGTCAGGAGAGGACGTCCTCTATATCCTGCTCGACCGCGACGGCGAAGGCTGCGTAGTACCCAGGTCGGCCACCGACGCCACGTTTCTGGCGCGTCTGCGCTATCTGCCCGATTTCGACCTCGACCGGTTGCACATCGCGGCCGAGTCGGCACATGACGGAGTCGTGGTCGTCTGGCGGAGTCCCGACCCGCCGTCCGCACTGCCGGATCTGGAATATGACTAGCGGCGCAATATTCTGGCAACCTGCTGAAATGTTGCCATAAACCGCACATTTGCCGACATGTCGATCAGCACTTTTGGATCGTTCCGTCAAGCCCCAAGTTCAGTCCGGTTGTGGACATTTAACGGTATATCGCTTGTCGGAGTGGATCTTTACTCTTTAGTGGGGGCCGCCGCCCTTGATTGTGCATGGGGGACTTGTCAACCCATGAGGTTCAAGGAACGTCATGTTCTTGCGGTGCACAAAAGTTTTCAGGGTGGTGCTATGAGGGTGGGGACCGGGGAGTCCGATGTCGTGCTCCTCGAAGCCGTACCACGTCACGCGTCAAGCATCTGGACGCGTGCGTACTTACGGCTTCTGTGGGGTGGCGACACGGCGTGCGCGCTGGTCGCGTGCGTCTGTGTGCTGGGCATTCGCCTCTTGTCCGGCGCGTACGTTCCGTTGGCCGAATTCGTTCTAGGAGTGAGCCTGGTCATCGCCTGGCCCTTCGCGCTGGCGATGGGTGGCGCGTACCGGCAACGCGCGCACGGCGAGGGCACTGAGGAGTTCAGGGCCGTCTTCAACGGCGGCGCCGGGTTGATGGCCGCGGTCGCGATCGGCGCCTACGCCACGCAGACCGTCGTCGCGCGCAGCTTCGTGATGGCGATGCTGCCGCTGGCGCTTCTGTCCACGTTGTACTTCCGCTACAAGATGCGGAAGCGGCTGCACAGCCGGAGAGTGGTCGGCGACTACATGCGCGAGGTCATCGCCGTCGGCCATCGCGAATCCATCCTCGACCTGGTCATGCAGTTCCGCCGTCAGCCGTACCACGGCATGCGGGTCGTAGGCGCCTGCCTGCCGCCGGACCGGATGGACGTCGATCTCGACGGCATCCCGGTGCTGGGCTCCTTCGGTGATGTCGCCGAGGTGGTGTACCGGATGGGAGCCGACGCGGTCGCCGTCACGGCCTGCCCGGAGTTCGACGGGTCGGCGCTGCGGCGGCTGGCGTGGAGCCTGGAGACCGCGCGTACCGACCTGTTCGTGGCGCCCGCGCTCATGGAGGTCGCCGGCCCGCGGATCAGCATCAGGCCGGTGGCGGGGATGCCGCTCCTGCACGTGGAGCATCCCGAGTTCGACGGCGCCAGGCAGATCGTCAAGACCATCTTCGACCGGCTCGTAGCGGGTGCCGCGTTGCTGCTCATGGCCGTGCCGCTGCTGGCGATCGTGCTGCTGATCCGCCTCACCAGCCCGGGCCCCGCGCTGTTCACCCAGACCCGGGTCGGCAAACGCGGCAAAGAGTTCCGTGTCTTGAAATTTCGGACCATGGTGGAGAACGCCGAGAAGCTCAGAGGCGCGCTCCTCGATGCCAATGAATTGGACGGGGTGCTCTTCAAGATTAGGAACGATCCAAGAATCACTTCGGTAGGCGCTTTCCTCCGCAAATACTCGCTGGACGAGCTCCCCCAACTGGTCAATGTCATGCGCGGCGACATGTCGCTCGTCGGCCCCCGGCCGCCGCTCCCGGAGGAGGTCGCCAAGTACGGCAGCGACGTCCGCCGCCGCCTGGTCGTCAAACCGGGCATGACGGGACTCTGGCAGGTCAGCGGCCGCTCGAACCTGAGCTGGGAGGAGTCCGTACGCCTCGACCTGAGGTATGTGGAGAACTGGTCCCTCATCCTCGACCTCCAGATCCTCTGGAAGACCTGGTCCGTCGTCACCCGTGGAGAAGGGGCTTACTAGCGGTGAAAGCACTCGTGCTGGCCGGAGGGTCGGGCACACGGCTACGGCCCATCACCCACACCTCGGCCAAGCAACTCGTGCCCGTCGCCAACAAACCGGTGCTGTTCTACGGCCTGGAGGCGATCGCCGAGGCGGGGATCAGGGAGCTCGGACTGGTCGTCGGTGACACGCAGGCCGAGATCGAGGCGGCCGTCGGCGACGGCTCCGCGTTCGGCCTGCAGGTGACCTACCTGCGTCAGGAGGCGCCGCTGGGCCTGGCCCACGGCGTGCTGATCGCCCGCGACTTCCTCGGTGACGACGACTTCGTCATGTACCTGGGCGACAACTTCATCGTGGGCGGCATCAACGGCCTGGTGGACCGGTTCGCCAGGGAGCGGCCCACCGCCCAGATCATGCTGACCAGGGTCGGCGATCCACGCCAGTTCGGGGTCGCCGAACTCGACGCCGCCGGCCGGGTGGTCGGTCTGGAGGAGAAGCCCGACCGGCCCAAGAGCGATCTCGCGCTGGTCGGCGTCTACTTGTTCAGCCCGGCCATTCACGCCGCCGTGGCCGAGCTCAAGCCGTCGGGGCGCGGCGAGCTGGAGATCACCGACGCCATCCAGTGGCTGATCGAGGCGGGGTTGCGCGTCGAGTCCTCGGTGATCTCCGGCTACTGGAAGGACACCGGCAACGTCACCGACATGCTGGAGGTGAACCGGCTCGTGCTGGAGTCGCTCGACCGTCGGGTGAGCGGCCTGGTGGACCAGGCCAGCGAGCTGATCGGGCGGGTCGTGGTGGAGCCGGGCGCCGTGGTCGAACGCTCGCGCGTCGTGGGCCCGGTGATCATCGGCCCCGGCGCGCGCGTCCAGGACAGCTATGTCGGCCCGTTCACCTCGATCGGCGCCGACTGCGCGATCGGCCGCAGCGAGATCGAATACTCGATCGTGCTGCCTCGAGCCTCCATCCAGGGCGTCGGCCGGATCGAGTCGTCGCTCATCGGCCACGACGTCGAGGTGACCCCCGCTCCGGACACCCCCAAAGCCCACCGCCTCGTGCTGGGCGATCACAGCAAGGTGCAGATCAGTTCATGACACGGATTCTGGTGACAGGTGGGGCCGGCTTCATCGGCTCGCACTTCGTCCACGGGCTGGCCGACGCGGACGTGACCGTGCTCGACAAGCTCACGTACGCGGGCAACCGGGCCAACCTCGAAGGGCGGCCGCACACCTTCGTCCACGGTGACATCTGCGACGCCGAGCTGCTCGGCGAGGTGGTGCCGGGCCACGACCTGGTGGTCAACTTCGCCGCCGAGTCGCACGTCGACCGGTCGATCGACGGCCCGGCCGAGTTCGTGCGCACCAATGTGCTCGGCACCCAGACGCTCCTGCAGGCGTGTCTGGAGGCCGGAGTCCCGAAGGTGGTGCACGTGTCGACCGACGAGGTCTACGGCTCCATCGACCACGGCTCATGGGAGGAGTCCGCGCCGATCCTGCCGCGCTCGCCGTACGCCGCGTCGAAGGCGGGCGGCGACCTGGTCGCCCGCTCGTACGCGATCACGTACGGCCTCGACGTGTCGATCACCCGGTGCGGCAACAACTACGGCCCCAGGCAGTACCCGGAGAAGGTCATCCCGCTGTTCGTCACGAACCTGCTGCGCGGCCGGCGGGTCCCGCTCTACGGCGACGGCGGGAACGTCCGCGACTGGATCCACGTCGCCGACCACTGCGCGGGCATCCGCCTGGTGGCCGAGAAGGGCGCGCCGGGCGAGGTCTACCACATCGCGGGCACCGCTGAGCTGACCAACAGGGAGCTGACCGAGCGGCTGCTGGCGGCGTGCGGCCGGGACTGGAGCATGGTCGAGCCCGTCGAGGACCGCAAGGGCCATGACCGCCGCTACTCGCTCGACGACAGCAAGCTGCGCGCGCTCGGCTACCGGCCGGAGATCCCGTTCGAGCAGGGGCTCAAGGACACCGTCAGCTGGTACGCGAGCAACGCGGCGTGGTGGAGAGCTTGAAGCAGAACACCTTGCTCACCTCCGCGCTCTGGGCACTGCTGTCGCCGTTCGCCGGCTGGGCGGTGCTCCGCGTGGCCGGATGGGAGCCCAAGCTCAGGTGGTCCCAGCTCGTGTCGTTCACCCCTTATGCCGCCGCGGGCTCGCTGGTTCCGCTGGCGCTCGCTCTGGCGCTGCGCAACCGGCCCGCCACGTACGCCGCGCTGGTGGTGGGCGGGCTGCTGGCCTCGGTGGTGCTGCCGCGCGCGGTGCCGCAGGGCGTCCCCGAGGCGGCGGGGCAGCCGCTGCGCGTGATGACCGCGAACCTGCGCGTGGGCTCGGTGCCCGCCGAGGCCCTGATCGGCGCGGTCGAGCGGAGCCGTCCCGACGTGCTCACCCTCCAGGAGCTCACCCCGGACCTCGCGGCGCGACTCGACCGGGGCGGCCTGCTCACCCTGCTGCCGTATCACCTGGAACAGCTGGGCACGGCCGTCTACTCGCGCTTCCCGCTGCGTCCGGGCCTCGGCTTCGCGGCGGGCCAGTGGCAGCACGTCGGAGGCCTGCTCACGCTGCCCGACGGTTCGGAGGTGGACGTCGTCGGCGTGCACGCCTGCGCGCCGGCCGGTGGCTGGCTGGCGGGGTGCTGGGCGCAGAGCATCCGGGTCCTGCCGCCGGCGGTGGCGAAACGGCCGCGCGTCCTGGCCGGCGACTTCAACTCCACGCTCGACCACGCGGTGCTGAGGGAGCTGATCGCCACCGGCTATCAGGACGCCGCGTCCGTCACCGGGAAGGGACTCGTCATGACCTGGCCGTACTACGGGCGCTCCGCCCTCGTCCCCAAGGTCGCCATCGACCACGTGCTGGCCTCCGAGGGGGTGGCCGTGCGCTCGTTCGAGACGCTCGCGCTCCCGCGGACCGACCATCGCGCCACGGTCACCGACCTGGTGCTGGGGCGGCGCGCATGAGGTGGGCGATCATCGGTGCGGGCGGCATGCTCGGCACCGACCTGACGGAGCTGCTGCGGACCACGCCGGGCATGCGGGTCCGCCCGTTCACCCGGTCCGAGCTGGACCTGTGCGACGCCGGCGCGGTCGCCTGGGCGCTGCGCGCGGCCAGGCCCGACGTGGTGGTCAACTGCGCCGCGTGGACGGCCGTCGACGACGCCGAGACGCGCGAGCAGGAGGCTCTGGCGATCAACGGGACGGCCGTGTCCGTGCTCGCCCGGGTCGCCGCCGACCTGGGCGCCCGGCTGATCCAGCTGTCCACCGACTACGTCTTCGACGGCGCCGGGGCCGGGCCGTACCGGGAGAGCGCCCCGACCGGGCCCATCAACGCCTACGGCAGGACCAAGCTCGCGGGCGAGCACGCGGCCCTGGAGCATGGTCACCACGTGGTGCGTACGGCCTGGCTCTACGGCGCCCACGGCCGCAGCTTCGCCCGCACGATGGTCGGCCTCGAAGCCGCCCGGCCGACGGTCTCCGTGGTCGACGACCAGTTCGGCCAGCCCACCTGGACCGGCGACCTGGCCGAGCGGATCGTCCAGCTCGGCCTGGCGGACGCCCCGCCCGGCGTCTACCACGGGACGAGCGCCGGGCGGACGAGCTGGTACGACTATGCCAGAGAGCTCTTCTCCCTGCTCGGAGCCGATCCCGGCCGGGTGGAACCCATCCCGAGCACGGCCCTGCGCCGGCCCGCCCCACGCCCCGCCAACAGCGTGCTGGCGCACGGGAACTGGCAGGCCGCCGGGCTGCCGCCGATGCGTGAGTGGTCCATCGCCCTACACGCGGCCTGGCCGGCCCTGCTGGGTCCCTGGGGCGCTCGCGTAGTGGGCCAGGCAGTCGGCGTAGGAGGGGAGTAGACCTTGTTCGGTGGCTTCCGCCAGCGTGGGTGCCGCGGCGTCCTTGTCCGAGAGGATCGGCTCGATGCCCTCCGGCCAGACGATGCCGAGGGCCGGGTCGAGCGGGTGGATGCCGTGCTCACGCCGCGGGGCGTACGAGGTGGAGCACAGGTAGATCACGGTGGCCGACTCGCTGAGTGTGAAGAACGCGTGGCCGAGCCCTTCGGCCAGGTAGACCGCCTGCCGCGAGACGTCGTCCAGCTGCACCGCCGCCCACTGGCCGAAGGTGGGCGAGCCGGTTCTGAGGTCCACCGCGACGTCGAGGACGCTGCCGGAGACGCAGGTGACGTACTTGGCCTGGCCGGGCGGCACGTCCGCGTAGTGGAGGCCGCGCAGCACGCCCCTGGCCGAGACCGAGCAGTTGGCCTGGGCGAGGTCCAGCGGGCGGTCGAGCTCGTCGCTCCTGAACCACTCCAGGAACTGCCCGCGTCCGTCCTTGTGGATACGCGGGCTGAACAGCCAGGCGCCGTCGAAACCGAGGGGATCCATGAGCCGGATCCTGACATAGCAGGAACGTTCCCACCAGAGCGTGTAACGCGTGAGATGGCAGTCGCGAAATGCCAGTTGATTGAGGCATGTGGTCCTGAGCGGGGTCAGGACCACCATCCCGATCAGTACGTTTCCGGGAGCCAGCAACCCATCCCGCCCCACGCACGGCCTCGCAAGACCTACGAGGGGAGATCGGTTCGACTCGCACCATGCACGTGTAAGGGGCAAGCCCAGATGACCACGGTATTCACCGGCAGCACGATGAACGACGAGGCGCGACGCGAGCGGATCTTCCAGGGCGACGTCTTCGTCTACACGGCCTCGCCCGCGTCCCGCGAGCTCGTGTCCTTCGCCCGCGAACTGGTCGCCGAGACCTTCGGCGGCGCGGATCCCACCACCGCCCAGCACAGCATGCCGGTCGAGCGGTTCGCCGCACTGCTGGCCGACGTCAAGCCGCGCTTCATCCATCATCCGAGGTGCAAGGAGCTCATCGCGGTCCTGCTGGACGAGCTGGGGTTCGCGCCGGACGAGACCTACTTCGACGTGCCGCGGTTACGGACCTCGACCTCCGACGGCTACCTCGACTCGGGCATCTCCTACGCCTACCACGCCCACCGCGACTGTTGGTACTCGGCGCCGTTCAACCAGGTGAACTGGTGGATCCCCGTCTACGACGTGGTGCCGGAGAACGTCTTCGCCCTGCACCCGGAGTACTTCACCCAGGCCGTGCGCAACGGCAGCGGCCGCTACGACTACGCCTCGTGGGTCAGGACGGAGCGCCCGTCGGCCGCCCAGCACATCTACAGCGACACGCGCGAGCAGCCGAAGCCGGAGGAGGACCTCGACCTGTCCGGCGAGCTCAGGTTCGTCATGGAGCCGGGCGGGGTGCTCCTGTTCTCGGGCGCCCAGTTGCACTCGACCGTGCGCAACACCTCGGGCGTGACGCGCTTCAGCATCGACTTCCGCACCGTGCACATCGACGACGTCCGATCGCGCAAGGGCGCGCCCAACGTGGACGCGGCGTGCCTGGGCACCACTCTGCGCGACTTCATGCGCGCCGGGGACCTGGCGCGCATCCCGGAGGAGCTGTCGGCGGAGTACGAGAAGGAGGCCGTGGCTCACGTGGAGCGAGCCAGCGGTAGTTCGTACTGAATCTCATACATCGGGAGGGGACCATGGCTCGTTGGTTACAGCGCGGAAGAGGCCGAGGCCGGTGACCGTCTGCCGGCTCTGCGGCTCGGGCGAACTGGCGAGCGTGGTCGATCTCGGTGCCACGCCGCCCTGCGAGCTGTTCCTCACCAGGGAGCGGCTCGACGAGCCCGAGCTCACCTACCCTCTGCACCTGCGGGTCTGCACGAGCTGCTGGCTCGCCCAGATACCGCCGCTGATCCAGCCGGAGGAGACGTTCACGGAGTACGCGTACTTCTCCTCCTTCTCCACCTCCTGGGTGGAGCACGCCCGGGAGTTCGTGACGGCGGCCGTGGACCGGTTCGCGCCGGGCTTCGTGGTCGAGGTGGCCAGCAACGACGGGTACCTGCTGCAGCACGTGGCCGAAAGAGGGGTGCGCTGCCTGGGCATCGAGCCCTCGGCCAACGTGGGCCAGGCGGCCAGGGACAAGGGCATCGCCACGCTTACGGCCTTCCTCGACCCGGAGACCGGGGCGGCGGTCCGCGCCGAGCACGGGCCGGCCGATCTGGTCGTGGCCAACAACGTGTACGCGCACATCCCCGACGTCGTCGGCTTCACCCGAGGGCTGCGGGCGCTCGTGGCCGACGACGGGTGGGTCTCCATCGAGGTGCAGCACCTGCTCACGCTCGTGGAGCTGAACCAGTACGACACGATCTACCACGAGCACTTCCAGTACTACACGGTCGCCTCCGCGCGGCGGGCCCTGGCCACCGGCGGCCTGACCCTGGTCGACGTGGAGCTGCTGCCGACGCACGGCGGCTCGATCCGGCTCTGGGCCCGGCCCGATGAGGCGGGCGGCGAGCCCAGCGAGCGGGTGGCCGACGTGCTGGCCAGGGAGAAGGGGGCCGGGCTCGACGAGCTGGCCGGGTACGCGGAGTTCGCCGCCCGGGTGGCCAAGGTCCGCCGCGACCTGCTCCGCTTCCTCATCGACGCGGCCGAGGCGGGCAAGACCGTGGCCGGCTACGGCGCTCCGGGGAAGGGCAACACGCTGCTCAACCACTGTGGCATCCGCGAGGACCTGCTGGCGTACACCGTGGACCGCAATCCGTACAAGCACGGCAGGTTCACGCCGGGCACCCGGATCCCCATCCTGCCGCCCGAGCGCCTGGCCGAGGACCGGCCGGACTACGTCCTGGTGCTGCCGTGGAACCTGCGAGCGGAACTCACCGAACAGCTCTCCTACGTCCGCGAGTGGGGCGGTCAGCTGGTCTTTCCCATCCCGAGTCTGGAGATCGTGCCATGAAGGTCGTGCTCTTCTGCGGTGGGTACGGCACGCGGATGCGCACCGGAGCCGCCGGCGAGGTCCCCAAGCCCATGCAGCTCGTCGGTCCCCGGCCGCTCATCTGGCATGTGATGCGCTATTACGCGCACTTCGGGCACACCGAGTTCATCCTCTGCCTGGGTTACGGCGCCCAGCACATCACGGAGTTCTTCCTGGACTACAAGGAGACCGCCTCCAACGACTTCCGGCTGCGCGGCGGCGAGGTGGAGCTGCTGTCGCAGGACATCTCGGACTGGTCGATCTCCTTCGTCCAGACCGGCGTCCAGTCGCCGATCGGCGAGCGGTTGCGCCGCGTCCGCGACCATCTGGACGGCGAGGAGGTGTTCCTGGCCAACTACGCCGACGTGCTCACCGACGCGCCGCTGCCGGAGATCGTCGACCGCTTCATGACCGCCGACGTGGGGGCGTCCATGATGGTCGTGCCGCCGCCCGGCACCTTCCACTGCATCGACATCGACGACGACGGGCTGGCGAGGGACATCGCGCCGGTCACCCAGATGCCGATCTGGGTCAACGGCGGATATTTCGTGCTCCGTCAGGAAATTTTCGATCACATTCCGGAAAATGGGGATCTGGTGGGGGATGGCTGTGTGGAGCTGACCAAGCGCGGCCGGCTCATGACCTACCGGCACCGTGGCTACTGGCGGCCGACCGACACCGTCAACCAGCGGATCGAGCTGGACGAGGCGTACTCGCGCGGCGACAGGCCCTGGGCGCTGTGGGAGGCATGATCCGGCTGACGGCCACCGGGTTGGGCCGGATCGTCGCGCTGGGCGCGCACTGCGACGACATCGCGATCGGGGCGGGCGGCACGCTGCTCACCCTCTGCGCGGGCCGGCCAGGGCTCCAGGTCGACGCGCTGGTCCTGTCCGGCGGCGGCACCGAGCGGGAGGACGAGGAGCACGCGGCGCTCACCGCCTTCTGTCCCGGGGCCGACCTGCGGCTGACCGTGCTCAAGCTGCCCGACGGCCGGCTGCCCGCGCACTGGGAGCAGGCCAAGGAGGCGCTGGAGCTGCTGCGGGCCAGAACCGATCCCGACCTGATCCTCGGCCCGCATCCCGGAGACGCCCACCAGGACCACCGGGGCCTGGCCGAGCTCGTGCCCACGGTCTTCCGCGACCACCTGACGCTCGGCTACGAGATCGTCAAGTGGGACGGCGACCTCGGCCGCCCCGCCGCCTACCAGCCGCTGCGGCCGGAGGTGGCGGCGGAGAAGGTCGCCCTGCTGCGGCGGCACTACCCCTCGCAACTCCGGCGTTCCTGGTTCGACGACGAGGCCTTCCTCGGGCTCGCCCGCATCCGCGGGATCGAGTGCGGCGACAGGTACGCCGAAGCCTTCCACACCCGCAAACTGACCCTCGACCTCGCAGGAGACTAGCCGGATATGCGTGTACTGCTGACCGGACACCAGGGCTACCTGGGCACCGTCATGTCCCCCGTACTCGCCGGAGCGGGACACGAGGTGATCGGCCTCGACTCGGGGCTGTTCGCCGACTGCGTCCTGGGGCCGCGGCCCGACGACCCCCAAGGGCTCGCCGTGGACCTGCGCGAGGTCCCGGCCGAGGCGCTGGCCGGATTCGACGCGGTCGTGCACCTGGCCGCCCTGTCCAACGACCCGCTCGGCTCGCTGGCGCCCGAGCTGACCTACGACATCAACTACCACGCCTCCGTACGGCTGGCCCGGCTGGCCCGCGAGGCGGGGGTGCGGCGCTTCCTGTACGCCTCCACCTGCTCGGTCTACGGAGCCGCGGGCGGGGACGACCTGGTCACGGAGGAGGCGCCCCTGCGTCCCGTGACCCCCTACGCCGAGTCCAAGGTGCGTGTGGAGGACGAGGTGCTGAAGCTGGCCGACGCCGACTTCACGCCGGTCTTCCTGCGCAACGCCACGGCCTTCGGCTTCTCGCCCCGGCTGCGCGCGGACATCGTGCTCAACAACCTGGTGGGGCACGCGCATCTGTCCGGTGAGGTACGCGTGCTGTCCGACGGCACGCCGTGGCGGCCCCTGGTGCACGCGCTGGACATCGCGGACGCGTTCGCCGCCGCCCTGACCGCGCCGCGCGAGGCCGTACACGCCGAGGCGTTCAACGTGGGCACCGAGCAGAACAACGTCACCGTGGCCGGGATCGCGGCGACCGTGGTGGAGGCGGTGCCCGGCGCCACGCTGGCCATCACGGGGGAGACGGGCGCCGACCCGCGCTCCTACCGGGTCGACTTCTCGCGGATCCGCGCCGCGCTGCCCGGATACGAGGCGCGCCGGTCGGTGAAGGAGGGCGCGCTCGAACTCATCGACGCCTACCGGCGGCACGGGCTGACCAGGGAGGGCTTCGAGCGCCGCTTCACCCGCCTGGCCCGCCTGTCGGACCGGCAGGCCGCGGGCACGGTCGACGAGCGGCTGATGCCCTCGTGACCGGCCTCGAAAAGGATGCCCTCGAGACTGGCCTCGGCAAGGAGATGCACCAGCTGGTGGAGCGTCTCTACCCGCTGTGCCGGAGCATCACGGGCGACGGCGTCCGCCGCACCCTGGAGATCGTCGGCGAGCACATCGCGCTGAACGTGCACGAGGTGCCCACCGGCACGCAGGTGCTCGACTGGAACGTGCCCAAGGAGTGGAACATCCGCGACGCCTACGTCAAGGACCCCACGGGCGCCAAGGTCGTCGACTTCGCCGAGTCCAATCTGCACGTGGTCGGCTACAGCGTGCCGGTGTCGGCCCGGATGCCGCTGGCCGAGCTCCGCGGCCACCTGCACACGCTGCCGGACCAGCCGGATCTCATCCCCTACCGGACCGGCTACTACGCCGAGGACTGGGGGTTCTGCCTGCGTCACGAGACCCTGGAGGGCCTCCAGGAGGGCGAGTACGAGGTCGTGGTGGACTCCACGCTGGCGGACGGCCACCTCACGTACGCCGAGCACGTCGTGCCCGGCCGGACGAGCGAAGAGGTGCTGATCTCCTGCCACACCTGCCACCCGTCGCTGGCCAACGACAACCTGGCGGGCATCGCGGTGGCCGTCCAGCTGGCCCGGCGGCTTGCGGCGGCCTCGCCGCGCTACACCTACCGCTTCCTGTTCGCGCCCGGCACGATCGGGTCGATCACCTGGCTCGCCCGCAACCGGGACGCGGTCGAGCGGGTCAGGCACGGGCTGGTCCTCGCCTGCGCGGGGGACGGCGGCGCGCTCACGTACAAGCGGAGCAGGCGCGGCGACACGGAGATCGACCGGGCGGTGGGGCACGTGCTGCGCTCCTCCGGACGCCCGCACCGCACGCTCGACTTCTCCCCGTACGGCTACGACGAGCGGCAGTACTGCTCGCCCGGGTTCGACCTGCCGGTCGGCTGCCTGACCAGATCGACGTACGCGGGCTACCCGGAGTACCACACCTCGGGGGACAATCCGGCGTTCGTGCTCCCCGAGGCAATGGCGGACACCCTGGAGACCTGCTGGGAGGTGACCCGGGTGCTGGAGGGAGACCGGCGCCTGGAGAACCTCAGCCCCTACGGCGAGCCGCAACTGGGCCGGCGCGGCCTGTACGGGGCGCTCGGCGGCAGGAGCGACACCAAGCAGGCCCAGATGGCCATGCTCTGGGTGCTGAACCTCTCGGATGGCACGCACTCGCTGCTGGACATCGCCGAACGGGCCGGTCTCCCGTTCCAGGCGGTGGCCGAAGCGGCGGCGAGCCTCGAAGACGCCGATTTGGTGAGGGAAGCGGAGTTGGTGAGGGAATGGAAACCATGAGCTTGCGGGTCGGCGACCTGGTGGAGATCCGCAGCGAGGCCGAGATCCTGGCCACGCTGGACGAGCGCGGTGAGCTGGACGGCCTGCCGTTCATGCCGGAGATGCTGAAGTTCTGCGGTCAGCGCCTCACCGTGCACAAGGTGGCGCACAAGCTGTGCGACACGCTGACCAAGACGGGCCTGCGGCGCATGGACAGCGCCGTGCACCTGCTCGGCGCCCGGTGCGACGGCTCGGCGCACGGCGGCTGCCAGACGGCCTGCTCCATGTACTGGAAACAGGCGTGGATCAAGCGCGTCGCGGCGGACGAGCTGCCTCCGAACGCCGTGCCGGACTCCCGGCTGCTGCCGCTGCTGGAGATCAACAGCCGCAAGCCGCCGGGCGAGGACGGCACCGAACGCTACTCCTGCCAGGCGACCGAGCTGCTGCGAGCGGCGCCCGTACCGCTGCCGATGGCCGATCTGGGGCAGTTCGTGGCGGACGTACGGACGCGGAACGTCGGCGTGCTGAGGACCCTGAAGGCGACCGGGATCGGGCTGTACAACCGCTTCCAGCACCTGACCAGGAGAAAGCTGCCCAGCGCGTTGCGCATCAAGGGCGGCCGGCCGTGGGGCACGATGAAGGGCGAGGTCAGGGGCCGCACGCCGGTCCAGACGCTCGACCTCCAGCCGGGCGAGCTGGTCCGCGTGCGGTCCAAGCAGGAGATCCTGGCCACCGTCAACGAGGACCTGTCCAACCGCGGCATGAACTTCGACGCCGAGCTGGCCCGCCACTGCGGCCGCACCGCGCGGGTGCGCGCCCGGGTCGACCGGTGCATCGACGAGCCCACGGGACGGATGCTGGAGATGAAGACGCCCTGCATCGTGCTGCAGGACGTGGTGTGCGAGGGCGTCCACTCGCTGAACTGCCCCCGCGAGTTCTTCCCCTTCTGGCGCGAGATCTGGCTCGAACGGGTGCCGGACGGTGAGTGAACCAGCAGTGAGCACGAACGAGCCCGTCAGCGATCACCGGGCCGGATCGGCGGGCAGGGGACTGCGGTGGGGGCTGCTGGCGCGCGGCGGGTCGAAGCTGGCCACCTTCACCCTGAGCCTCGTGCTGGCCCGCCTGCTCGCCCCGGAGGACTTCGGGTTGTACGCGGTCGCGCTGGCCGCCAACCAGTTCCTCTTCTACATCAACGACGCCGGCATCGTCGCGGCCGTCGTGCAGTGGCGCGGCAAGCTGGAGGACATGGTGGTCACCGCGACCACCGTGGTCCTCACCCTCAGCGTGACCATCTACGCCGCGTTCTGGGTGGCGGCGCCCTACTTCACCGGCCTGGCGGGCAACGTCTCCGCCACGCCGGTGGTGCGGCTGCTCACCGTGATCATCGTGATCGACGGGTTCGTCAACGTACGCAGCGCGGTCATGCTCCGCGGCTTCCAGCAGGACAAGATCGCCAAGGCGAACATGGCGGGCATCGCCGTCCAGGTGCCGGTGGCGATCACGCTGGCGGTCATGGGCGCGGGCGTCTACAGCTTCGTCATCGGCGCGGTCGCCAACTCGCTGGTGAGCGGTGTCCTGGTGTTCTTCTGGGCCAAGATGCCGCTGCGGCTGGGCTTCGACCGGGCCATCGCGCGCAAGCTGCTGGGCTTCGGCGTGCCCCTGGCGGTCAGCCTGGCCATCGAGGCGCTGGTGCTCAACGCCGACGCCATCATCATCGGCCGGCTGCTGGGCGCGACCACGCTCGGCTTCTACATGATCGCGCTGAACGTGTCGAGCTGGGTGCCGGGCTTGGTCGGCGAGGCCCTGCGCCACGTCACGCTGCCCGGCTTCTCGCGGGTCGCCGAGGAGCGCCCGGAGGCGTTCTCCGCGCGCGTCCAGCAGCTCGTGCCGATGCTGATCACGCTGGTGCTGCCGGTCGCGGTCCTGTTCGGCGTGCTGGCGCCCCTGGTCGTGCCCTTCCTGTACGGCGAGCGGTGGCTGCCCGCCGCCCAGGCGCTGTCCTTCCTCATGGCGCTGATGGTGGTGCGGATGCTCACCGCGCTGGCCTTCGACATCCTGACCTCGCTCGGCGCGACCAGGCTCGTCGTCTGGATGAACCTGAGCTGGGCCGTGGCACTGCTGCCCGCCCTGTACGCCGGCGCCCGGCTGGACGGCATCCGGGGCGTGGCGATCGCGCACGCGGCCGTCGCCCTGCTGATCGCCCTGCCCGTGACGGCGCTGCAGCTGCGCCGCTCGGGCGTCGTGCTCGGACCGGTCCTGCCCGGGATCCTCCGGCTGCTCCTCGGCGGCCTGCTGGCCGGCCTGACCGCCTGGCTGGTGGCCAGGCTGACCGAGGGCGCCTTCGACTTCGTCCGGCTCTGCGCCGCCGGAGGAGCCGGGCTGATCGTGTACGTGGTGACCGGGCTCTCGCGGGAGCGGATCAGGAAGATTCGCGAGGTGGTGACGAGCTGAGCTCTGCCCGCCCGCTGCGGGCCACGTCGATGGCCGAGTGGGCGACGTTGCGGGCCATGGGCACGGCGTTGCGCCGCAGCCATGGCCGCAGCGCCGCGTAGGCGCGCAGCCGCTGGCCGCGGGTCAATGGAGCGTTCCTGATGACCCGCAGCAGCGCGCGGCCCTCCTCCACGTTGGGCAGGAAGAAGCGCTGGTCTCCGGGCATCTCGCGGGCGCGGAAGGCCCGCGCGTGGTTGACCTGGCTGTTGCTGCCCGGGTGGTTGCGGTGCCGCAGCAGCAGCTCGTCCACCACGATCAGCGGCCCGAGCAGCGCCAGGCCCGAGATCATCACCCGGTCGGCGGGCAGGATGGCCTCCAGCGGCCGGGCCCGCAGCAGCGTCTCCCTGCGCATGAGCCCGTAGAAGTGCATGGTCTCGTCGTAGTTGTCCAGCCGGTGGCGTAAGCGCGTCACCGGGTCGGGCTGGTCGGTGGGGGCGGTGTCGCGCCAGGTGCCGATGGTCTGTCCCGTCTCGTCGATCTCCTCGACGCCCGAGACGGCGGCCGCCGCCGACGGGTGGCGGCGCAGCGCCGCCGAGAGCAGGGCCAGGCGGTCCTCGTGGTACTCGTCGTCGGAGGTGGCGTAGGAGAAGAACTCGCCGCGGGTCTCGTGGACGACCTTGTTGTGGTTGGCTGTGATGCCGACGTTGCGCTCGCGCCGCAGGTAGCGGACGCGGGGATCGGTCCTGGCCAGCTCGCGGCAGAGCTCCTCGGTGCCGTCCGTCGAGCAGTTGTCGGCGATCACCAGCTCGAAGTCGACCCCCTTCTGGGAGAGGACCGAGCGCAGGGCGCCCTCCAGGTACGGCTCGCCGTTGTAGACGGGCATGCCGACCCCGATGGGCGGTTCGGCGCGGCCGACGAGTGAGGGGGAGGAGCGTACATTCGGTGATCTGGACGTCATCCGGGCAGCCCTTCTAGCGGAAGCTGAGGTGAGGCTGAGGTACGGTCGCGCCGATGTTCTCGCGAAGTAGGGCGAACGGCAACCAGGTCCGGTGATTCGTAACATCGACTCGTCCGGTCACGATAAGCAATCTGTACCATTTTTTATGGCCAGGGCATTGGCCCATACTGGCGGGGGCTTGGGCGGGTAAATATGGCTTTTTGGAACGATCTGTTAGGCCTTATCCGAAACAAGCGTGTTGGACCTCCCATCCTCGCTCTCGCCCTCGTTCTGGCGTTGGTGGCGTTCTTCGTGGGGTCACCGCGTTACGAGACCGAGTCGTCGCTGATCCTGACCGCGCCGCCGTCCGGTGGCACCCTGTCGATGGATCCCACCAAGCCGGTCGGCCTGACCAACCCGCTGCTGCAGTACAACGACGGGCTGCGGACGGTCGCGGGCATCCTCATCCTCGCGCTCAACAGCAAGGACGAACTGCGCAAGCTCGGGATCGAGGAGAACGGCAGCACCGAGATCGTCATCGACGACGGCCGGTCGAACGCGGACCTGCTGGGCGTCGTGACGCAGGGCCCGTTCATCCACATCAAGGTCGTGAGCCGGACGGCGGAGACGGCGAAGGGCATCCTCGAACGGGCCGAGCGGCGCCTGCGTGAGGAGCTGACCAGCTACCAGACCTCGCTGGGCGCGCCGAAGAGCACGTTCATCGCGGTCAACAACGTGGCGCTGATCCCGGTCGAGTACGACGGCGGCGGCAAGATCCAGCTGGCCGTGGAGGTGCTGGTCGTCGCCCTGCTCTTCGGCTTCGGCGCCGCCTACCTGATGTGGATCCGGCGCGTCCGCGGCCGTACCGCCCCGGCGGAGCCGGCCGAGGGCGAAGCGGACGCGTCCGAACCCGCCGCCGAGCCGGAAGCGGCGAAGCCCCTTAATGGCCGCTCAACGGCCATGTCTTCCGCGGGATCCGACGACGACCCGTCCGTGGACCGCGACAGCGACGGCCCCCCGACAGAGGAGTTCGCCCGGATCAACGGCGAGTTCCTGGGGATCGCCCCCGACCAGCGAAAGCCCGACCAGGACGGCCGCGCGGGTTAGGGAACCCGGCTCTGGCGCAGCGCTCGGGGTCGGGGAACCCGCCTCGGCGCAGCGCTCGGGGCTAGGCGACCCGATTGGCGACCTCGGCGCAGCGCTCGATGGCCGCCTGCCGCACCTCTCGCGGGGTGCCCGACTTGGCGGAGATCATCATCCCGATCGCCCCGGGCCCGAGCCGATCGGCGAAGGCCAGGGCGGTCGGCAGGTCCATCGGCGACTCGTCGGGGGTCTTGTGGCACAGGCCGGTGTCCGACGGCGGGCGCCCGTCCGGCGCGCTGAGCACCTCGTCCACGAACAGGCCGTAGAGCATGAACTCCGACACGTGCAGCCGGGAGCCGAAGGCGTCGGCCCAGTGCCGGCCGGTGTTCTCGGTGAGCCGCCGCTGGAGCCCGCGCACGATGGCGGGGTCCCAGAAGGTGAGCGGGCTCATGTAGTCGGGCAGTGGCGGCTCGGGCGCCGGTGGCAGTTTGAGCAGCTCGCGGGCGACCTGGTGCCACAGCACGTGCCGCGTCATGAGCGGGTGCACCCCGTCCTCCAGCCGGTGCAGCAGCGTCCGGCCGCCGACCAGGGAGCGCTGGGCGGTCGTCGGCCGGACGAGCACCACGTCGGAGTCGGCCACCAGGACCACGTCCGCGTCCATCGCCGCCGTGGCCGCCAGCTTGACGATCTGCTGCATCACCCAGCCGCGTACGGGCGGCCACGGGCGCAGGGCGTTGACCCACATGCCCAGCCGGGGCACCTTGACGTAGCGCTTCGGCAGCAGCTCGCCGACGGTCCTGACCCGGCAGCGGGGCCCTTCATGGGCGGCGAACAGGCGCCGGTCGGCACGCGGCACGAAGACGTGGTGGACGGTGTCCTCGGGGGTGTACTCCAGTACGGAGCGGTGCAGATCGGCGAACTGATCCGCGTCGGGTCCATAGCTGGGGGTGACGACGGCCAGCGAGGCCATGGGCTTGGTCACTCACCCTCATCGCAGTGAAGCTTTGGCACGTTACACGTGATAAGTAACGCTGGTCGCAGCCTCGCCGATGCTTTGACGTACGGCTGGAACATGCCTGGGGGGCTGTGTTGGACTTCTGGAGCGCGATCATCGTCCTCCTGCGTCGCTGGTACATCGCGGCTCCCGCGTTCCTGCTGACGCTCGCCGCCGCCTACGGCGTCTACACCCAGATCCCCGTCCAGTACTCCTCGACGACGGTCATGGTGCTCACGGTGCCGCCGAGCGGGTCGTACCGGCCGCCGAACCCCAAGAACCCCAACCCGATCATCAACCCGCTGCTCAACTTCGACGGCGGGTTGAACATGTCGGCCTCCATCCTGGTGCAGATCCTCAACACCGCGGAGGTGGCCGGCCAGATGGGCATCCGGCCGGACGGCAAGACCACCTACAAGGTCAACAACGGCCACCCCAATCCCGAACTGCTCATCAGCGCGCCCTTCGTGGTCATCGAGGGCAAGAGCCTGGCGCCCCAGGACGCGCGGGCGATCGTGGTCCGGGTCGCCGAGCGGGCCAAGGTCGAGCTGAAACGGCGCCAGGAGGTGCTGAAGGCCCCGCCGGAGACGTACATCAACCTGAACGAGATGGTCTCCCCGACCGAGCCGCTGCCGGAGCGCGGCGGGAAGATCCGCAGCGCCGCGGCGGTGTTCGCGCTGGGCGTGGCCGCCGCGCTCGGCGCCTCCTTCTGCGCCGAGAGCGTCATGACCGGGCTGCGGCGCAGAAGGGACGAGCGGGACGGGCCGCAACCGGCGCCCGAGGCGGACGTCCGGACCGAGGAAGCGGTGTTGCAGCGGTGAACGTGGCCATCGAGCGGTCCATCGTCCGGCCGGTGCCCCACCGGGCCGACGCCGCGACCCTGTGCGCGATCTTCACCGTGGTCCTCATGCTGGTGCCCGCCCGTCAGGTGATCGGCGGCCTGCCGTTCGACCTCACCTACGCGGAGGCCATCGGGCTGTTCGCCGCCGTCTGGTGGTTCTGCGCGCACCTCACCAGTACGCTCGGCGCGGCCAAGGGGCAGTCGGCGGTGCGCTACGCGATCTACTTCTACGCGCTCGCCTTCCTCGCCACCTACGCCTACGCCTCCGCCGGGTGGCTGCCCTCCTACGAGCAGGACCTGTCCGACCACGTGCTGGTCATCGCGGTCGCGATGGTGGGCATCGCGCTGATCGGCGTGGACGGCGTGCCGAGCCGCGAGCGGCTCGACCTGGTGCTGAAGACGCTGGTGGTGGTCGGCGCCATCATGGGGGTGATCGGCGCGATCCAGTTCCTGCTGTCGTTCGACGTGACCCAGTACATGCAGATCCCCGGCAGCCGCCTGCGGGCGGTGGAAGTGACGATCCTGGAGCGCAACGGGCTCAACCGGGTGGCCTCGACCGCGGGGCACCCCATCGAGTTCGGCGTCGTGTCCGCGATGGTGCTGCCGGTCGCCCTCCACTACGCCTTCGGCGCCCGCGAACACGGTGAGCCGCAGCGGCGCTGGTGGACCGTGGTGGCCCTGATCGCCTGCGGGATGGCCTTCTCCGCCTCGCGCTCGACGGTCCTGGGCCTGGCCGCCTCCGGGGCGGTGCTGTTCCTCGGCTGGCCCAACGCCCGGCGCGTCCGGGCGGCCGTCGCGCTCGCCGGTTTCCTGGTCGTCATGAAGCTGCTCGTCCCCGGCCTGATCGGCGCGATCGCCGGGCTGTTCACCAACCTGGACAACGACGAGAGCCTGCGCTGGCGGACCAACGACTACACCACGGCGATCTCGGAGTTCTCGCAGCATCCCCTGCTGGGCCGGGGCAACGGCACCTGGTTCCCGCCGCACCACCCGGTCTTCGACAACCAGTACCTGCTGACGGCCGTGCAGGGCGGCGCGATCGGGGTGCTGGCGTTCGTCGGCCTGTTCGTCGTCGGGATGTGGTCGGCCGTTCGCGTCAGGAGCATCAGCGCGGACGACCGCACCCGCGATCTCGGGCTGACGCTGGCCGCCTGCCTGATCGTGCCGGTGGTGGGCTCGGCCACCTTCGACCTGAACTCCTTCAGCACGGCCACCGCGCTGTCGTTCCTGCTCATCGGCCTGGCCGGGGCGTTGATGCGGGCCGCGCGCCGCGAGGCCGGGCTTCCGGGCGCGGGGACGCTGAAAGAGCCCCCGCGCCGCGAGGTCAGCCCTCCAGCCGCCGCCGCGCCTCTTTCCACGAGCCGGCCGCCAGATCCCGCGCGCTGATCGCCGAGACCGGGAGCGGCCAGTCGATCGCCAGGTCGGGGTCGTCGTAGCGGACGGAGATGTCCTCGGCCGGGTCGTGCGGCCGGTCGATCCGGTAGCAGACGTCGGCGTCGCTGAGCGCCTGGTAGCCGTGGAGCAGGCCGGGCGGCACGTACAGGTGGATGAAGGTCTCGTCGTCGAGGACCACCGACATCCGCTCGCCGAAGGTGGGCGAGCCGGGCCGGGCGTCCACGAGGACGTCGTGCACCGCGCCGCGGGCGCACCTGACGAGCTTGGCCTCGCCCCGGCCGGAGCGGCCGTGCATGGCCCTGATCGCGCCCTTGACCGTGCGGGACTGGCTGTCCTGGACGAACGACGCGGGGTCCAGGCCGTGCTCGGCCGCGATCTCGGCGTCGAACGTCCTGGTGAACAGGCCGCGCTCGTCACTGTGCGGGCTCGGGATGAACAGCAGCGTCCCCGCGAGCGCGCCTTCCTCGACTCTCATGGGCACATCTTGGCCCGGCCTCCGTGCCGTCGCCAGCGTGTAACGGATATAGCCCGATACCGATGTCCAAAGGGTGAGTCGGCAGACGGGGGGTGCGGCATTCCGATGGACCACTCGTCGGATGAGAACGGTCCAAAGAACCGCGCCTTACCTGTCGCGCCGCGCGCGCGGGTGGGCGCCGTCGGGATCGACGCCATCACCGAGCCGCAGGTCGCCGAGCACCTCGCGCGGGCCTGGCACGACGGTCTGGGCGGCATGATCGTGACCGCCAACGTGGACATCGTCCGCGCCGCCACCCGCGACCCCGAGCTCGCCGAGCTCGTGGCGGGCGCCGAACTCGTGGTCGCGGACGGCATGCCGGTGGTGTGGGCCGCCCGGCTCGGCGGACTGCGCGTATCCGACCGCGTCACCGGAGCCTCCCTGATCTTCACCCTCAGCGAGGTCGCCGCCCGCGAGGGGCGGTCGGTGTTCCTGCTCGGCGGCGAGCCGGGGGTCGCGGAGGCCGCCGGCGAGGTATTGGCCGGGCGTTACCCCGGATTGCGGGTGGCCGGGGTGTACGCGCCACCCTTCGGCTTCGAGCGGCTGGCCGGCGGGATGGGGGAGGCCGTGGAGAAGGTCCGCGCGGCCGCGCCCGACCTCGTCTTCGTGGGCCTGGGCTTTCCCAAGCAGGAACGCGTCATAGCCGCGCTCCGCCCCGAACTTCCGCACGCCTGGTACATCGGCTGCGGCGCCGCCATCCCGATGGCCGCCGGGCAGTTCCGGCGGGCTCCGGACGGGATCCAGCGGGTGGGCGGCGAGTGGCTGTTCAGGCTCGCCCTCGAACCCCGTCGACTCGTCCGCCGCTACCTGCGTGACGACCTGCCCTTCGCGCTCAGGCTGCTGGCCGGGGCCGCGTGGCACCGGCTGGCCGCGGGCCGGCGCTCCTGATCCCCACAGATTGGTCTGCCTGATGACTGTTCCCGAGCGGTCGCCGCTTGCCATCGTGATCGTCACCTACCAGAGCGGGCAGGTCATCGAGGAGTGCCTGCGCTCTCTGGACACCGTGCTGAGCGAAGGGGAGCCGGCCCGGATCATCGTCGTGGACAACGACTCCCCGGACGACACGGTGGAGCGGGTGCTCGCCACAGGAGTGCCCGTCGAGCTGGTCAAGACCGGCCGCAACGGCGGGTTCTCCGCGGGCGTCAACGCGGGCATCGCCGCCGCCCCCGGCTGTGACGTCCTCATCCTCAACGCCGACATCCGGCTCAGACCCGGCTCGGTGCGCCTGCTGCGCGAGGCGCTGGCCGTGCCCGGCACGGGCATCGCGGTGCCCCAGCTGGTGGGCGCCGACGGCGTGCGGCAGCTGTCCCTGCGCCGGCGCCCCACAGTGCTGCGGGCCGTGGGAGAGGCGCTGCTCGGCGGGCTCAGAGCGGGCCGCCACGCGCCGCTGGGCGAGCTCGTCGTCGACCCGCGCGCCTACGAGCGGCCGGGCACGCCCGACTGGGCGACCGGCGCCGCCTGGCTGGTCTCGCGCGCGTGCCTGGACGCGGTGGGGCCGCTCGACGAGCGCTACTTCCTGTACTCGGAGGAGACCGAGTACATGCTCAAGATCCGCGACCACGGCTTCTCGATCCGCTACGAGCCGGCGGCGGTGGCCGTCCACCTCGGCGGCGAGCAGGCCAACTCCAGCCCGCTGTGGACGCTGGCCGCCGCCAACCGGGTGCGGCTGCACCGGCAGCGGTACGGCAGGCCCCGCGCGCTGCTCATGCGCCTGGCGGTCGCCCTGAACGAGGCGCTGCGCGCCGTCACCCGCGGCCGGCGGGCAGGGGAGCGGCACCGGGCGGCGTTGCGCGAGCTCGCGACGATGGACGAGTGGCCGACGCCGCCGGGCGGCCCGGCATCGCCGCCCGCGTACGTCTGCTTCTCGGCCCAGGACTGGTGGTACCACAACCGGGCCCACTCCGACTTCCAGCTCATGCGCCACCTCGCGGGATCGCGCAAGGTGCTGATCGTCAACAGCATCGGCATGCGGATGCCGATGCCCGGCCGCTCCACCTTCGTGCTGCGGCGCATCGCCAGGAAGCTGCGCAGCGTGGCCAAGTTCGTCCGGCGGGTGGAGCCGAACCTGTGGGTGATGTCGCCGCTCCCGCTCCCCCTGTACGGCTCGCGCCTGGGCCGCGGGCTGAACGCCTGGCTGGTCAGGACCCAGGTACGGGCGGTCTGCGGGTGGCTGGGCCTGAAGGTGCCGGTGATCGTGGTGACCATCCCCACCGCCTGGGACGTGGTACGCCCGATGCGCCGCCGCGCGCTGATCTTCAATCGGTCGGACCGCCACTCCGCCTTCCCCGAGTCCGACACGAGGACGATCGAGACCCTCGAACGTGACCTTCTGGAACGTGCCGACCACGTGGTGTACGCCAGCCGAGGGCTCATGGCCGAGGAACGCCCGCTCGCGGGTTCGCGGGCCCGCTTCCTCGACCACGGGGTCGACCTGGAGCACTTCAGCCGCGTACCGGCCGACCGGCAACCCGCCGACCTGCGGGCCGTCCCGGGGCCCAGGATCGGCTTCTTCGGTGCCCTGGACGACTTCGTGGTGGACTTCGACCTGCTGGAACGGGTCGCGCTCGGCCTGCCCGAGGCGTCGCTCGTGCTCGTCGGCGACGCCAACGGGCAGATCGAACGGCTCACCAAGCACCCCAACGTGCACTGGCTGGGCCTGCGCCCCTATTCGGTGATCCCCGCCTACGGCTCGGGCTTCGACGTGGCGATCATGCCGTGGCTGGACAACGAGTGGATCAAGCACGCGAACCCGATCAAGCTGAAGGAGTTCCTGGCGCTCGGCCTGCCCGTGGTCAGCACCGAGTTCGACGAGCTGGCCCATTACGCCGACCGCGTCAGGACCGCGACCACCCCTGAGCAGTTCATCGAGGCCATCCGCGTCTGCCTGGCCGAAGGCGGCCCGCAGTCGCCGGAGCGGCTGCGCGGCTCGCTGGCCGGCGCCTCCTGGTCGGCGCGGGCGGCCGACCTCATGGCGCTGGCCGAGCAGACACCCGACGCACGGAGTTGAAGAGGGCGGGCGTGAGAATACTGACAGTCACGCGGTGGGCGGCGCTGCTCACCGCCGCGACGGTGGCCGTCGGGGGCGGGCTGTGGCTGCGGTCCGTCCCGCCGAAGCCCGTCGCGAGCACGCTGCCCGCGCCGGCGATGGCCTTGCGGGCGCTGCCCTGGGAAGGCGGGCCCGCCGCCTACAAGGGCTCGGCCGCCAGCGCGGGCTGGACCCGTCCCGGGTTCTTCCCCGTGGGGCTCTGGTTCGCCTCGGCGCGGACCGCCCGGGAAGTCGCGCTGGACCGGGCCGCGGGCATCAACACCTACGTCGAACTGGCCGCCGGCAGCCGCCCCGAGCTGCTCAGGAAGTCCGGCATGACCGCGCTGACCAGCCGCCCGCTGCCCGGCGCGGGCGCCGAGACCGTGGGCTGGCTGATCGCCGACAAGGCCGATGTGTGGGCGGGACCGGGCAACGGGCACTGGACGGGCGCGCGCGGCTTCACCGCCAAACCCGTCTGCGCCCCCGTACTCGTCACGTGCGGCTACACCGTCATGCGCACGCTCGCCGGGCGCCTGCCCAAGGACGAGCGGCTGCGTTACGCCTCCTTCGGCAAGGGCGTGGCCTACTGGGAGGAGGAGGCGCTGGCCGCCAAGTTCGTCAACGGCTACTCGGACGTGGTCGCGGCCGACATCTCCTGGTACGCCGACCCCAACGTCTGCGCCGAGGCCACCCGGTGGCTGCAGCTCCCGGCGGCCCAGTGCCGCCTGGCGGCCAACTACGGCGCGACGGTCGAGCGGCTGCGCACCCTGGACGCCGCCGACGGCCGCCGGCAGCCGGTGTACGCGATCATCTCGCTCTCCGGCCTCACCCCCGAGCAGGTGGGCGGCGCGGCGATGAGCGCCCTGATCCACGGAGCCAGGGGGATCGTCTACGACGCGCACGGCACGGACCCCGCCTGCAAGGTGGACAACGTGCTCCGGCGCGCCTGCGGGAAGGCGGTCAGGCGCGGGGTCGCCGAGCTCGACCGCCGGATCGCGCGACTCGCGCCGGTGCTCAACACCCAGTCGTACGCCTACGACTTCGCGCCCGAGCTGGACACCATGCTGAAGCGCCACGACGGCGCCTACTACCTGTTCGCGATGCTCGGCCGGGGCCAGGCGCCGGGGCCGCGCGTACTGACCGTACCCAGTGATCTTTCGGCGGCGGGCCACATCGAGGAGATCTTCGAAGACCGGAGCATCCCGGTCGACAGGGAGGGACACTTCACCGAGACCTTCGACGCGGAGCACAGCTATCACGTCTACCGGATCGCCCCGTAGCTGGGAGGGCAATGACTTCTCGAACGACGAACAGACGGATCTTGCTCATCGCGGTCACCGCCCTGCTGGTGATCGCCGTGGGATGGGTGTTCGCACAGGCCAAGTCGACCCGAGACGACCTCGGCCTGCCGCGCGTCCCCTGGGATGGCGGCCCGGCCTATTACGCCAAGTTCAGTGCCCCGGCCGCCGCGGGCTGGACCGCTCCATCGTTCTTCCCCATCGGGGTCTGGTTCGAGTCCGTGGTCGAGGAACGCGACGTGCGGATGGACAAGGAGGCCGGGCTCAACACCTACGTCGAGCTGACGGCCAACAGCGACATGGGCCTGATCCGCGCCAACGGGATGTCGGCGATCACCAGCAAGTCGCTGGCGGGGTCGGGCAGCGAGACGGTCGGCTGGATGATCGCCGACGAGCCCGACATGTTCGCCGGGCCGGGCGACGGCGTCTGGAGCGGCAAGTACGGCGGGGAAGGCCAGGTGTGCCTGCCCGACAAGCCGCCCTGCGGCTACACGGCGATGCGCACACTGAAGGACAAACTGCCCAAGAACGACGGCCGCCTGCACTACGCCAACTACGGCAAGGGCATCGCCATGTGGGAGTCCGACGACGAGGCGAAGAAGTTCGTCAACAGCTACACCGACGTCATGTCCACCGACGTCTACTGGTACACCGACACCGGCATCTGCCCGGAGGCCGAGAACTTCATCAAGCTGCCACCCGACCGGTGCCCGCGGGCCGCCAACTACGGCATGGTCGTCGACCGGGGCAGGAAGCTCGACGCCCTGGACGGCAAGAGGCAGCCGATCTACGCGTTCGTGGAGCTCGGCTGGCCGGGCTCGAACGGCCTGCGCTCGATCACCGGCGACGAGGTGGCCGGCGCGGTGATGAACTCCCTCATCCACGAGGCGCGCGGTGTCATCTACTTCAACCACAGCTTCGCCGGGCCCTGCCCGAGCCAGCACGTGCTGCGCGAGCCGTGCGCCCAGGCGACGCGGACGGCCGTGACGGAGCTGAACCGGCGGATCCGCACGCTCGCGCCCGTCCTGAACACCCAGTCCTACGTCCACACCTTCGCGCCGGGACTCGACACCATGCTCAAGGACCTCGACGGCTCCTCCTACGTCTTCGCCATGCCCAAGCCGGGCGTCAAGCCGGGGCGGCAGACGCTGAAACTGCCCAAGGCGCTGGAGTCGGCCTCCAGCGTGGAGGTCCTGTTCGAGAACAGGACCCTGCCCGTGAAGGACGGCGGCTTCACCGACACCTTCGAGCGAGAGAACACCTACCACGTCTACAAGGTCACGGCATGAGCGCGCCGGTGAACGTGGGCCTGGTCGGCGCCGGGCCCTGGGCGCGCGACTTCCACGCCCCCGTCTTCGCCGCCGGGCCCGAGACCCGGCTGGCGGGCGTCTGGAGCAGGCGCGCCCCGGCCGCCCAGGCGCTGGCCGAACGCTTCGGCGTGCCCGCTTTCACCTCCTACGAGCGGCTGCTGGAGCAGTGCGAGGCCGTGGTCTTCGCCGTCCCGCCCGACGTCCAGGCGGCCATGGCCGTCCAGGCGGCGCGGCGGGGCCGGGCGCTGCTGCTGGAGAAGCCGATCGCGCTGACCGTACGCGACGCGCAGGCGCTCGCCGACGTGGTGGACGCCACCGGCGTGGCCACCCAGCTCGTGCTGACCAACCGCTACCGTCCCGCCGTCCGCGAGTTCCTCAAGCAGGCCCGCGACTTCCCGGCCATCGGCGCCCGCGCCATGCAGCTCACCGGCGAGTTCCTCGACGACACCTTCGCCGACAGCCCGTGGCGCTCCCGCGCGGGCGTGCTCTACAACACCGGACCGCACGGCCTGGACCTGCTCGACGCGGCGCTGGGCCGCATCACGGAGGTCAGGCCGGCCGGCAACCGGTCCGGTTTCCTGGCGCTGACCTGCCTGCACGAGAACGAGGTGATCAGCCAGCTGACGATCTGCGGCCGGGTCCCACCGCGCCGCAGGACCCGCTATGAGCTGTACGGTCCGGAGGGCACGCTGGTGCTCGACTCCGCACTGCTGCCGGAGGACTCGACGGAGACCAGGGCGACCCTGCGCTCCGAGTTCGCCACCGCCGTACGGATCGGCCGCTCACACGAGATCGACGTGCACCGGGGCCTGCACCTGCAGCGACTCCTGGCCCAGGCGGAGCCGAGCTAAGAGTTCTCCGGAACCGCGACCTCGGAGCCGCGCTAGGAGGTCTCCGGAACCGGGACCGGGACGGGCTTGCGCTGCCGCAGGCGCAGCGCGGGCCGCTCGACCAGCCGCCAGCTCAGCGCGGCCAGCGGCAGCACGATGCCGACCGTGGCCAGCAACACGAGCGCGGGCGCCCGGAGCCCGTACTGGACCAGCACCTGCTGGGCGGGGAAGGCCAGCAGGTAGGTCCCGTACGACAGGTCATAGGAGCCGGTGGGCCGGTGCAGCCACGCCGGCGCGCGGAAGGCGATGAGGAACGTGAGGCAGGTGACCGCCGCGATGGCCGCCAGATTGGCCACCGGCGTGCCCCACAGCAGCCACCACGCGAGGACCACGGGGACCGTCAGCCAGAGCGGCGGGACCCAGCGCAGCTCCCGGATCAGCATGCCGAGCGCGAAGAACGCCACGGGCTGCGCGGCGTACGCCGACACGACCAGGGGGATGAGCGGACCGGAGTAGCCGGTGAGGTGGATGACCGAGGCGGCGGCCAGCGCGAGCAGCACCAGCCCGACCAGGACCGTCCGGCGGCGCAGCAGCCCCAGCAGGCCCATGACGGCCACGCCGACGTAGCAGAGCACCTCCACCCAGATCGTCCAGAGCGACCCGTTGACCGCGCCCGGGTAGGGCAGCCCCTGGAAGACGCCGGGCAGCGCGTAGCTCACCGGCTGGATGAGCAGCCCTCTGGCGATGTAGCTCCAGGCGCCGGTGCCGGAGAAGTAGGAGGCCGCGGGCAGCGCGCTCACCAGGGGCCCGAGCAGCAGGGCCGTGGCGACGACGACGAGCGCGTACGCGGGATAGATGCGCAGCGCCCGGCGGAGCGTGTAGCGGCGTACCGACGGATCGGACAGCCAGCTCGTGCTGATCAGGTAGCCGCTGATGAGGAAGAAGACCCCGACGCCTATGCCGCCGACGCCGATCCCGCTGTCCGGGGTCAGCGGTGTCCCGTGCCCGGTCAGCACCCAGCTGTGCTCGACGATGACCGCGAGCGCGCCCAGGAGGCGCAACAGGTTGAAGGCGTTCAGCCGGGATTGACCAGGCCCGTTGTGCGCTTCGGCCACTCCGCAGCTCCCCCGCGAGTCCGATGCATCGGAGGTGTATCGGTTCGCGAAGGAGCTGCGTTACCCAGGCTTTTCAGCCGATGCGCCAGGTGTCTCCACCCATGAGCAGGTCGCTGAGGTCGCCCGCGCCCTTCTGCGCCACGGCCTCCTCCATCTGCTCGGCCATCAGCACGTCGTACGCGGGCCGGTCGATCGAGCGGAAGATGCCGATCGGCACGTGCTCGAACGCGGGCTCGTCCAGCCGCGACAGCGCGAAGGCCAGCGACGGGTCGGGGTGGTGCGCGTCGTGCACCAGGATCTGGTCGGCGCTCACCGAGGCGCGGTCGGCCACCTCGATGCCGCCGTTCGCCGCCCTGACGACCGCCTTCGACGCCGACACGATCGGCTGCCCGTGCTCCAGCCGCAGCGTGATGTCGTCGCGGATCTCCGGATCCTTGAGCTGCTCGAAGGCGTTGTCGTTGAAGATGTTGCAGTTCTGGTAGATCTCCACCAGCGAGGTGCCGCGGTGGGCGGTGGCCTCGCGCAGCACCGACTGCAGGTGCTTGCGGTCGGAGTCGATCGTCCTGGCCACGAACGACGCCTCGGCGCCGATGGCCAGCGAGATCGGGTTGAACGGCTTGTCCAGCGAGCCCATCGGCGTCGACTTGGTGATCTTGCCGACTTCCGAGGTGGGGGAGTACTGGCCCTTGGTCAGACCGTAGATCCTGTTGTTGAACAGCAGGATGTTGAGGTTGACGTTGCGGCGCAGCGCGTGGATCAGGTGGTTGCCGCCGATCGACAGCGCGTCACCGTCACCAGTGATCACCCACACCGACAGGTCGGGCCGGCTCGCGGCGAGCCCGGTCGCGATCGCCGGCGCGCGGCCGTGGATCGAGTGGAAGCCGTAGGTGTTGAGGTAGTACGGGAAGCGGGAGGAGCAGCCGATCCCGGAGACGAACACGATGTTCTCGCGCTTGAGCCCGAGCTCCGGCAAGAAGCTCTGCACGGCGGCCAGGATCGCGTAGTCACCGCAACCGGGGCACCAGCGCACCTCCTGGTCGGACTTGAAGTCCTTCAGGCCCTGCTTGGTGTCCGTCTTGGGGACGAGCGCGAGGCCCTTCCCATTGATCAGCTCAGTCACTGTCGATCACGTCCTGGATGACTCCGGCCAGCTCCTCGGCCTTGAACGGAAGCCCGCGCACACGGTTGTAGCTGATGATGTCGACGAGGTAGCGCGCCCGCAGCAGCAGCGCGAGCTGGCCCAGGTTGATCTCGGGCAGCAGCACCTTGTCGTAGCTCTTGAGCACCTCGCCGGTGTTGGCGGGCAGGGGGTTGAGGTGGCGCAGATGCGCCTGCGCGACCTTGCCGCCGCTCTTCCTGATCCGGCGTACGGCCGCCGCGATCGGGCCGTAGGTCGAACCCCAGCCCAGCACCAGCACCTTGGCGTCGCCGTCGGCGTCGTCGACCTCGAGGTCGGGTACGTCGACCCCGGCGATCTTGGCGGCCCGGGTCCTGACCATCAGGTCGTGGTTGTTCGGGTCGTAGCTGATGTTGCCCGTGCCGTCGGCCTTCTCGATGCCGCCGATCCGGTGCTCCAGGCCCGGCGTGCCGGGGATGGCCCACGGGCGGGCGAGCGTGTCGGTGTCGCGCTTGAACGGCAGGAACTCACCGTCATCACCGTTCGGCGCCGTGGTGAACTCCTGGGAGATGTCGGGTAGTTCGGACACTTCCGGCAGGCGCCACGGCTCGGAGCCGTTGGCCAGGTAGCCGTCCGACAGCAGCATGACCGGGGTGCGGTACTTGACCGCGATCCGCGCCGCCTCGATGGCGGCGTCGAAGCAGTCGCTCGGCGACATCGGCGCCACGATCGGCAGCGGGGACTCGCCGTTGCGGCCGAACATGGCCATCAGCAGGTCGGTCTGCTCGGTCTTGGTCGGCATGCCGGTGCTCGGACCCGCCCGCTGCACGTCGACGATGAGCAGCGGCAACTCCGTGGTGACCGCGAGGCCGACGGTCTCGGCCTTCAGCGCCACACCGGGCCCCGATGTCGTGGTCACGCCCAGCGCGCCGCCGAACGCCGCGCCCAGCGCCGCGCCGACACCCGCGATCTCGTCCTCCGCCTGGAAGGTGCGGACGCCGAACCGCTTGTGCTTGGACAGCTCGTGCAGGATGTCGCTGGCCGGCGTGATCGGGTAGGAGCCGAGGAACAGCGGCAGCTTCGACTGCACGCTCGCGGCGATGAGGCCGTAGGCCAGGGCCTGGTTGCCCGAGATGTTGCGGTAGACACCGGGCGCCAGCTTGGCCGGCTTCACTTCGTAGGAGACCGAGAACGCCTCGGTGGTCTCGCCGTAGTTCCAGCCTGCCTGGAAGGCCGCGATGTTGGCCTTGGCGATCTCCGGCTTCTTGGCGAACTTCTGCTCAAGGAACTTGATCGTGTGCTCGGTCGGCCGGTGGTACAGCCACGAGAGCAGGCCCAGCGCGAACATGTTCTTCGAACGCTCGGCGTCCTTCTTGGACAGCTCGAAGCCTTCGAGCGCCTTGACCGTCAGCGAGGTCAGCGCCACCGCGTGGACGCGCCACTCGTTGAGCGAGTCGTCCTCCAGCGGGTTGGCCGCGTAGCCGACCTTCTGCAGGTTGCGCTTGGTGAACTCGTCGATGTTGGCGATGATGTCGGCGCCACGGGGCAGGTCGCCCAGGTTGGCCTTGAGCGCCGCCGGGTTCATCGCGACGAGCACGTTGGGGGCGTCGCCCGGCGTCAGGATGTCGTGGTCGGCGAAGTGCAGCTGAAAGCTCGACACACCGGGGAGGGTGCCTGCGGGGGCGCGGATCTCGGCGGGGAAGTTGGGCAGCGTCGACAGGTCGTTGCCGAACTCCGCGGTGCCCGCGGTGAAGCGGTCGCCCGTGAGCTGCATGCCGTCACCGGAGTCCCCGGCGAATCGGATGATCACGCGGTCGAGTTGCTGGACCTGCTTCGTCACAGCTCAGTCCTCCTCGACGCGCCGGTGGCTGTGGGCGCGTTCTCAGTTTCCATGCTAGATCCTCGCGAGGTTCAACACGTTTCCTCGCCACATAATGCGGGTAAACGCGGAGGCAATCAGGGGCTACCGGAGAACCACTAGGGGTGACACAGGCCGCCGGCGATTGTGCACAGGTCTACGTGCAGCCGTGCGAAGAGGACTGTTCGGGTCACGAGCGCCAACTATACGTCCCCCTAAGGCGTGGCCTACGTCTGGGGGCGATGAGACGTGCTCTCCGAGCCTGACCGGTAAAGGCGTCCTGCCTGCATCCCTGCTGTTCCGTACAACTCTGGAACAGTCACGAAGGTGTAACCCTTCCCGCGCAATCTTTTGACGATGTCCGGAACCGCGTCCACGATCGTCTTGTTGACGTTGTGCATGAGCACGATGCTCCCGGCCCGCACCTGCCCGGTCACCCGGCCGGTGATCGTCTTGGTGTCGTCCACCCGCCCGTCACCTGCGTCGACGTCCCAGCCGACGATGGCGAGGCCCATCTCTCCCGCCACGTCCGTGACGTCCTCGCTGACCGCCCCGTAGGGCGCGCGCAACAGCGTGGGGCGCTCGCCGATGATGGCCGTAATGGCGTCCTCGGCCCGGCCGAGCGCATCGGCGATCTTACTGGTCGGCAGCTTCGACAGGTCCCGGTGCGCCCAGGTGTGGTTGGCCACCAGATGCCCCTCGGCACTCATCCTGCGCACCAGGTCCGGCCGGGCGGCGGCGTTGATGCCGATGGTGAAGAAGGTGGCCCGCGCCTTTTCCTCGTGCAGCGTTTCGAGCAGCCGGGGCGTCTCGGGGCCGGGTCCGTCGTCGAAGGTCAGCGCGACGCACTTGGTCGCGGCGCAGTCGACCGAGCCCGCCTGGTTGCTGGCGGCCTCGGGGCTGGGCGTCGGGACCGTCTTCGGCACGGTCGCGGACACCTGCTCGGAGGCCGTCCGTACGGCATGCTGAGCCGCCCGTCCGGTCGGCGACAGCAGGGGCTCCACCTGCCGGGCGGGTACGGCCACGGCCAGGCGGCCGAGGGAGCACGGCCCGACCTGGCAGTCGTCGAACTCCACCACCAGGTCCCCGTCATGGTTGAAGGCCATCGAGTCGAACTGCTCGCCCGTCAGTTCGTGGGCGGTCGTGGGGGTGCCGCGCTTGGCGAGCTGGCTCCTGACCAGTCGTGTGAGGTCGTACAGCGCGCTCTGCCCGGCGAGCAGGCCCGTCGAGCCGGTCGCCTGGTCGGTCTTGCGGTCGTACCAGAGGGTCCGGGTGGAGTTGCTCCAGCCGTCGCCGAGGGACTCTCCGGTGCGCAGCCGTACCCCGACGATCTCGCCGGAGGCGGCGGTGAGCTGCCAGTCCATGTTCAGCTCGGGGCGGGGGCGCGGCGCGTCGAACCTGGTGGCCTCGCGGAAGCCGCGCAGTACCCGCTCGGCCTCGCCGCGCAGGGCCGTGTTGAGGCGGGGGGCGTCCGGCAGCCGGGGGTAGGTGAGGTGCACATAGCGACCCGCGTTCTCGCCCTCGTCCCCGCCCAGGGTCCTGGTGCCCAGACCGTTCACGGTCGCCGGGTCGACGAAGTCGATCATGGTCGGCTCCGCCGGGACCATGACGTCGTGCTCCTGCTCGTGCTCGGGGGAGGCGGTAGCCAGCCCGCCACCTGCCGCGGAGAGGACTAGCAGCGCGATTCCTCCGAAGAATCGCTTTTTGCGCATGGCCGCCAGATTATGGGGGAGATCGCGTGGTTTACCCCGTTTTGGGGTGATAGGGACGGAGCTTTGACTGGGTTACGATCAGGACATGGACGGTTACTTCGGGTCCTACGTGCTGGTCGCCGCGCTGCTGGTGATCGGCGTGGCCATCGTGGCCGGGGCCCTCCTGATCAACCGCCTCCTGCGCCCGACCAGGCCGACGGCCGAGAAACTGACCACCTACGAGTGCGGCGTCGACCCCGTCGGCGACGGCTGGGCCCAGTCGCAGGTGCGCTACTACGTCTTCACCTACCTGTACGTGGTCTTCGCCGTGGACGCCGTCTTCCTCTTCCCGTGGGCCACGGTCTTCGACGCGCCGGGATACGGGCTGACGACGCTCGTGGAGATGTTCGTCTTCCTGGGGTTCATCGCGCTCGGCATCCTCTATGCCTGGCGGAAGCGCGTACTCGCCTGGACTTAGGTTGTTTTTCGGTCGATCAACCGGGGACTCTCTACTCCTGGGGGAGATCGCGAGGGACAATGGTCGTATGGCAGCCACGGATCTCCCGATGCCCACAGTGGGGCCGATCTCGCGCTTGGCGCCCAAGCCGATGCGCTTCGTGCTCAACTGGGGGCGGCGATATTCGCTGTGGGTGTTCAACTTCGGGCTCGCCTGCTGCGCGATCGAGTTCATCGCCACCTCGATGAGCCGTCACGACTTCATCCGGTTCGGGGTGATCCCGTTCGCCAACGGGCCGCGCCAGGCCGACCTGATGATCGTCTCGGGCACCGTCACCGACAAGATGGCCCCGGCCGTCAAGCGCCTCTATGAGCAGATGCCCGATCCGAAGTACGTGATCTCGTTCGGCGCCTGCTCCAACACCGGCGGGCCCTACTGGGACTCCTACTGCGTCACCAATGGCGTCGACCAGATCATTCCCGTGGATGTCTACGTGCCCGGGTGCCCGCCCAGGCCTGAGGCGCTGCTGCACGGGATCATGAAGCTGCAGGAGAAGATCGCGGCGGAGCGGCTCAGCGACCGCTACGTGTGGTCCCGCTCGCACGAGGGAGAGTTGTGACTCTCGAAGAGCGGTTCGGCGAGCGGGTCTCGGTCTCCACGTCCTTCGGCGAGACCACCGTCGACGTCGGCGTGGCGGACTGGATCGAGGTCCTGACCTTCCTCAGGGACTCCGGCCACACCTTCTTCGACTGGCTGACCGGGGTCGACGATCCGCCCGACGGGTTCTTCGTGGTCGCCCACGTCTACGACCCCGACTCGTGCGAGCGCGTGCTCGTCCGCACCCACGTGCCGCGCGCCGATCCGCGCCTGCCCTCGGCCGTGGGCGTCTACCGGGGCGCCAACTGGCACGAGCGCGAGACGTACGAGATGTTCGGGGTGCTCTTCGACGGCCACCCCTACCTGGTGCCGCTGCTGCTGCCCGACGGGTTCGAGGGGCATCCGCTGCGCAAGGACTTCATCCTCGCCGCCCGGGTCGCCAAGCCCTGGCCGGGAGCCAAGGAGCCCGGCGAATCGGGGCACGGCTCGCCGAGCCGGCGCAAGACGCTGCCGCCCGGCGTACCCGCCGACTGGGGGACACCCGATGCTTGACGTGGTGCTGCGCTTCGCCGCCATTCTCGTCGTGTTCCTCGTGCTGCCGCTGATCGTCGGGCAGACCGAGCACAAGGTCATGGCGCACATGCAGTCGCGCCTCGGGCCGATGTACGCGGGCGGCTTCCACGGCTGGGCGCAGCTCATCGCCGACGGGGTGAAGTTCGCGCAGAAGGAGGACGTCATCCCGGCCGCGGCCGACCGGCGGATCTTCATGATCGCCCCCGGCGTCGCGCTGGTGCCCTACCTGCTCGTCCTGATCGCCATCCCCGTCGACCAGGGCCTGGTCGGCGTGGACCTCGACCTCGGCCTGTTCTTCGTACTCGCGGTGATGGGCATCGGGGTGCTCGGCTCGATCATGGCGGGGTGGGCGTCGGCCAACAAATACTCGGTGCTCGGCGGCATGCGGGCGGCCGCCCAGCTCATGTCGTACGAGCTGCCGCTGGTGCTGGCGGCCTCCTCCGTCGCGATGGCGGCGGGCACGCTGTCCATTCCGGGGATCGTGTCGGCGTGGCAGTGGTGGTGGCTGCCGTGGCAGGCCATCGGCGGCGTGGTGTTCTTCCTGGCCGGACTGGCCGAACTGCGCCGCCCGCCGTTCGACATGCCGATCGCCGAGTCCGAGATCATCATGGGGCCGATGACCGAATACACCGGGATGCGGTTCGCCCTGTTCATGCTCTCGGAGTATGTCGGGATCGTCGTCCTGTCATTCCTGACCACGGTGCTGTTCTTGGGCGGCTGGCACGGGCCGTTGTTGGCCGGGTGGGTGTGGACCCTGGTCAAGGTATTCGTGCTGGCCTTTGTGGTGATTTGGTTGCGGGTGAGTTTCCCTCGGCTGCGTGAGGATCAACTGCAGAAACTGGCCTGGGTGGTGCTGGTGCCACTGGCGCTGGCGCAACTGGCACTCACGGGTGTGGTGAAGGTCCTCACTTAGGGCGGTGCCCGCGAACGACCTAGTGCGGTGTCCACGAACGTTCACCGGGCATCGCTCTTCCGCGTCCCCGACGCGGTGTCCTTCCATGGGGCCTCTGCCACGACGGGCCGTCACAGGGATCGAGGCGGTCGTTCCGCATTAGTCGATTGGGCCGTCACGTGGGCGTTTCCCGGGCCCGAAACTTTACCTCCGACTTATCCGTCTATGCGGATAGGGGGCTAGGGGGAAGGGACGATCGTCATGGACTTTCAGCTTCGGCCGGTAGCGGGGGCGCACCCCGGAGCACGCTGCCCCAAGACCGCCATCTCCTGGGACGGCAACGCGCTGACGGCCACCGACACCGCATCCGGCCAGTCCGTACGGCTGAGACCCGCGAGGCTCTACTGCTACAGCTACGACCAGGCGTTCCTCGTGTCGTCCAAAAAGCCCAAGACCCACGCGGTCCAGGGCTTGGCCGCGCTCGACGAGGACGGCCTGGTGCTCCTCGACCTGCCAGGCGAATGGCACTTCCCGCACCTGACCGACTTCGTGGCGCAGACCGGCCTCCCGCTGATCGACGCCCGCCACCACGACTCGAAGCGGGTACGCACCGTGCTCGCCGCCCGGGCTCCCGGCTGGCGTCGCCTCCACGGCCAGCCTCCACCGCTGCTGCTCAGGTACCGCAAACCGGTGAGCATCGGCGTCGGCGTCGCCGGGCTGGCCGCGATGGTGTACCTCGCGTCGACCGGCATGTGGATGGCCTGGCGCGGCATCTCGGCGGTCGGCCGGATGCTCTTGGACGTCGTGGAGGCCAAGTGGCTGGCGGTGGGCTTCAGCCCCCTACTGCTCGTCATACGTCCGGTGTCGGCTCGCATCCAGCGATGGCGTGCGGATCGCGGCCTGATCCTCGGCTCCGCCACGGGGGTGTACCTCAGTGTCACGCCGAACGAGAAACTGCAGATCAACCAGGGTAAGGCGCAGCTACCGAAGATACGGCTCGGTGAGGGGCTGGCGGACGCGGTGAGCTTGCTGCTCTACCACTACGACGGTTTATCCGGACTTGTCATCCTGAATAAGCGGGAAGATGCTGTGCACCATCTCCCAGGGCAATGGCTGCCCGACGCGGCCAATCGTTTCGCGCGCCGGCAGGGGCTGAGGCTGGCTGTGCATGCGGTGTCGCGGGACGAGTACATCGCCCTGACCCTCAACTCCCGGGACGCGACACCCTGATCGTGTCGGCTAACCACGCCTCGCATGCCCCAGGAGGCCGTACTCGACCGCTCGGCCGTCCCTGGTGGAAGCCATGCAGCGGGATCGTGGATCCACCACTCACTGAGACGCCGCCCCCGGTGACGTCCTCGCCCCTTCGCCGGCTGTGTCGCTGCCGTCCAGTCGCGGAGGCTCGCGGTGCCCATCCATGTCCGGCGGGCTGTCAGGGCGTAGCGGGGACTGTGCCGGGCCAGTCGAGGTTCGGTGGGCATCGGGCCAGGGTGGGCCCGGTGCTGGGCTGGTCGAAGCCCGATGGGCGGTCAGGCCGTGGTCGAGGCAATGCCGAGTTGGTCGAACGCGGTGGCCACGCTCGGTCTGAGTCCGGCTGGGTCGTCGGCGGCCATCTCGCGTCCGGCGTTGTAGCAGGCCAGTGCGATCTGCGGCGCCAGCGCGGCCGTTTCGGCCGACGCGCCCTGTTCGCGCAGGATCTCACCCAGCGTCTCGGCGAGGCGCCGCTGCTTGCGGGCCGCGCGGTCGCTGAGCTCGGGGTTGTCGGCGACCAGCCGCTCGCGCTGTACGTAGTGCTCTGCGTCCCGCGTCACCTCGGCGCAGATGGCCAGGGTGGTCTCACGCAGCAGAGCGAGCGCCTCGGGCAACGAGGGCGCCCCGTCGACGCGTAGCTCACGATGCCGGCGGGCGACCTTGTCGACCCACTCCTGCTCGTTGGCGAAAACGACCTCCTGCTTGTCGCCGAAATACCGAAAGAACGTCGTACGCCCGGCCTCGGCCCGTTCCGCGATGTCAGCGACGGTCACGTCGGCATAGCCGCGTTCGGCGAACAACTCAAAGGCGGCCGCGACGATCTCGTCACGAGCTCGCTGCTGCTTGCGTACGCGGAGGGGTGGTCGAGACACCAACGCAGTCTATCGCTTTCCGAACGCGATCCATTATGGTACTCAGTACCAATTGGTACGAGATGCCTAAGGGGCGAGATGCGAGCAGTGCAGATCACCGAGTTCGGCGGCCCGGAAGTGGTGGCCGTACGCGAGGTGCCCGACCCCCAGCCCGGCCCCGGACAGACCCTCCTCCACGTGGCGCGATGCGGGGTGAACTTCGCCGACACCCTCCTGCACGAGAACGCCTACCTCGCCCCGGCCACGCTGCCGCTGGTGCCAGGTAGCGAGGTCGTCGGCCGGACCGAGGACGGCCGACGGCTGGCTGCCATGATCGAGAACGGTGGGTACGCCGAGAAGGCCTTACTAAGGGACGACGCCGCCTTCCCCGTGCCCGACGGGGTCGACGACGTCGCCGCGGTCGCCCTGCTCATCCAGGGCCTGACCGCCTGGTGGCTGATCAACCACACCGGCCGCCTGCGATCCGGCGAGAGCGTGGTCGTCCACGCGGCGGCGGGCGGCGTCGGTTCGCTGGCCGTACAACTGGCCAAGCTGAACGGGGCGGGCCGGGTCATCGCCACGGCCAGTACGCCGGAGAAGCGTGAACTGGCGCTGTCCCTCGGCGCGGACGCCGCCGTCGACCCCGCCACCGAAGACCTCACCGCGGCCCTGTGCGCGGCGAATCACGGCAAACAGGTCGACGTGGTCCTGGAAATGACCGGCGGCCCTGTCACCGACCAGAGCATCGCCGCGTTGGCCCCCTTCGGCCGGCTCGCCTACTACGGAATGGCCAGCCGGGTGGAACCCGAGAAGGTGGCGCCACGCGCGCTCCAGCGCCGTTCCCTCACCGTCAGCGGCTTCTGGCTCATGAACGCCTTCGCCCGGCCGGCGACTCTTGCCAAGGCGTACGCGGAGTTGACGGCACAGGTCGTCGCGGGTGAACTCCGCGTCATCAGCGGTGGTGACCACCCGATGTCGGAGATCCAGCACGTACACGAGGAACTCCGCAGCCGCCGCACGACCGGCAAACTGGTCATCGACCCCAGCCGGTAGCCCGCTCCGGCCTGCCAGGCGAAGCCGCCCAGCAAGCACCCGTTCACCGGCGGCGGCGATCACGTCCTCTGCCCGGGAGCGGCGTTGGCCTACGGAGGACCCGGATCACTTCTCTCGCCCAGGAGGAGTGGTGGATTGCGGAGGAGTTCATGTCCGACACCCGGACCATTTCCTCCTGCGCGGGAGCGGCGGTGGGTGGAGAGGTCGGTCGGGCGGGGCCGGGTCGGGTCAGCGGACGCGGGACCGTCGGCGGGTCAGCCCCCGGCGATTCGGGTCAGTGGACGATGGCCAGCATCACGTCGGACGCGGACGGCCGGTCGTCTGGGCTCTTGTGGAGGCAGGAGCCCACGATGCCGCGGAGGGCGGGCGGTAACGGCGACAGGTCCGGATGGAAGGTGAGCACCCGGTTGAACACCGCGGGCACCGTATCCTCCCCGAACGCCGGCCGTCCCGTCGCCGCGAACATCATCGTCACAGCCCAGCTGAACACGTCGGACGGCGGTCCCACCGGCGCCCCCGACAGCTGCTCGGGCGACATGTAAGGCGGGGTGCCGACCATTTTGCCCGAGGTCACCGTCATCTGGTCGAGCGCCCGCGCGATCCCGAAGTCGATCACCCGCGGCCCGTCCGGTCCGATGAGCACGTTGCTCGGCTTGAAGTCGCGGTGGACAACCCCCGCCTTGTGGATGGCGGCGAGCGCCCCGGCTGTGGATAACGCCAGCCGCGTCAGGCTGTCCTCGTCGCGCGGGCCGTACTTGCGTACGAGATGTTCGAGCGACGGACCCTCGACGTATTCGCTGACGATGTAGGCGTGCTGACCCGTGATGCTGACGTCCAGCACCCGGGCCGTGGAGAACGTCGCCACCCGGCGGGCCGCGTCCACCTCCCTGGCGAACCTGGCCCGCGCCACGTCGTCCACGAGGTCGTGCAGGACCTTGACCGCGACGCGTACACCGTTGGGCGCCTGCGCCAGATAGACCGCGCCCTGCCCGCCCCGCCCGAGCGGCTGGAGCACCCGGTAGTGCCCGATCCACTCGGGCTCGTGCGGCCGTCGCTGCGGGCTCGGGGAGGTGGTGCGCTGGTGCAGATCGAAGGGCGGAGGGGTGTTCCGGTGCAGGTGGGGAGGCTGGTAGACAGGTCCGTTGAGGCGGGCCCTGACCATCTTGGGTACGAGGATGCCCGAGTGGATCACCCCGCCCAGCCAGCTGATCACCAGCGCGAACGAGACCAATCCCGACAGTGGGTCCGGGATCTCGGCGAACTCCGTGTAGCTCACGGCCGCCAGCAAGAACGAGCCGATGCAAATGGCATAGAAGCCGGCCGCGACGACGTGCCACGTGCTCCGCAGCCAGTAAGCCGCGAACCCGATCGTGAACGGCGTCGCCAGCCCACACGTCAGCAGCGGCAGCACCGCCCACACGATGGCCGCCGCCCACGCTCCGCCGCTGGGACGGGGCGGCTGGCTGTACGACATGGCGGGAAGACTATCGCGCAGGACTTTCACATATCGGGTGTGGACACATCTTGTGGATAACCTCCGGTCAACCTGTGGATGGCTGTGGAAAACTTGGGGACAACGGGCCTGGAGCGTTCACCTGCGCGGTCAAGTGCGACATGATGTTGATATGGCGCGGATACCGGGAGTCGGCCTCGCGAAGGGCCTGTCGGTCACTCTTCGTCACATGCTGCGCAAATCCGTGACCCAGCAGTATCCCGAGGTCAAGCCCGACCTTCCGCCGCGCAGCCGCGGCGTCATCGCCCTGGTCGAGGAGAACTGCACCTCCTGCATGCTCTGCGCGCGCGAGTGCCCTGACTGGTGCATCTACATCGACTCGCACAAGGAGACCCTCCCGGCGCCTGAGGGTGGACGTCCCCGCCAGCGGAACGTCCTCGACCGGTTCGCCATCGACTTCGCCCTGTGCATGTACTGCGGGATCTGCATCGAGGTGTGCCCGTTCGACGCGCTGTTCTGGTCGCCCGAGTTCGAGTACGCCGAGGGTGACATCCGGAACCTTCTGCACGAGAAGGACCGGCTCGCGACCTGGGCCCCCACGGTTCTGCCTCCTCCGGCCCACGACCCGGGCGCGGAGCCGCCGAAGGAACTCACCGCTGCCCGCCGACCGGCCCGTGGCCCGTCCACCGCCCGCCCTGGCACCGCGGGTCCTGCCGCGGACCGCGCCGGTACGGCCTCTGGCGTCGGTTCTGGCCCGGCCTCCGGTACCGCCGCTGGACCTGTCGCCGATACCGCCTCCGAACCGGCTCCGGGCACCGAGACCGGCCCGTCATCCACAGGCCAGCCGTCTGCCGAAGAGTTTTCCACAGGCACGGGCCAACCGTCGTCGCCGCCCGGCCGCGGGGAGCAGACTTCTGGCACGAGCCGACGCGGGCGCAAGATGGCCGATCCTCGATCCATCCGCCCGCCCGGGCGGCTCGACCCGGAAAAGACAAGGGAGTCCGAGGAGGATTCGTGACCGAGGCGGTGCCCTCCTATCTGTCACCCACCGGGCAAGAGATCGTCTTCTTGCTGCTGGGTGCGGTGGCGGTCGGATCCGCGCTGCTCGTCGTCACGACCAGGCAACTGGTCCACGCCGCCCTCTGGCTGGTCGTCTCCTTCGGCGCCCTGGCCGGCGGCTACCTGGTGCTGACCGCCGAGTTCGTGGCCTGGGTCCAGGTGCTCATCTATGTGGGCGCGGTGGTGGTCCTGCTGCTGTTCGGGATCATGCTGACCCGTGCCCCGATCGGCCGCTCCGCCGATCTCGACAGCGGCAACCGGTGGGTGGCGGCCGTGGTGGCGGTGGCGACGGCGGCCGTCCTGGTCACAGTGGTGGTCGACGGCTTCCGCACGGCGTACACACCGCTGAAACCCGGCGCCGGCGCGGCGAAGGAGCTGGGCGCCAGCGTGTTCAGCACGTGGGTGCTGCCGTTCGAGGCGCTCTCGGTGCTGCTGCTGGCCGCGCTGATCGGCGCCATCGTGCTGTCCCGCACGGACATACCCGGGGGTCCGCCACCTGAGCAGACCGGGGGTTCTTAGTGCACATCGTCTACCCGGCGGTCGTCTCCGCGCTCCTCTTCTCCGTCGGCGTCTACGGGGTGCTCGCCCGGCGCAACACGATCCTCGTGCTGATGTCGGTCGAGCTGATGCTCAACGCCGTCAACCTCAACCTGGTCGCGTTCGACGTGTGGCTGGGCGATCGGCTGCACAGCGGCCAGGTGCTCACGCTGTTCATCATCGTGATCGCCGCCGCCGAGGTCGGGCTGGGGCTCGCGATCGTGCTGTCCCTCTACCGCAATCGCCGTACGGTCGACATCGACCAGCTCCGCGACCTGTCCGAACCCGGCACATCGGACACCCCGGCGGACTCGGCGGGTAAGTCGGGCGACCAAGAAGGCTCCGGCATGCCGGACGATCCCGCATACCCCAGCACGTCGGCTGACCCGGCAGACCCGCCGACACGTCGGCTGGGCGAGCCCGCCGTTGCGGAGGACCCGGCCACGACACCAGAGCCCGCGACGGCGGAGGACCCAGCCGCGACAGCCGAGCCCGCCAAACGAGGGGGCGCGTTGTGACAGTCTTCCCGCTCCTGGCCGTCGTCCTGCCCTTCGTCGCGGCCTTCGCCGGCCTGCTGCTGTCGCGCCGGCCGCATGGGCGTACGGAGAGCAGACCGGGCTCAGCGGCCAACACGCGGGCGGCGTGGATCGCGGTGGTGCCCACGGCCGCCGCCGCGGTCCTGGCGCTCTGGCTGGCCTGGGCACCCGGCTTCGCCTTCATCGAAGACGCGACGCCGGGTCCGGCCGTCGGCCGCACCTACGGCACCATCGGCACCGGCGCCGTCCCGATCTCGCTGACCCTCCAGGCCGACGACCTGTCCGCCATCCTCGGCGTCCTGGTGACCCTCGTGGCGCTGGCCGTACAGGTCTATTCGGTCGGCTACCTCCACGACGACCCGCGCTATCCCTCCTACAGCGCCTTCATCAGCCTGTTCACCAGCGCGATGCTGCTGGTCGTCTACGCCGGCGACCTCCTCGTCCTCTACGTGGGCTGGGAGGTCATGGGCCTGTGCTCCTACCTGCTCATCGGCCACTGGTGGGAGGACAAGGCCAACTCGCGGGCGGCCATCAAGGCGTTCCTGGTCACCCGGCTCGGCGACGTCGGCTTCCTGTTCGGCATCTTCGTGCTCGGCGGCGCCGCGGGCAGCTTCCGGATATCGGAGGTGCTGGCGAAAGTGCCCGAGATGTCCACGGGCACACTGGTGACCGCCACCATGCTGCTGCTGGCCGGGGTAGCGGGCAAGAGCGCGCAGGTTCCGCTGCACACCTGGCTGCCCGACGCGATGGCGGGCCCGACCCCCATCAGCGCGCTGATCCACGCCGCCACCATGGTGGCCGCCGGGATCTTCATCGTGGCGCGGCTCTTCCCCGCCTTCCAGGGCGCCCGTCCCACGCTCGACGTGCTGGCCGTCATGGCCGCCCTCGGCATGCTGGGCGCCGCCCTGGCCGCGCTCGCCCAGGACGACCTGAAACGCGTGCTCGCCTACTCGACGATCAGCCAGCTCTCCTACATGGCCGGCGGGCTGGCGGCGGGCTCCGACAACGCGGCGATCTTCCACCTCCTCACGCACGGCGCGTTCAAGGCGCTGCTCTTCCTGTGCGCGGGCGCGGTCATCCATCACGTCGGCTCCAACCTGATGAGCCAGATGGGCGGGCTGAGACGGGCGTTGCCGGTCACGTTCGTCACGATGACGATCGGGTTCGCCGCCCTCGCGGGGCTGCCTCCGGCCAGCGGCTTCTTCAGCAAGGACGAGCTCCTGCTGACCATGGACCGCGCGCTGTCGGGTGGCGGTCTGACGGATGCCGCCGCCCTGCTGCTGTACGGCTGCGCGCTCGCGACCGTCGCCGTCACGGGGGCGTACGCGACCAGAGCCTGGCTACGCACCTTCTTCGGCGCGGCGAGAGTCGTGGCGCTCCCCGAGCCCGAGCCCGGCACGGCCCACGTGGTCGACATCCGCGAGGCGCCACGGACGATGCTCGTGCCCATCGTGCTCCTCTCGGTTCCGGCCGTGCTCCTCGGGTTCGCCGGTGGGCTCCATGTGGAGCTCGGGGTGGCGGCCATCAGCGTCGTGCTCGCGCTGCTCGGCGCCGGGGTGGTGTACGCGTTCTGGCGCAGCGACCCCCTCGCCGACCCGGCCCGTCTGCTCGGCCCCCTGCGCGTGCCGTGCGAGCGGGCGTTCTACGTGGACGGCGTCTACGCCGCCCTGTTCGTCCGGCCTGTCCTGGTGCTGGCCAGGCTCGTGGTCAGGACGGACGACGTGGTCGTGGACGGGGCGGTACGCGGCTCGGGCCGGTCCGCGCAAGGGCTGTCCGGGCTGCTGCGGCTCGCCCAGAACGGCAACGTCCAGCTCTATGTGAGCGGCGTACTCGCTGGGGTCCTCCTGATCGTGGTGGGGGCGGTGGTGTTCGCATGACGGGCTGGCTTCCTGTGGCGTTGCTGGCGGTGCCCCTGCTCGGCGCGTTGCTGCTGCTGGTGTCGCCCACCGTGTTGCGCCCCTGGCTGCGGGTCTACGGGCTGGTCGTGTCGGGTGTCGCGCTGGTGCTGGCCGTGGTGATGGTGGCGACGTTCGACTACGGGCAGGCGGCGCGGCCGCAGTTCGCCATCGACCGGGAATGGATCCCCGGGCTGGGAATCCACTTCCACCTGGCCGTCGACGGCATCTCGCTGCCGCTGATCGCGCTGACCGCCCTCCTGACGTTCCTCTGCTTCGTCTACCTGAGCTGGGGAGACGCGCGCGGCCCCGGCCAGCTGCTGCGACCGAGGGCGGGGGGTGCGCGGCCGCGGGCGCTGGTGTTCACGCTGCTCGTGCTCGAAGTCGGCATGATCGGTACGTTCCTCGCGCTCGACCTGCTGCTGTTCTTCGTGTTCTTCGAGATCGTGCTGATCCCGATGTACTTCCTGATCGCCATCTGGGGCGGCAAGGGCCGGCGGGGCGCGTCGATCAAGTTCATCCTCTACACGCTGCTCGGCTCGGTCGTGATGCTGCTCGGCCTGCTGCTCGTCTGGGCGCGCACCGGCACGCTGGACATCGTCGCCCTCGGCCAGGCACACGGCGCGGGCATGCCCAGGGCCGTACAGATCCTCGCGTTCGTGGCGATCGGCGTCGGGCTGGCGGTCAAGACGCCCATGTGGCCGCTGCACACCTGGCTCCCCGACGCGCACACCGAGGCGCCCACCGTCGGCTCGGTGCTGCTGGCCGGCGTGCTACTGAAGATGGGCACGTACGGCTTCGCGAGGATCGCCATTCCTGTCCTGCCCGAAGGGGCGGCGGCGGTGGCGCCGTGGCTGGGGGCGTTCGCCGTGGTCGGCATCGTCTACGGGGCCCTGGCCTGCCTCGCGCAGCGCGATCTCAAGCGCATGATCGCCTACTCCTCCGTGGGCCACATGGGCTTCGTCCTGCTGGGCTTCGCCACGCTGACCACCGTGGGCGTCAACGGCGCCCTGTTCGCGAACGTCGCCCACGGCCTCATCACCGGCCTGCTGTTCTTCCTCGCCGGCGCGATCAAGGAGCGCTACGGCACGGCCGACATGCGCGCACTCGGCGGCGGCATGCTGGCCACACTTCCCCACCTGGGGTCGGTGCTGACCTTCGCGGCCATCGCCTCGCTCGGGGTGCCGGGGCTGGCCGGGTTCTGGGGGGAGATGCTGTCCCTCTTCGGCGCCTTCCAACCGGCGGCCGGACTGCCTCGGGGGCTGTTCCTGACGTTCATGGTGATCGGCGGGCTGGGCGCGGTGCTGACGGCGGCGTACTTCCTCGTCATGCTGTCCCGCGTCACCCATGGGCGTCCCGAACGCGCCCAGGCGATCCCAGCAGTCGCGCGCTCGGGCGCTTCTGGTGTGGGCGGCTGGCCATCCGACGGGTCCGCGTCGCCGGACAGTGAGCGGTCTGGGTGGGCGGGCGAGTCGCCGGACAGTGAGCGGGCTGCGTGGCCGGGCGAGTCGCCGGACAGCGAGCAGGCTGCGTGGGCAGGCGAGCCGCCGGACAGTGAGCGGGTCACGGGGACGATCGAGGGTGGTGCTGGCGGGCGGGTGTTGCGGGACATCCAGGGGTACGAGTTCGCCGCCTGGGTGCCGTTGATCGTGCTGATTCTGCTGTTCGGGCTCTGGCCGAAACTGCTCCTCTCGCTCACCACACCTGCCGTACAAACCCTGCTGGGAGCCCTGTCATGATCCAGCAGATCGACTACTCCGTCATCGCGGTGCCCCTGGTCCTCGCGCTGGTGGCCGGGCTCGTGCTGATGCTCGACGCGTTCCTGCCCAGCGGGGGACGGACCAGGACCGGGCTCGGCCTGGTCAGTCTCGCGGGCGTCGTCGTCGCTCTGGGGTTCGTCGTGGCGCAGGCCGTACGAGGTGACGGCGCACGGGCGACCTTCTGCGTTCCCGAAAGCCTCGCCACCGCGGCGGGCCCCGGAAGCGAGCCGGCGTGCTCGTTCGTGGTCGACCGCTTCACGCTGATCTTCGCCGGGCTGGTGCTGGTCGCGGGCGTCGTGGTCGTGCTGATGTCGATGACCCAGCTGGCCGGGGGCGGCATTCCGGCAGGTGAGTGGTATTTCCTGCTGCTCTGTACGTTGGTCGGCGCGGTGACCCTGCCTGCCTCGCGTGACCTGATCATGCTGGTGGTGGCCCTGGAGCTGGTCTCGCTGCCGGTCTTCGCCCTCACCGCGCTCAAACGCTACGACGGACGCTCCTCCGAGGCGGCGGTCAAGCTTTTCCTGGTCTCGGTCGTGTCGACGGCCGTGATGCTGTTCGGGGTCTCGCTGCTGTACGGGATCGCGGGGACGGTCTACCTCTCCCGTCTCGCCGCAGTGTTCAGCGGGAAGGCCCCCGCGCCGGGTGTGGGGGCGCCGGAGACGTACTCGTCGCTGCTGGTGGCCGCCCACGGGCTGCCGGGCGTGGTCACGGTCGGGTTGGTGCTCGTCGTGGCGGGTTTCGCGTTCAAGATCGCTGTGGTGCCGTTCCACGCCTGGGCGGCGGACGTCTACCAGGGCGCGCCGATCCCGGTCGCCGCGCTGCTCTCGGTGATCTCGAAGGCGGCCGGGTTCGCGGGCCTGATCCTCGTTCTGGTCACGGCGTTGCCCGGCCAGGCGTCGACGTGGTCGCCCATCATCGCGGTCGTCGCGGCGCTCACCATGACGGTCGGCAACCTCCTGGCCATGCGCCAACGCTCCGCCGTACGCCTGCTGGCCTGGTCCTCGGTCGCCCAGTCGGGCTACATCCTGGCCCCGCTCGCGGTGACGGCCCAGACCGGCGCTATGGCCGCCGCTCCCGGCCTTACCGTCGGTGCGGGTGCGGCGGGTGCGGCGGGTGCGGCGGGTGCGGCGGGTGCGGCGGGTGTCGCCGGGGCGGTCGGGGCGTCCGTGGCGTACCTCGTCATCTACGCCGCCATGAACCTGGGCGCCTTCGCGGTCGTCATGCTGATGTCGCGGACGACCGCGCGCAATGAGCTGGACGACTACCGCGGTCTCGCCTTCCGCAGCCCGGTGGCGGCGATCGCGCTGGCGTTCTGCCTGATCTGCCTGGCCGGTCTGCCGCCGGGGCTGGCGGGGCTGTTCGCCAAGGTGGTGGTGTTCCGGCAGATCGTCGAGGGTGGAGCCGGGTGGCTCGCGGTGGTCATGGCCGTCAACACCGTGATCGGCCTGTACTACTACGTCTTCTGGACGGCTCGGCTGTTCACCCCGGCCGAACCCGTGCCCGCCGGTGTCCGCCGGGCGCTTCCCGCCGCCTGGGTGGCCGTCGGGATCGCTGTGGTGGCGGCGCTGCTGTTCTCGGTCGCACCGCAACTGGTGCTGGGGATGACGTCGCTGTCCGCCTCCGGGTGAGCATGCGGATGGAGCGCGTCCGCCTCCGGGGGAGCAAGCGGATCGGCCGCGGTCCCGACGCGCTGTGCAGGCGGATCAGGCGCGGTTCCGACGCGCTGTGCAGGCGGGTGGGCTGCGGTTTCGACCCGCTAAGCAGGCGAATCGGGCGCGGTTCCGACCCGCTAAGCAGGCGGATGGGGCGCGGTTCTGATGCTCTGAGCTGGCGGTATGGTCGCGCTGTGCCCTCGGGCGGCCACCACGGGGAACGATGAACCGGGGGATCGTCGTTGGACCAGGTGAACCCACACCGCGAAGGGGGGAACCTTGCACCACAACGGTCTGCGCACCGCCATTCTGCTGGGCGGCCTATCTGCGTTGATACTCGCGGTGGGAGGGTGGCTGGGCGGCGGCACCGGGCTGCAACTCGCGTTCGTGCTCGCCATGGCGAGCAGCGGTGTCGCCTACTTCTTCTCCGACCGGATCGCCCTGTCGGCGATGCGGGCGCGGCAGGTCAGCGAGGTCGAGCAGCCGATGCTCTACCGGATCGTACGGGAGCTGTCCAACGAAGCCCGGCAGCCGATGCCGCGCCTGTACATCTCACCCACCGTGCAACCGAACGCCTTCGCGACCGGCCGGAGCCCGCGCCAGGCGGCGGTCTGCGTGACGTACGGGCTCACGCAGCTGCTCAACCCGGACGAGATGCGCGGAGTCATCGGGCACGAGCTATCTCATGTGTACAACCGAGACATCCTGGTCTCCTCGGTAGCCGGCGCGCTGGCCACGATGATCACTTGGCTCAGCTACGTGGCCGTGTTCTTCGGCGGGTCCGATGACGATGAGGGGCCCGGGTTCGTGGGGGCGCTGCTCATGATGGTTCTCGGACCGGTGGCGGCGGGGATGGTGCAGATGGCGATCTCCAGGACGAGGGAGTTCCAGGCGGACGAGTCCGGTGCTCGGCTGACGGGCGATCCGCTGGCGCTGGCCTCGGCGCTGCGCAAGATCGAGATGGGCGCACGCCGACTGCCGCTGCCGGAGAACAGCCGCCTCACCTCGGCTTCCCACATGATGATCGCCAACCCGTTCAGCGGGTCCGGGTTCGGGAGGCTGTTCTCCACCCACCCGCCCACTTCCGAGCGGGTCGCCCGGTTGGAGCGCATGGCGGGCTACCGCCGCTAATCCGCCACGCTGAGGGCTAATCCGCCACACCGAAGGCTCGGACAGCTGGGCCGCACGCTGTGACCGCGTTGGGACTCCTACAGTCGGGCGGACCATATGGGGACTCGTACAGCTGGATGACAGGGGGTGTGACTACGCCGTTGCGTCGGACTCGGACAGTCGGATCGCGGCGGCCGGGCACACGCTCGCCACCTCCCGTACGGCCCGATGCAGGCGCGCATCCGGCGTGTCGTCGAGCAGCAGCACGACCCCGTCATCCTCGTCCTGGTCGAACACCTCCGGCGCGATCATCGCGCACTGCCCCGCCCCGCAGCACTTGTCCCGATCCACCGTCACTTCTTGGCGGCGATGTGCGCCGTGAGGTAGTCGTTGAAGTCGGCCTGCGGCGTCGATCTCCACTCCACCATCGCGTCGATCAACTGAGCGTCGCCTCATCCCCGCTGGCCAGCCCGACCCCGGGGGCGAGGAGCCGGCGGACAGCCGTTGGCGCTGAGAACGATCAAGACGCACTCACGGGTGAAACATCCTCACTTGTAACGCGTCGATCACTATGAGTTGATCCCCGCCGATATGGTCCTACCGTGCGGGCTATGCCTGCGGAATTTCTGTCTGCCGAGCACAGGGCTGCCTACGTCTCGTTCATCGAGGTGCCGTCGCTGTCAGACCTGGAGAAGTTCTTCTTCCTGGACAGCTTCGACCGGAATGTGATCGCGCAGTCGAGAGCCGATTCTCACCGGCTGGGCGTCGCCGTCCAGATCGGGAGCGTGGATGATCCCGGACGCCTACGGTTACCACACCTTCGATGACACCAACAGCTGGAGCGAGCGGCAGCTGACGTGCCAGTTCGGGACTTTCCTGCACGGCAGGGCGTGGACGCACGCTGAGGGGCCGGTGGCGTTGTTCGAGCAGTCGGTGGCGTGGCTGCGGCGGCATCGGGTGTTGCTGCCCGGGGTGACCGTGCTGGAGCGGCTGGTTGGCAGCGTGCGGGAACGGGCCGATGTCCGCATGTACACGGTGGTGACCAAGCAGGTCCGCCGTGCCGATCCGCACCTGCCGGCCGCGTTGTCGGATCTGCTGGTAGTGCCCGAGGGATGGCGCATCTCGGAGCTGGAGAAGCTGCGGCAGGCGCCTAAGCGCACGTCAGGGACGGAGATGGTGCGGGCGCTGCAGCGGGTGGACAACCTGGCCGCCTTCGGGTTGAGCCGGGTCGCGGTGTCGAAGGTTCCGGTGCGGCGGATGAAGACCCTGGCCAAGTACGGGGCGGGCAGCAAGGCGCCGGTGCTGGACCGGCTGGTCGAGCCGCGCCGGACGGCGACGCTGCTGGCGGTCACGCGAAGTCTAGAGGCCGAGGCGATCGACGACGCTTTGGATCTGTTCGCGCTGTTGATGGCGACCCGGTTGATCAGCCCGGCCCGCCGCAAGTCCGCCGACGAACGGCTGCGGATGCTGCCCCGGCTGGAGCGGGCCTCCATGCTGGTGGCCAAGGCCGGCCGCGTGCTGGTCGACCAGCTCGACTTGGTCGACCAGGAGGGTGCGACCTCGATGTGGCGGCGATGTGGGCCGCGGTGGCCGAGATCGCCGACGTGAGCAAGGAGCAGGTCCGTGCGGCGCTGCAGGTGGTGGAGGAGCTGGTCCCTGAGGAGGACGGCGCGGCCGAGGCGGCGATGCGGGCCGCGCTGGTGGAGAAGTACCACACGGTGCGCCTGTTCCTGCGGCTGCTGGGCGAGTCGAAGGCACTGTCGGCGGCGCCGGGCGGGCGGCGCGTGCTGGCCGCGGTGCGCCGCTTGCCGGAGCTGTCGCGTCGGCAGGTGAGCAAGAAGCCGCTGTTGCCCAGGGAGATCGACGCCGCGCTGGTGACCGCGTCGTGGAAGCGGGCGGTGTATGCCAACCCGGACCTGCCGCAGGGCGCGGTCGATCGTGACGCGTACGTGGTGTGCGTGCTGGAGCACCTGCTACGGGCCCTGACGATCAGGGACGTGTTCGCCACGCCGTCGCTGCGCTGGGCCGACCCGCGCGCGCACCTGCTGGCGCAGATGGACGCCCGGCTGGAGGAGGCGGGCGAGGACGCGCTGGTCTCGGTGGTAACCCCGGCCGGGGGCGGGCGGGCCCGGCTGTCGGTGGGGAAGCTCGGCGCGCTCGGCGAGAGCGAGTCCCTGGCGTGGCTGAGGGCCGCCTGCCAGGCCATGCTGCCCCGCATCGACCTGCCGGAACTGCTGCTGGAGGTGCACGCCTGGACCGGGTTTCTGGACGCCTACGTGCACCTGGCCGACATCTCCACCCGCATGAACCACCTGCCGACATCGCTGGTGGCGCTGCTGATCAGCGAGGCCTGCAACGTCGGATTGACCCCTGTGATCAAGGCGGGGGAAGAGGCGCTGACCCGTGGCCGGCTGTCCCACGTGGATCAGAACTACGTGCGCGCCGAGACGCACGCCGCGGCCAACGCGATCCTGATCGCACACCAGGGCAAGGTGCCGATCGTCGCCTCGTGGGGCGGCGGCTTGCTGGCCTCGGTAGACGGGCTGCGGTTCGTCGTCCCGGTCAAGACGATCAAAGCCGGACCTTCACCCAAGTACTACGGCTACAAGCGCGGTATCACCTGGCTCAACGCAGTAAATGATCAGGTGGCGGGGATCGGGCAGATGGTGGTGCCGGGCTGCGCATGTTCGCCCGCCAGGGTTCTCCGACGCCGCTGGGGCAGGCGTTCGCCGAGTACGGCCGTATCGACAAGACGATGCACCTGCTGAGCATGCTGGACCCGATGGATTCCAGCTACCGTCGGAGCCTGGGTAAGCAGTTGTCGGTCCAGGAGTCCCGGCACCGCCTGGCCCGCAAGATCTGCCACGGCAACTCGGGCCGGATCCGACAGGCATATCGGGAAGGCCAGGAGGATCAACTCGCGGCTCTTGGACTTGTCGTCAATGCCGTCGTGTTGTGGAACTCACGGTATCTGTCGGCGATCGTGGACCAGTTGCGCGCCCAGGGTGTGCCGGTCAAGGACGAGGACGTGGCACGGCTGTCCCCGCTGGGCCACGCCCACCTCAACTGCCTGGGCCGCTACGCGATCGCATCCTCGGCCCCGGACAAGGGCCTGCGGCCGCTCGGCGCGGCGGCGCTGCCCGAGGTCAGTGCCGCCAGTGCCGCTGTCGTGGACGATGACGGCGTCTGAACCGCTGACCGATGACCGTCTGAATGACGGCTCAGCTCATGGGCTGGAGCTCTTTCACTTGCGTGTGTTCCAAAAGCGGCAGTGGTGTTCGGTGGAGCCGTCGCCATTGCTTCGGGCCGTGGTAAGGGAGCGGACGTGGTTCGCGCTCTTGCTGGTCAGGGGCTTCCATCGGGGCAGGCTCGGGTCGTTGGGATTGCCGGTGGCGGCGAAGCGGGTCCAGTAGGCGATCATCTGGTCGGCCAGTCGGCGTTGGCTTGTCGAGAGGGGCTGGTCGGTGGCGGCGCCGGGGCCGTCGAAGAGGTAGGGCAGTTCTCCGCCGTGGTAGGCGCCCAGAGGGAAGGCGGCGGGGATGGGAAACCCGGATGGTCTGGGAGCGGTGTCGTCGGCGAATTCGTATTGGTAGACGGGGGTCTTGCGGGCGAGCAGGCGGTTGCCCGCCTGGGTGGGGCAGGTCCAGCCGCGGTCGGTGGCGATGGCGGCCCATGCCAGGGAGGGGGAGCCATGTGCGCTGAGGGGATACCTGGCCGCGACCCGCCGGGCGTCGGTGCCGAAGGCGATGCGCAGGAACTGCTGATAGGTCTGCCGGGTCAGAGGCTGGCCGGGACCGTCGAAGTACATGGCCACGAAGTATCGGGCCTCGTGCGCGGTGGTGCCGGCCATGAGCGGCACCGGGTGGAGGCGTCCCTCGGCCACCGCCCGGCGCGGGTCGAGCGGCAGCGTGTCGCTTCCGTACGAGGGCGCCCAGGTGGCGGGCATCTTCTGCTGCGCGGCGAGCAGGGCCGGGACCGGGGCCTGGCGCAGGCAGGCCATCGTCTGGGCGGCGTCGGTGCATCCGATCTGTTCGGCGGCGGCTGCGGCGATCTGTTCGCCGGACTGCCGTGATGGCCACACGGTGTCGCCGCCGGCGGGGTCGATGCCCATCTGGCGCATCGAGCATGTGCCGCTTTGGATGATCGCCTTGTCGAACAGCCCCGCCGCCGTGGGGGATGTCAGCTGGGCGCAGGTGCTGAACGCGCCCGCGGACTCGCCGAACAGGGTGATGTTGCGCGGGTCGCCGCCGAAGGCCGCCGCGTTGTGCCGTATCCAGCGCAGCGCGGCCTGCTGGTCGAGCAGGCCGAATGCGCCCGAGCCGGGCAGGGCGGGGTGGCCGAGGAAGCCGAAGATGCCCAGCCGGTAGTTGACGGTCACGACGACCACGCCCGCCTTCGCCAGCCGCTGGGTGTCGTAGTCGCCGCCGGCGCCCTGGGTGAAGCCGCCGCCGTGCAGCCAGACCATCACAGGCAGCCGTTGTCCGGCGGGCACGGTCCGGGGGGCGGTGACGTTCAGGTACAGGCAGTCCTCGGTGGTGCTGGCCGGGTTGGAGTCGGCGGGATTGGCGTTCTGCGGGCAGCGCGGGGCCGTGCGGGTGCCGTCCTTGACGCCTTTCCACGCTTGGACGGGCTGGGGCGGCTGCCAGCGCAGCGTTCCGGTTGGTGGCGCGGCATAGGGGATGGCGTTGAACCGCTGCACGTCCCGGCCGATGTGAGCGCCGGTGACGGCGCCGGACGAGGTGTGCGCGACAGACTGGCGCGAGCTCGATGCGGGGCCGGTGGCGCTCGCGCAGGCCGCGACGACGGACAGACCGGCCACCGCCGTGACCAGCCGCACGCGCGCCGTCCTGCGCGCCGTTCCTCGGGGTCTCATCGGCGCACCGCCCGATACGTCGCGATGAGCAGGAACGCGGCTCCGAGGGTGCCCAGGGCGAGATCGGCCCAGCCGGGGACGCCGACGGCGCGCAGGATGCCGGCGATTCCGAAGCTGGTGTCCCACTGCGCCTCGGTGATCGCCGAGCCGAACCCCTGCACGGTGAACAGAGCTCCGGCCAGCCACAGCGCCTTATCGGCTGTGCGGTTGCGTGTTTGCGAACGACTCATGGCGTCCTCCCTTGTTCCGATGCGTACGCATCAAATAAACCGGAAAAGTTGATACGATGCAACCGCATCGAAATGCTGTCGGAAGGAACCCCATGCCCAAGCAGGTCGACTACGAGACGCGACGCCGCCACATCGCCGAAGCGGTCTGCGACCTGATCGACCGGCACGGCCCCGAAGGCGCGACCCTCCGGGACGTGGCGCAGCAGGCTGGGGTGTCCATGGGAGCAGTGCAGCGATGCTTCGCCACCAAGGACGAGATGCTCGCCTTCGCACTGCACCACATCACCGAACGCATCACCGCGCAGGGCCAGGAGGAGATCGACGCCTCCGCCGCCAAGGAGTCGGCGGTGACCCTGCTCACCGCCACCCTGCGTACGATCACCCTGATCGAGCCGCACCAGCGACGCGACGCCAGGATCCTGGCGGCCTTCACCGCCCACGCCACCGCCATCCCGTCCCTGGCGGAAATCCTGCGCCAGGCCCACGCCAAAACGCGCGACCTGCTGGTCTGGCTGATCCGCTATGGCCAGCGAACCGGCGAGTTCCGCGACGACCTCGACGCCGACCTGGAGGCCGAGACCCTCCTGCCACTCGTCGAAGGGCTGACCTCACTCGCCCTGCTCGGACACCGCCCCACCGTGCCCGCCCACGACACGCTGACTCGTCGTATCGACGGCCTGCTCATGCAGCCATCCCGGCCAAGCCGACCGGCCTCATCGACCGCAATCACCTGAGGGTGCCTTGCGAGCGCGGCACCAGCGCTGCGTCCGTCACACCACGTACGCCAAGACGCCTTCCAGAGGCGCCAGACGTTCACCGTCACGCTTGGCGTGTGATGTTCTTCACCGCCGGCGTCCGCAGCGACCCTCAGCCGGTTGCTCTATGCGAGCGGGCCTTGCGGTGCGAATCAGCAGAATGGAGACCAATGATTGCGGGATAACCTTTGTTATCTGGCAAGATAGCGATCACAGACCAGGCGCGAGCTGAGCGCCGCGCCCATCCGGGCCTTCCTCGCCGACCTCGGCCAGTTGTCGGCCGCCACCCGCAAGCGCAAGCGGGCCGCGATCGCCTCCTTCTGCCGCTGGGCGGTCAGGCACGACCTGCTCGACGCCAACCCCATGGACCGCATCGACACCATCAAGGTGCCCAAGACGCTGCCCCGCCCGGCCGCGGCCGCCGACGTCGCCAAGGTCCTGGCCGCGATCTGCTCGCGGCGGCCGCGCAAGGACCTGCCACTGGACCGGCTGCGCGACCGGGCGCTGTTCGAGACCGCCTACGTCTGCGGCGCCCGCGCCGCCGAAGTGTGCGGCCTGTACGTCGAAGACCTCGACCTGCGTATGGACGACGAACACGTCCGCATCCACGGCAAAGGCGGCAGCGTGCGCACCGTCCTGTTGGACGACCGCGGCTACGTCGCCCTGCTCAAGCTCTACCTAGCCCGCGCCGACTACACCGCCGGGCCGCTGTTTCGCGCCTCCATCAACGGCTACGGCGGGCCCCTGTCCTACGACGCCGCCCACCACCGCTGGCAGGGCTACTGCACCGCCGCACGCGTCGAGATCGACATCCACCAGCTGCGCCACGCCCACGCCACCGAACTCATCAACGCCGGGGTGTCCATCGAGGCCGTCCGCCGCCGCCTCGGCCACGCCTCCACCGAAACCACCCAGCTGTACGCGTTGCTCGACGATAAGGTCGCCGACGCCGAGATCCGCGCCGCCCGCCGACGCCGCGACCGGGCAACGCGCTGAAGAACCTTCACGACCAAGAGCGACCTCACTCGCTGCGACCAAGATCCTTCTCAGCGCCAACGGCTGTCCGCCGGTTCCTCACCCCCGGACCCGGGCTACCGGGCAGCCCTCGCGCACGCTCGCCCACTCCTCAGGCGGCTCCAGAGCGGTGGGATTGCGGAACGGGGTAATCGGGCGTGCCACTCACGGTGACCTCCTGATGGCCGATATGACCGCATTAAACCATTGCCCTATGGTCGTCAACCAGCCGAGTTGATCTTGCGCAGGAGGGTGGCGAGGTCCTCGGGGAAGAAGACCTCGTCAGTGGCCTCCAGTTCCTCGGAGCTCCACCACCGGTGACCCAGGGTGGTGGCCTTCTCGATCTCTTCCATGTGCTCGTACGAGATGTCCGTGCCCTCGGCCACCCGAACCGCGAAGAACGTCTGGTCCTGGGTGACGGCGTACTCGGCGAAGAAGAACTCGATCGTGCTCGTGCCGTACGGACCGGCGAGCTGGTCGGCCCCGGCCCGGATCCCGACCTCCTCGTGCAGCTCGCGCAGCGCGGCCTCCTGGAGCGTCTCCCCGTCCTCAGCGGCGCCACCGATGGTGAACCAGAACGGCTCGTCGGGCCGGGCGGGATCGAACCCGTGGAGCAGGAGCACCCTGCCCTGTTCGTCGATGGGCAGGGCACGGGCCGTGAACCGGCGCAGGGGGATTTTCGTCACGTCATTGGAGCATAGGCGGGAGTTCTCCGGAGCGTCGTGACCCTGCCTCTGTTGCCTGCCTGCGCACCCTTTTGGTCCGACCCTGTTCCGCCAGGATCCGCAACACAGCGGTGTCCTCAACGAACACAGTGACCCGGAGTTGGAGCCAGTTGGACCAGCCTTCCAAGCTGTCAGCCACCTGATCATGCGGAAAGCCGCCAGAGCAGAGCATGTCCAGCGTCTCAAGCTCGGCCACCCGCCCCTGCGCATAGCCCTGAACCTCTGCCGGAAGCCGAGCGACCCATAGCCGTCGCTCCTCAGGAGCTGACCGCTCCACCATGTGTACGACTACAGAAGAGGCCAACGCGGAATCCGGCTCCAGCGAGAGCAGCTCGAAAAGCTCGGTAACTCCGATGCCATCCTCAATCGCGACTCGGTAGAGCGCCCAGCGTTCGTGCTCGTCCGTCAAATCGCCGGCTTCGCGATCCTGAAGCCGGGCAAGCTCAATCAGCTTGCCGCGCAGCTCCTCACTGATTCCCTCGTCCATCCGACTAGTCGTCGGGGTCGCCAAAGGCTTTCCGGATCTTGGCGGCGCCGTACTGGCCCGAGGGATTGCAGATCGGGCACGCGCATGGCGGTCTCCCATGAGCGTTCGGCATGTAGCGCCACCCGGTCACCTGGTTGACGCCGCGGATGCGATGGATCTCGTCGGCCCGGATGGGCCGCGCGACGAAGAACTCGTACCCGCGCGCATCCTGCTGGGCCGCGATCAGCGCGGCCGCCTCCGCGCTGGCCATCTCGGCGGGAAAGCGGCTGTAGTGGCCGACCTGCACCGGTTCGTCATCTGGCACCCGGAAATAGACCGCGACGAGGGTACGCTGCCCGCCCCGCCGCAGCTCGCGGACCCACTGATGGGTGATCTGGTACGACGGGAGCACCGGCAGGCAGTAGACACCAGAGATACCGTCATGCCCACCGCTCACCGCACGGATGCCGCTGCGCCGCATTGACCGCGTGTTCTTGGCCGCGGTGATGTGAACGAGCATGGTCATGGTGACGTCCCTCGACGAGTTGGCTGGCCGATGACCAGCTCTATTGGCACTTCCCCTTGAGCCACGCGCTGAGCTGGGCTGTGTAGTCGGTCGCGACCCGCTTGGTCGACCGCTCGAGCGCGGCCGTCCACGCGCTCTCGTTCAGCTTCCACGAGGGCGGGGGTTCCTCCCACTTTGTCACCTCCGGCCAGCTGGGCCCGCCGGTCAGCACCTGCGCCAGGCCCGCGGCGGTGACGCGCTTCTTGAGCTCGTCCTGGAGACCGGCATCATGGGAGTACAGGATGATCTCCTGCGACCCGTACCGCTCCTTGACCGGATCCAGGACCTCGGCCCACGCCCGCGACTTGATCGCGGCGTCGGCGCCGAGCAGGAACTGCCGGGTCTCGGGCTTGATCTCGACCAGCCCGATCATGCCGTCGGTCTTCATGGCGGCCAGCCACTCGCGGAAGGTGTGAACGGTCTCACCGCTGAAGCTGCCCCGATTGATGGTCCGCCCCTTGAGCGCGGTGTCGCCGGCGGCCCACCAGATGTCGGTGATGTTCTTCTTGACGCCGCTCAGGCCCCAGGTGGAGGTGTTGTGCCACATGACGGCCTTCGTACCGTCCTTGGTGAGCTGCAGATCCGCCTCGACGCCTGCCGCACCCCAGCCCTTGTACTTCCGGATGGCCGTGGGGTTGTTGGGCTGGCGTACCTGATCCCGGTTCCAGGTGTCGGCTCCGTTGGCACCGTTGGGGTAGCCGCCATGCCCGAATATCTGCGGACAGGGCGGCAACGCGGCGCTCGCGTGAGCGGGACTGCCCGCAGGAAGTACGGCGGCCAGCACACCGACGGCCAGCCCGGCCACAACACGCGATAACGCCAAGGCCCTCACCTTTCGATCACCTGATTACGCCAACCCTGGCATATCCGGATCACTACGAGGCCTCGGATACGGCGACCAGCGGCCTGTCGAGGCGGTAATCGGGCACCGAGCGTCGTCCGGGCCCGCCTAGCACTGGTAGACCTTCACCACGTCACCATGGCGCTTCAGCTCACCCTCGCTCAGCACACAAGTAGGGGCGGCGTTCATGGAGAGCGGCGGCCCGAGGCACAGGAGAAAACGCGTGCCCTTGCGGACAGCGCGCTCGGCCGTGTGCCCCGGATATGCCCTGCGCGATCTCTGACGTACGGCGGGGCGCCCCCTACCGGTAGTTCACGAACTGCAGGGCGATGTCCAGATCCTTGCCCTTGAGCAGGGACATGACCTCCTGGAGATCGTCCTTCTTCTTCGAACTGACCCGAAGTTCCTCACCCTGGATCTGCGCCTTGACACCCTTGGGCCCCTCGTCGCGGATCAGCTTGGAGATCTTCTTGGCGTTCTCCTGGTCGATGCCCTCCTTGAGCGAGACCAGCATGCGATATTCCCTGCCGGACAGCTTGGGCTCGTCCGCGTCGATGATCTTCAAGGAGAGGCCTCGCTTGATCACCTTCTCCTTGAACACGTCGAGCGCGGCCCCGGCCCGCTCCTCGCTGTTGGCCTTGATCTCGATACTCTGCCCGGACCAGCTGATGCTCGCCCCGGTGCCCTTGAAGTCGAAGCGGTGTCCGATCTCCTTGACCGTCTGGTTCAGCGCGTTGTCGACCTCCTGGCGGTCGATCTTGCTGACGATGTCGAAAGATGAATCGGCCAAAACGCACATCCTCTCGCTGCGTAAGCATTAGGCGGTATCCGGTTCCAGATCTTGCGGACCTCGAAACGCGCCCTCTGCGAACGCGGACCCCAGCGTACGAGCCTAGCCAGCATCGGCGCGTCGTGCAGGGCGCCGGGCCTTGATCCACGCGCCTCACGGAAGGATCACCGGCGTCGCCTCGCGATTAGGGCGCTTTTCGATTGAGTTGGTGGGGATCGCGCGGCTGCCTGGGACCGGCGTCGACTCCGCGGCCCCGATGCTCACCTTGATCATCGGTTAACGGGTATCCGACGGTCCCGCAGGGGACACGAAGCGAGCGCCGCGCACCCTCTCGACACGCGTTTGCCCAGGTCAAGGCCATCATCGCGGCCAAACGTCTGCTCGTCTGCGAGGTAGGCCAGAACTGAGCCCTCCTCTGTGACTTGCTTGCGCCCCGGTGTCTGACGAGCCGTTCTCGCAGGTCAAGGATGCGGACAAGCTCAAGGGGACGGCACGGTCGATGGTAGGGCGAATGTCGTTTCGGTGGAGCAGGTAGGCGGGATCCGGCGTGGGACAAACCGGTGTCACGTGTACCTCGGAAGTCCGCTATTCTTCTGATGTCGCCGCGAGAGCGGATGGCACGGCAGGTTGCCCGAGTGGCCAAAGGGAGCGGTCTGTAAAACCGTCGGCTCAGCCTACGCAAGTTCGAACCTTGCACCTGCCACACCAGCTCGAAGAGGCCTGTCACCAGCGGAAACGCGGTGACGGGCCTCTCGCGTTGTGTCCGGCTATTCACGGTCCTCCACGGCTCTCGCCGGGGGCTTGCGTCGTATCCGTGTCGGCGTCCAGCGCACTCGGAGTGGGTCGTAGAGCGGCGGCGATGCGTTGCTTGGACATGTCATCCTGGCCGACGATGCATGCCGCATAGACCCGTAACAAGACATTGACGCTGTGGCCGGCCCACTCGGCGACCTGCGGAGCGGGAACACCGGCGTTGAGCCATGTGGACACGCAGGCGTGGCGTAGGTCATACGGTCGCTCTGCGAGAGGCGAGGCGGCTTGGGCCGAGCCGAACACCGCAGCACGCGCGAGCTGCCACACTCGGCCGTAGACGCTTTCCGATAGCAGTCCACCGCGAGCGGCCACGAACACGTGCCCGTCGGTGCCGACACCATAAGCAGCGATGTGATCACGGAGAATCGCAACCAGCGGGGGCGGAATCGGTACCGGCCGGACCGCCTTGCGGGGGCGGTGCTTCAGCCCGCGGGACTCGCGGCGTTTGCCGTTGTTGGTCCAGGCCGCGCCCACCGCTGGCGCTGAACCACCGAGATAGAACCACCCCCACTCGTCCGATTGCCGCCCCTCAGGCAGGCTGATCTTGTCTATGGTCACATCCACTGCTTCGGCAGGACGTAGCGCTGAGTAGTAGATCGAGGCAAAGAACGCCTTCAACCGGGGAGCCGCCGCACCGACCTCCGCCAACAACGCTTCGGCTTGCTCCACGTTGACCACGCGGCGGGGCGAAACCTCCTCGGCAACCTTGGGTACCCGCCATCTGATGGTCGCCAGGAGATTCCTATCCAGCAGCCGTGCGGGGCTCACGGCGTACTCCAGCACGTTGTACAGGACAGCCCGCTTACGCGCGATCGTCGTTGCTGCCGCAGGCTCTCCAGCCAGAGTCTTGGAAATACCCTTCAGCACGGCCAGCACGATGGCCTCATCGGCGAGCGAAGACACAGCGAGTGTGTTCCTCTCCAGCCAGGTCACGGTCCGGATGAGGTCGTCAGGCACGCTGGCCGAGCCACGGCGAGAGGCGTTTGCCGCCCACCTTGTCACCGCATTTCGAATCTCCCGCTTAGATGGGGCGGCCGGCGCTGGTCCCACCAACGACAAGGTGATCGTGGCCAAGGCGTCAGCCATCGAGCGACGCGAATTTGGGGCCGCCTCGTCCCAACGGTGATCGACATAGCTGCACGCCAGCGACCACCAGCTCACCGACCGGCCGCGCCGCCCTGCATGCTCGACAGGCCGACCCGTGGCAGGATCGAAGGCAAGCCCCTTACGTATGAAACCGAGTAGCTCAGCGTAAAAGCTCTCCGCCAGAGCTCGTGTGGAGAAGGTCTCCCTCCAGGGTTTGCCATCCGTGATCCATCGCACGGTATAGGTTCGCCCGCCCTTGTTCTTGTTGACCAGAATGCGCCACACCCGCACGTCATACGTGGAAGCCATCAGGCAGGGTCCTCTCGATCGGTCAGCCAACGCTCGAACTCGTCGCGACGGATACGCAGGCTTCCGTTCGGCAAAGTGATGCACCTTGGCGCGCGACGCTTGGCACGCCAGTCGTAGAAGGTCGAGCGGGAGATGCCCAGCTCATCGCAGAAGTCGGGCACAGAGAGCGGCTTGGCGGAACGGCTTGCACTCATCACGGTCCGTTCTGTCGAGGTTGATCGGAAAGTGAGCTTGCGAGCATGGATTCGCCAGATGTGTAGCCCTGACCGGCGAAGCTCCAGTGGGCGAGCACGAGCGTGCTGCCGGGTTCGGGCGTCCAGTCCTCGACGGAGTGTTGGGCGCGGCGGTAGTCGATGCGTTGTTGCCGCAGGGCGCCCAGGGTGGTGGCGTAGGCGCGTGAGCGGGTGGAGAAGTGGCCGCGGAAGCCGAGCATGTGGGCCCATTGGCGGAGCCGTAGCGGCGCCTGGTCGGGGTGAACCTCGGGGTTGCCGAGCGTCCACGCGGTGCGGATCAGGCGTGCGGCGTGCTGTGTGGCGCCGTGTTGGTGTAGACGGGACAGGTCGGTGGCGTTGATGCGCCGGTCGAGGGTTCCGGAGGATTCGGCGGCTTTGGTGGCGTATTTGGCGATGTAGGCGGCCACGGCCTGCTCCGAAAGCTGCCCGTCGAGTTCGCCTGTTTCGATGGCTTTGACGTCCACCTGGCGGCCCCAGGTGAGTTTTTGGGTTGGTTGGCCGAGATCGGGGGCGTCCAGGTGGACGGTTGCGGCTGCCGAGCGGATGGCGGCATCCAGCAGTTCGACGCTTGCCCACTCTGGGGGCGGCGGCATGTCGGCGGCCGGTGTGTCGGCACCATGGACGTCGGTGTCCGGGTCGTCGATGGGGCGGCCATCCATGCGGATGACGGCGTGGAAGTGGACGACGCCGCGGGCCTGGTATTCGGCGACCTTGGCGAAGGAGACGCGTACCGCGCGGTTGAAGGCGGCTTGGGTCATGCCTGCGGCGCCGGCCAGGTGGCGGCGAAGGTAGATGGTGAAGCGGCGCCACAGTTCGCCCGCGTGGGCGTTCCACAGCACGTGCCCGATGTAGTCGTATGAGTCGGGGTCGAGCGGTTGGCCCAGGCGTTCATCGTCGGCGCGGTGGCGCTGGAAGCAGGCCGGACCGCTACGGCGGGGATGGCATGGCCGTGAGTGGCCGTCCTTGTCCGGCCCGCGATGCACCGGCCCGAATGAGGGGGCGGTCAGCGTGGCGAAGACGCGCGGGTGAGTACGGACGTCCTCAGGAACGCCCTTACCGCCGAGCAGGCCCGCGCGAATCAACTGGTAGGTATCGGCGCGGTAGACCTCGGCGCACGACGGGCAGCGCGAGGCACGCCGGTTGCCGCAACGCACCAGGAGCTGTCCGTGCGGTTCGCCGGCCGTGCTGTAGCTGGACAGCACCTGACCGGTCACGGCGTCCAACGTCATGCTTTCGCCCACCAGCCGGACCGGTTCGGTGCAGCCGCCCAGACGGTGAACCTGCTCAAGCCAGCGCGACAGGTCCTTGCCGGAGCGGCGGGCCAGGTCACGAACGACCGGCCCGACCAGCTCGGCGAGCAGCGCGGGAGCGCTCACTCTTGCACCCTCCTTACCTCGGTGACGTGGATGCGGACCCGGCAGGCGTCACACTGCCGATCAGCGGGCAGGCGCCGGCCGCAGGCGATCAGCCGTCTCTGTCCGTTGGCCTTGACCTCGACCGGTCGCAGGCATGCGGCGCTCTCGGTGGCGGTGACACGCCGGTCCACGCTCCAGGGGTTGTCCTGGACGCCTTTGGCGTAGGTTTCGGTCACCTCGACTCGGTGGCGGCTCACCGCCTGGCCTCCACCAGGTCGGGCAACTCGTCTTGAACAGCCGTTGCGCCGGTCAAGACGGCAAGGAGATGTTCACCGATATAGCGGCTGTAGGCGGGAGGGATCGCTTCGGCGATCTCTTTGCGGACGTCGGTCCAGACGATGCCCATGGCGTGCTGCCATTGGGCGATGCTGCCCTTGCCGCCGCCTTGGCCGTAGATGGCGAAGTAGGGGCCCTCATACCAGCGGCCATGACGCATGCCGGCTACCCGGCCGCGATGCGGCAGGTGCTCGGGTTGGGGGACGTGCAGACGGCCGAGTTCGAAGAAGCGATGCCGGATCACCCGAAGGGAGAACATCTCCCCGCACAGGCGCAGGTCCTTGCGGACCGGGGCGCCGGCCACGTTCTCGATGACGTACGGTCGGCCCGAGGCTTGCAGGGCGGCCCGGACGGCCGGGATCAGTTGCGGGTAGGTGCGGCCCTGGTTGGTGCCGGCGGTCAGGGTGCAGCCGGCCTGACAGGGCGGGCTTGCGTGGATGACGTCGAAGCGGTGGCCGTGCTCGCGGACGAAGTCGAGGGCATCGCCCTGGTGGAAGACGTCGCCGGCGTAGCGGGGTTGAGGCTGGATGTCGACGCCGGTGACGTGGAAGCCGGCCTGTTGGTAGCCGCGTGCGGCACCGCCGACTCCGCCGAACAGGTCGAGCAGCCGCCACCGACGCATACCCGAAGTAGTCCACGGCTGAATCCTCATAGCCCCGCCACGTCTCCGGTGCGAATGTCGTCGAGCGACATGCGGCCGGTGCCCTTGCACCGCGGGCACTGCATGACGTGGACGCGGCCTCGCTGTGTGCCTTTGCCGCCGCAGCGGATGCAGCGCATGGTGGGTTCGTGCTTCACTGGAATCTCCTTTGCTGACGACCGGTGAAGGAAGCGCGCCCTACGGGACGGTGTTGCCGCCAAGCTGAGCCGTTCCGTGGGCGCGCACCCCGTGATCACCATCTGGGGGTGTTGATCTCCTCATCCGACGAGTTCCGATAGACGGCGTCCAGTACCGCTAGACAACGTTCCTGCTCTTGTCGCGAGCCGGTCGTGAGCGCTGTGTCGTACTCACGCATAGCAGTCTTGATTTTCTCGACCTGAGATTTCCGGACCATGTTCTTGTTCCTTTGTCTCCGCGCCCAACAGCAGTTGACCTATCGCGCGCACCCCGTGATCACGATGTGATGGCGGCGTTGATCTCGTCTCGCGTCGAATTCCGTTCGAGCGCGTTCAGCACCGCCAGGCAGCGCTCCTGCTCTTGCCGCGAGCCGGTCATGACCGCTATGTCGCACTCCCGCGCAGCAGTCTTGATCTTCTCTACTTGTGATTGCCGAACCATGTTTCTCGTCCCTTCTCGTTTCGCTATTGCGGATAACTACGTGAAGCTGACCCAGAACGAGTAGCGGCAGTTACGGCACCCGGCTTGCACGCCGGCATCTCCGACGAGCAACACGTCGAAGTGCATCAGGCGTGTCTTATACAGGCAGTCAGGGCATGTCACTTGCTTGTCGTTGACTTGTGCACGCACCACGTTTCCCCCCTCGTTTACCGATCGCACTTCGGGCAGGTTTTCGTTCGGACGTACAGATAGCCCTTGCATGTCGGGCACCGGAGAAGAGCTGTTGGTCGAGGAATGCGTTTTTTCGTCGGGTGCATGTTCTACTCCCGTGGATTAATCGGCGTCTGCTTCTGCACACTCACGAGTGCAGTACTTTCTCGTTTCCGTGCTATGCGGGCCGGTCACGCCACCATGTGCGTACGGGGCGCCGCAGAAAATGCATTCGCTCATCCGTCACCTTTCCCAAGCCTGTTATTACTCATTTCCGACGTCATGGTTGTCGATGCCCGTGCCGTTGCAGTCTCTGCACGTCCGGTTTTCCGAATCGATTCCGGTACCGTTGCACGTGCAACACGCATACGACGACAGCATTGGTGGCACCTCCTTTCTTTTGCGGTAGTGGCTTTCCGTAAGCCGCCCTCCGCTATTGGTGGGCGGCCGGACGCAACGTCACTCACGTGGATCGGAGAACTCCGCGGCCTTTGCATTTCCCGCAGGTTTGGCCTTCGGACTCGTAGCCCTTGCCCATCACCCAGCGCCGGTTTTCCCTACGGCCTAGACCTCTGCATTTATCGCACGCCAGTGGCGGAGGAGGTTCCCGACGAAATCGCATACGCGTTCACTTCCTCTCTCCGCTTCCCAGGCATCTGCCGCACTTGAGATAGATGTCTCCCGTCTGGAATCCACCCTTTCCCTTACACCATCTGCATTCCTTCTTCTTCGTGTCGGACGTCTTGCGGTGTTGGCCTGCCATGTTCACCTCCTGGTCGTTGGAGACGGATCGGTTTTGAACGGGGAATCTCGCGGTTCCGGCGCATGCCCAGCACAGTCGGAAACGCTGGACTTTCCACCGGATGAGCCATCGCTTTTTCGTCATCGTGCGGCTGATGAGTCCGCGGCCCTCGCACGCCTGACACACCTCCGCGAGCGGCGGCGACGAGGTCGAGCCGTAGGCCATTACAGGCGGCCCTGGCCCTGACAGGTGAAGCACCTAACGCGCTTCTCGATAATGATGAGTTCGCCCTTGACGAGCCTGGACCGCATTTCGCTGATCTTGCCTACGCCTCGACAGGTCCGGCATTGCCCGCTTCTTGTCATGACGACATGTCCTTTCGTGAACGTGAACTACGGACTTTTCCTGTGCAGTTGCAAGAGCTGTGTTCAGCTCAAAACTGCGCCGAAGAAAACGGCGAGCTGGTTAGCGCCGTGGAAGATCCCATTAAAAACGCCGTTGACGGCTCCTGCCGCTTGAGCCGGACGCGTGAACAAGTAGAAGACGGCGAACGCCATAACCGCGTAGCCGAGCCAGCGACGAAGTCGGAACATCACCCCACCTCCAATTCACGCCGTGACGGCGCCGTAGTAGCTGTTGGCCGCCTCGTGATCGCGCACGTACTGCTCACTGATCGCGACCGCTCGATAGGCGATGGGACCGAAGTCGCGGACGGTCGCGTAGTGGTCGCCGCCACTGGCCGGCGAACCGAGTAGCTCGGCCAGTCGGTCCACCACGGTGCGTTCCTCCTGGTCGCTGCCGCCCGCCACATGCACCGTGACGTTTTCGCCGTAGCTGGGGACCGGCACCTTGGGGTTATCGGCCAGGAATTGCGCCAGACGGCGCAAACCGGCGATGAATTCGCAGCGGACCGTGGAATCGGTGGTCATCATCGGTGGTGTTCTCCTCTTCCTTGACGGACTGGCTTTCCATGAGCCGCCCACCGGGGGAGGGGTGGGCGGCCGGATGCAACGTCAGTCCTCGACGCGGCAGGGGCTAGTAGTTGTAGCTGCCGTCCTCGATGCCGTTCTTGATCTGGTCGAAGTCCTTATCGGTGAGCTTCCGCGTTTCGTCGGCGAACTCCGCCAGCTTCTGTCCCGGCTTCACGTCGAAGTACTTCTTGAGAACCGAGACGCCTTTTCTTCCAGTCATCACCATTTCCCTTTCTCTCTTCGGGTTTCTAACGGGGGAACTATGTGCCTACTCGGCTGAATTCAGATGCCGGACCAACGAGGCGGCCAGCTCGGGAGCCACTCCCATGCGCGAACTCAGTAGCTCGGCGCTGACCGGGCGTTGATGACGGGCCTGGTGTTCATCGGCGACGCGGCGGGCATAGGCCAGCAGCGACGGCGGTGGTGCCGGCATCTCCGGCTCTGCATCGACATGCACGGGTGGGGCTTGCTCCAGCGCAGGCGCGCTCTCCTCCACCGGCAGCTCGGCCACCTCGACCCGGTCGACGTCCACGCGTTTTGCCGAGCGAGGTTCGCCGGCATCGGGTGTGAGGGACGGGTCTTCCCAGGCCAGGCCCGTTTCCGGGGTCCGTGCTGGTTTGCCGTGGCCTGCGCGGCGTTCGATCATCGACATGGCGATCAGGAATGCTCCGGCAGGGGTGGCCGCCAATATCCAGCCCCAGCCGCTACCGGGTGCTTCCGCGAGGTTCGCGGCCAGTGTCAGCCCGATTCCGCCAGTCAGCACCAGCGATGGCCACGACATCAGCCCGCGTCGACGCCGACCGGTGCGCTTGTCGCGTTGGATCTCTCGCGCGGCCATCACACATACCAGGTCGATGCAGACGGCCACTGCCCACGAGCGCCAACCGTGCTGTCCGTACTTCTCGGCCAGTCGGCTGATGTGATCGAACGAGCCGACCGCGGCGATGACCGCCAGCACCATGACCGGCCCCGAATCGGCCAGCAGAGCGCGTAACCGCTGCATCTCCTTACCTCCTTCCTGTCTCGTCAGTCCCGGTCGGGTTCGGTTTCCGCGCACACCTTGTGGCAGGGGCGGCCCTGGTCATCGATCAGGAACGCGGGCATGCCGCAGATGCGGCACGGACGGCGGTTACCGCCCCAGTGCTGCACACCGTCACGGCCTGACCAGTTGAGATGGCGTCGCTTCGACGAGCGCGCAGGCGGCGCTGTGCTGCTGTCGAGCCGGTCTTGGTTGCGCCTCACGTCGACTCCTTCGCATCGAGGGAAGCCGGTTTTGGGCAAGGCTCTGGTAGGGACGTGGCGTGATCAGGGCTCACGCCAGGCCCGTTAGAGCTGGCCCCGGCTGTGACCTAGGCGGGGATATCTTCCATGTCGGGCTTGGCGTAGTCGTCGAGTTCGGAGTCGTCCACGTCGATGACGGGACCATCCGTCAGCAGCGCCCACGAGGGCGTCAGGTCGGCGTACCGTTCGGCGGCTGCTTCGGCCTCTTCCTCCAGCACGTGCACCGAACGGGCGTGATGCCAGCGGCTATCCGAGCCGATCACCACGGCCGTGCCCGGCCGGTCCGAGGAGATCTGCCGAGCAGCGGCCACCGCGCGGCGGTCCATGTCGCCCAGGCACATCTTGGCCGTCTCGTCGTCGTTGACCATGTGGCAGACGCGGCCGGTCAACTGCGCACGCAACGCGGTCACGCCCTTGCCCAGGTCCGAGCCGATGCGCTGCCCGCACACGAACAGGTAGATGCCGAACGCTCGCCCGAGCTGGGCGACGCGCAGCAGCCGTGTGGCGACCGCGGCCACCTCTTCCTTCTCGTTGTCCGGATCGGCCATCAAGAACAGCTCGGCCATCTCATCGACGAGAACCACGATCGGAATCGGCCGCACCGCTTCCGGGAGTCGCGGATGCCAGATGTTCTTCACCCGGTACTGCCGGCACAAAGCCATCCGCGACTTGATGATGCCGACCAGGTCGGCCAGCAGGTCGGCGCACTCGGGACGCTCCGTGGCCAGAGCCGACATGCGCGCCTGGTACGGGGTGAACTCCACGCCGCCCTTCAAGTCGAAGCCGACCAGCGCCACCGGTTGCGGAGCCAACCCCAGAATCAGGGCGTTGGCCAGGTTCGACTTGCCCGACTGAGTCGCGCCCACGTTCAACCAGTGCGGCACGACCTTGAAGTCGATGACGTACGGGTTACCGTTGTCCAGCAGACCGACCCGCACCCGCAGCAGGCCCTCGGCCGCCACCTGAAGTCCGGCCACCGTTTCCAGCGGATCGACCAGCGTCGCCGCCAGCGTCACCCGGCCCGGCCGCCACGACACCAACCGCACACTGTGCACCCGCCACGCATGCGCCAGCTTGTCCAGCACGTCTTCGTAGTCCTCCGGAGTCTGCCCGTCATGAAGACGAGCCGTCACCTGGAACCCGAGCGAGGTGGGCCGGATCAGGCCCAGCCGCGGCGCCTTCTCCACCTGCACCTTGTGCAGCTTGCGGCGCTGTTTGAGCATCAGCCCGTTCATCAGTCGCCACCGCCCATCCTCATGAGCGCCATGTGGAAGGCTTCCTCGTTGTGCCCACAGAAGTAGGCCATGACGTATCGCTTCTGCTCATCCGACAACGAGTCCATCAACTTGGACAGCTCATCGGCGGTGAGCTTACGACCGCTCATCACTCGGCCCCCCAACCAGGGAAGCCCGGCACGCTCCAGCGCCAGCGACGCCGGCGCTTCGACAGACCGCAGCCCGAGGCCACCGCCCGCCACGTCGCGTACACCATCACGAACTTGAGCGGGAAGCCCAGCACGTACCAGAACGAGACCGGCGCCCACCGGTACCACGCCCTCAGGCACACCGACGCGGCCAGCAGGCCCACGCCCAGCCAGGTCAAGAAATCGGCCATACTGAAGCCGTCTCCTCTCCTCTTCTGGTGATCGGAGACCCCGGAGCGGCCCAAGCCGCCAAGCACACGGCCGCTCCGGGATCAGAGAACGAGACATGGTGAGCGTCATCACCCACCACCAGTCGTCGCGAGGTAGTGGCAGTACGCGCACAACCACACGATCTTGTTGCGTCGAGCGTCGAACTGCTCGGCCAGGTTCCGCCGCGAGCTGCACTCGACGCACTTCGGTTTGCCGGGCATCACCCGCCACCTCCTGGCGGCAATCCGCGAGGAGTGCACCGCGACGCACCATCGCGGTCAACGCGCTCAGCCTGCACTCGAATCGGCTCCCAGTGCTCCTCGCGGCCGCTGTCGTCCGGCATCACGTCCAGGACGAACCGCCCACCGCCGCTACGGTGCCGCAGCCGCGTGACGCTTCCTGCCCGCAGTCCCGAATCGGTCCGCGTAAGAAGCTGAACAAGCCGGTCAACGACTTCAGTCGCCAGACCGAGATCGTCATCCATCACGCGAATCTGCGGCATCAGGCAGCCTTCTCCGCCGCCGGCCGCACCGCCTCACAGCGGAAGCCCATGCCCGAGCGGCCGTTCATCTGCCAGAAGAAGCAGACCAGCCCCGCGAGACGGACCTTGCCGCCGACCTGAATCTGCGGGAACACTGCGGACGGGAACGTCACCGTGATCACCGGGTTACGCCGGTCATCGTTCGGCATCGGCAGTAGCGGCAGCGTGTACAGCTCGCGCCCCTCCGCATCCTTCTTCACCTCACCCGTCGCCCGATCCACGATTTTGGGCTCAGGCTCGCCCGCGACCGTGAACGACAGGGAAGTGATGTCCACCGGAATGTTGCGCATCGGTTCGATCCCTTTCTAGCGAGAGCGGTAGACTCTAGTCGTCTACTCGTCTAGAGGAGTTCTACTACATGTATAGAGGAGCGCTGAAGGTGTGTCAACGGCTAGTGCGCAGGAAGTTCGTACGACAGTTGATACGCGTCGCCCGACATGATCGTGTCGCACACCTCAACCGCCTGGCCTTCGAGGTCATAGGCGGTGCGCACCAGCCTGAACACCGGCATTCCAGGCCCCAACCCCAGAAGCTGGGCTTCCTCACGCGTGGGCATGCGAGTCCAGACATCCTCAACGTAGCGATCCAGCGCGTGCCCTTGCTCTTCGATGCGAGCGTAGATCCCGCCAGGGCCGGGATTGTGGTCCATGATCCGTGTTCCACGCGCAAGCTCGACTGGGATGTACGACGTCGCCAGTTCGACAGGACGGCCATCCAGCGAGTAACGACGGCTCCGCACAGCGACGATCGCACCTGGCTGGACCTTCAAACGCTCCGCGGCATCGGCTGGAACCGGAGCCTCTTCAACCGTGATCCTGTCAACCGTGGCCTTGGCTCCAACCGTCTCGGACTCTGCCAAGAAGGCGGCCTTCCCGTCCTTGCGGTGCCGACGCGCGAACCGGTCCGAGGCGAGCCGCTTCACAGGAGGGCGTGCACGGACGAAGACGCCGCGGCCATGCTCAGCCACGGCAAGTCCCTCTGCCTTCAACTCTTGGATGGCTTGACGAACGGTCATGCGAGCCACGCCATAGTGCTCCATGAGCTGCGCTTCAGACGGCAGTTTGTCGCCAGCACTCATGCTGCCGGTCTGGACAGCCTCACGGAGGTGATCGGCGATCTGACGGAACACGGCGCGGTCGCTTGCCGGATCAATGCGCCTGACAAGGACTGCGTCGCTGGCCACACCCAACTCCTCAAGTCGTCTGTACGTCTACTACCGTTAAGCCTATCCACTGGAGGTGACAAGATGGCCGGCCAAGACGGACGCCACTCGGTGAGCGTTGCTGGTGTCGTCGTTGACGACGCCGGCAGAGTCTTGCTCACGCAACGTGCGGACAACGGCGAATGGCAGGCACCTGGGGGAGTACTCGAACTCAACGAAGCCATCACCGACGGGGTGCGTCGTGAAGTCCTCGAAGAGACGGGCCTAGTCGTCGAGCCGGTTGCCCTGACGGGCGTCTACAAGAACATGTCCCGCGGAATCGTCGCGCTGGTCTTTCGCTGCAAGGGCACAGGTGGACGCCTCACCATCAACGAAGAGGTGACGCGGTTCCACTGGGCGACCCCAGACGAGGTACCTCAGATGGTCACTGAGGCATTCGCGATTCGAGTGCTCGACGCCCTCCACGAAGGGGCACCCGCGATCAGACAGCATGACGGCGTCCACCTGGTCTAGCTGTTACGACTTTCCCTACGTCTTCAAGCCCGCCGCGTCGCGGCGGGCACACCGTGATCACGGGGGAGGGGTGTGCGAGATGTTCCCAGCACCGGCGAAGATCGGGAAATAGCCTGCATGCGGACGCAGAGCTTCCACCGAAACCGGGGAGGAGCGTCGGAGCTGGGACGGTGTTGCAGCACGGAGGCTCACCTGACCTCCACCAGCTCGGGGGATGACAACCAGGCGGACCAAGCGCCAGCCTGCCCAGTCCATCACCACTGGCCCCGCATTGCACACGCCCACCGCCGCGAAGAACGCCAACTACGCAGCCGGCCCCTGCGCGCTCGCTCGCGGCGGCTGCGGCTCGTTCCGGCCGCCTCCGCCGCGGCGGCGCGCGTGCCGCAAGCGGCACACACAGGTAGTGATAAGCCTGGTACGGCTTGACGCATCGCTCTCCTCCCGGATCTTCACCAACCCAGCGCCACGAGTGAAGGCCACGGCACGCCAACCGAACTGCTCAACACACCCACGACGGAGATGGCGAAAGCCCCACTCATTGGCACCGACCAGGAGTGAAGCGGCGAAGCAGCGACCAGGAGACTGCCGAAAAGAAGGACATGGGGCGCTGCCCCATACCCCGGCCCGGACTGCGGAGATCAGGGGGTCAAGTGCGGGTCGGGTCGGCTGTTGTAGTGATCTCCTTGCCGGTCACCACGAGGGACACCAGACCAGCCGCACCAGCGCAAGCCGCCGACTGCCGGCAGTACAACCAGCGCACGTGGAAGCTCACCGGGAACATGGACACGCGAACGGCGGCTTGCCCTGGCACGACCGGCCCGGTATGGCTACGCCTGCCCGGCAAGGAGATCACCACGCCGCCCTACAGCGAGCACGGTTCGGAGTAACAAGACCGCTATGCCGTACGCAACCAACTAGCGTGGTGACTTGCCGAGTGTGTGCAGTCTCAACACGCGAACACCGCGCCTCTTCATGCGGGCTGTCTCTCGTGCTACCGCTTCTTCAAAGTACCGATCCGTGTCTGAAACGATGCGGCGAGGGCGGTCATCGTTGATCTTGTGCGCAACCTTTACGGGCATGGCCACCCCTCCTTGTTTGCTGACATTTGGAGATGAAGGAATCCCTCGATCAAGACTCTCAAGCACGGTCCCTGCTCTTAGCAGTCTACCCACAGGAGCAGGAAGAACTCCTATGCGATCATGGCGGCAAGTAGTCCCGCCATCAACATCACCAACGGAAGATCATCTCGGCTAAGATCATTAGGGGTAACCGAGTCGACTGTCAGCATGCCATACGCCGTGTCGCCGAGTACCACGGGGACCGCTAGGAACGACTTGTACTCTGGCCGGGTAGGCAACGCCATTCGCTCTGTCCACCCGGCTGGTGGATTTGTATCGACGTCTTCGCACACAAGAGGTCTATTCTCCTTTAGTGCTTGAAGGGTTGCATATCCATATGGAGTATCTGCTTTGAAGACTGTTGTGGCATTTTTTGCCCGCCCGTGACTCATAACCGGAGCTATTCTCTCGGTTGGGTTGTCTTCGTATTTAAGCCAGCACGCACGTACTCGAGCAGACCCCACTAGGCGTGCCGCGGCCGCCAGAATCATGGGGATTCCTTGTTGCTGTCGTGAACGCCTAGCTCGTAGATCCGGCGCAATAAGTGTGCCACCAAGGTGAGATACAATCGGCTCCAATATGTCATTTATTGCTACATTGAAACCGATTGCTGCGTCTTCTAGGGCCTTTGCATTTCGTAGCTGTTCGCGAACTGGGAGCAACCCTCCGATTAGGCTTGCAACTACTCCTGCGGCAATCCATTTCCATTTATCGACTGACGCGATTATGTCGAACTGGATCAATCCTGCACATAGGTAAGCGGCGGCGAGGAGGATGGCTACCGCTACGGCAACCAGCATAGCTCGGTTTTTTGGAGAACCTCTCATATTTCTCAGGCTAAACTTGCTAGTGTCAAGTGACGATCATAATATTCAAAATGACTGTTGAAGCTCCTCCGCGCCTTGCCTCAACGAGAATGTGCCACGGTAAACTTAGGATTGCTGTCAGGAGTTTGGCGCGTCCGAGCCGATCGGCTTTGCTACCCGCCTCCGCGAACCTCAATGACCTCTGCCACGATTTCGCATCGAAGTCATCAAGCGTTGATTGCCGACCCTAGCCCCAACCCATCCACAACAGACGCCGTTGACTCACTGATCGTCGTGTTCGTGATAGCCTTTTGCCAGCTCACGATCCTGCGATCTGACCAAGGGATCAGTTATCGATGTTTCTAAACGGGCTAAAACAGTGGCGGGGTCAGTAAAAGAGTGCGGATGTTGCCGAAGAAAATTGATCTCTCTCGGACTGAGATCGCGAACGTGGAGTACTCCGTTCGCCTTCACAAGTAGCAATGCTCCAACTTGAATAACCGCTGCGTCATGCGCTTCCACGGAAGCAATAAGCTTTGTCGCCGCTGCAGCCTTGGCGTCATCGACCTTTGCTTGCTCGGCGTCTACGGCCCTAAGTTGCAGAGCTCGTTTCACCTCAGCTCCTAGTTCTTTACCTAGATCCGAAGCTGTAGCCTCCTTGAAATCACGGCGACGCATTCGAAACCAGTAAGCCAACGATCCGAGAAGTGGGCCACTGCTATCTACCCTGTCGAGATCGAACGCGCCCAAAATCTGACCTAGCGCTTCAACCACATCAAGCAGGGTTCTATTCGCGACACTCTCACCTGCAATGTAGACCAGTACGGATACGGCATGCTCGTCCGGCTTCTCTTGGAGTGTAGCTAGGCTTCGCTCAATCATCGCATTGACGCCAGTATTAGTAGATGACGTATCCAGGATCAGCCCCATTCGATTATGCCGATAGTGTTCATACTCATGTATTAGGGCCCGAGCGTAGCCGTGTGTAAGTAGGTGCTCATTAACCAGCCAGTCAACTTGCTCATTAGCATTTAGAAATTTAGGTCCAGATTCAAGGATATGAAACCACTCGGGTAGTTCGCGGCCGGTTATCGTAGAGATGCGTGCGACTAGTCGCTCAGTTTCTTGTTGCTCGTGATCGCTCTTAGCCATAGCGTGTCCTTTCCATTCAAGGCAGCAAGCTGTAATGCCTGCAAACTATATGAGACTCATACGACAGGGAACATGGATAGTTTAACTATGCAACGTACAGACGGCCAGCCCTTGGCTTCTCGGCACCAGGCGTGCCAAGATTGCCGCCCCAAGTCGAAATCCCCTGTGTGCGACAAAACGTCAGCGACGCAGAAGCTCACCGAGCCGGCTTGCAGGTGACGCACGTCGTATACACGTCGCTACAGATGATCGTGCTGATGTCCTGAAAACGTTGTAGCAGGTCAAGCACTACCTGAAGACTAAGTCGGCAGGGCTCTGTAAAACCGTCGGCTCAGCCTACGCAAGTTCGAACCTTGCACCTGCCACAAGCAGTAACAGCAGGTCAGAGGCCCTTCGGGGCCTCTTCTGCATTTCAGGGGTATGCAGCCAGGTGCCGCTCTGAGCGGCCTGTTGTCGCTGGTCCACCAATATACGTGCAATGATCTTGACGGCGTTTCCGCTGGTCGGGTGCCGATTTTGGGACTTGGGTAGCGCACTTGACTGGGACCAGATCGGTGCGCGCGACCTGCCCGGCTGTCCCACCTGTCTGGGCCGAGGGTCGGTTATCCCACCTCGGGGACTCCAGGCCCGCGTACGCTCGTCCGCGCGCCCTGTCCCACCTGCTCCGGTACTTCGGCATAGATCGGTGTGGCCTGACCGATGATTTTTCCGCGTCGTGCTGGTCTGTACGCCGAGTACCGACTCACAGGAGGCTGACGCCATGCGAAAACTGACCTTCGGCATGAACCTGAGCCTGGACGGCTACATCGCCGCACCCGGCGACGACCTCGGCTGGAGCGTGCCGAGCGACGAGGTGTTCCAGTGGTGGTCCGACCGGGTGGGCGCGACGGGCCTGGCGCTGTACGGGCGCAAACTGTGGGAGACGATGAGCTCCCACTGGCCGACCGCCGACCAGCAGCCCGGCGCCACACCGGCGGCGATCGAGTACGCCCGCCGCTGGCGAGACATGCCGAAGGTGGTGTTCTCCTCGACGACCAGCACGGTCGACTGGAACACCCGCCTGGTCACCGGCGACGCGGTCACCGAGATCACCCGGCTCAAGGCCGAGGACGGTGGCCCCATGGACATATGCGGCGCCACACTTGCCGCGGCGGCCATGCGGGCCGGGCTGATCGACGAGTACGTGCTGGTCACCGCACCGGTCTTGCTGGGCAGCGGCACGCCGTTCTTTACGGCCCTGGACAACTGGGTGAACCTGACCCTGATGGAGACCCGGACGTTCCCCGGCGGCGTACTCCTGACCAGGTACGAGAGCAGGCGCTGAGTACCCAACCTCGGATCGGCCCGTGCTTCGGGCCACCCAAGGAAGGGGCGCACGGTACAGCCGAGAAGTACAGCAGCCGGCGGGCGTCAGCGAACTCCGGCGAACGCCGACGATCTCGCTTTGCCGCAGCTGCGGTGCTGACTTCCTAGGAGAGATGGTGGCTGGCCGACCTCGATGGCAGATCACACCTTGTAAAGCCAGGGGAGACGTAACTGGTGCGGGCGCCATGTCGCGCTTGCTCGGGGGGCCAGGCGGCCTGAGGAATAAGGCCCTGGACCGTTGCGAGTCGCCTCCGGACATATTCCGGATTCTGCAACCTCTAACCCTGCCCAGCATTGCTCTGGACGGATGCCGATCACCCTGAGCCAGAGGCGGAGCCGGACGCAGACCCCGCGCTCGCACCGCCCCTATCGCTGATCCGGCAGTAGCCGGAGTGCAGGAAGCCTCGGTTGAACGGCTTGCCGAGGTCCAGTTCGATGTTCACGTAGCTGGGGAGGTCGTTGAACGCCATGTTCGGGAGGATGAACTCTCTGCCGGTGTATTTCTGCAGGACTGTCTGCTTGGCGGCGGGCTTGCAGATGAACGGGTTCGCGTAGGTGTTGTATCCGAGCCCGACGCCGGTGTTGAGGTATCCGACGTCCTGACACTGGTACAGCACTCCGCGCATCGCGGCCGCGTTCTTGGCTCCCCGGTATCTCGAGGCGAAGTTCTGGAAGCACGACTTCGACTCGCCGGTGGTGTAGGGGGAGGGGCCGGCGGCTGCGATCGCGCCGAGGAAGTCCCTGTTGCAGCCGATCTTTGGGGACAGGTCCTGTCCTCTGAGCAGCGCGTCACGCCTGCAGCCGGTCACCGTCTGGAACGCGCCGACGACGTCTTCGTTCGGGCGGAGCCGGGAGTACGCGAGGACGAGGTCGATCTGAGCCGCGAGCGGGTACGCCCCGGTGTTGCCGAACTCCTGGTCGAGGATGCGAAACCACGTCTCGAAGCTTGGCACCTGGACCTGGGTGTCCTGGGGCAGGGTGTAGACGGCGAGGTCCGTTGGGGTGTCGTAGCTTTCCAGGTCCGGAAACCCGACGTACGACAGGATTCCGATGCCGACCTTCGGAGGATCGTCACCATAGAGCCCGCGCAACGTGAGGTAGCGCTCGAGATTGGTGTTGGATACACCCCAGGCGTACCAGAAGCCGCTGGGGTAGAGCGTCGTGCTGCCGCGCGAGTATGTCGTGGCGAAAAGAAGGGGCGAGACGCATCGAATCTGCCGGTTGTTCCATGCGCTCAGGTACTCGTCGGGTGTGGAGATGCAGCCGGCCCTGGTCTGGGCCGCTGCTCGCGTCGAGTCTGAGGGCGCCGCCCAGGTCATGGTGAGCGCGAGGAGGCAGGCCGCGACGGCGAGAGACGACTTCCGGGCGGCTGGCGGGTGCTTGAGGTTCATGCGTGCTCCTTGAGGCTAGATCGGCCGGTTCCGGTCGGATCGGAACGGGTCGAGCTACCGTGACCAATGTCAAGGACAGGAGCGATGCCGAGCCGCTGACGTGGCCGATGATTGCTTCACCCGGACGGAACTGAGGGCAGGACCGCACCTGGGGGAAGGTTCACGGCTCGTACTCCTCACAGGGCACGGGCCTGTACTACGCAGCCAGTTGGATCGAGATCGATGATCCCTATCAAATCGACGGCTCAGCCTACGCAAGGTCGAACCTTGCACCTGCCACACCAGCGTGAAGAGGCCCGTCACCGGCGGAAACGCGGTGACGGGCCTCTCGCCATCCGTCCTGGCCGCCACCGACGCCCGGATGGCGGCGGCCGCCGCCTGTCGGCGCTCGTCCCCGCGCGGGACGACGACGGCGACCGGCTCAGCGAGCACGAGCTGATCGCGTTGTCCGTCAGCATCCTGATCGCCGGCCACGAGACCACGGTCGGCCTCATCAGCCAGAGCGTCCACCTGATCCTCACCCGGTCGCTGAAACTCGGCGACGATGACATCGCTCGATGGAGCGGAGGAGTTCCTACGCGACAGCGGTCCCGCCGAGATCGCCGTCCTGCGCTACGCGCTCGAACCGGCCGAGCTCGGCGGCATCATCATGGGCGCGGGTGAGGCGTGCAGGTGATGTACGCGGCGGCCAACCGCGATCCGCGCCGTTTCGACCAGCCGCAGGCGCCCAGAAGAATCCGCTGATGACGACCATGACGACCATGACGACCATGACGACCATGACGACCATGACGACCATGACGACGTCGACGGCCGAGGTGACGGCGGGCCAGGACACCAGCCAGGCAAGCGACGACCAGCGGGAGGCAGACGAGGTGGACCGGCGCGGGCGATGCCTGGACAGGGGCCGCGGCCGCGTCTGGCCTGGACGGGCTGGTGCAGCGCCTCGGCAACTCGGACCGAATGCACTGACCGGGCGCGGAGACGTACACGGGGCCGGCGTGGTACGTGTACCGTCCGGAGTCGGGGTCGCTCCCGCTGCCGTCGCCTCTCGATATCACGACGCTTTTCCAGCTCGGGGTGTTGGCGTAGGCGCCGTAGCCGTAGGTCAGCGCGCAGTTCTTTCTGGTGGTGGAGCTGTAGTAAACCTCCAGCGTGCCCGTGCGGGTCCCGTCTCCTCTCTTGACGGAGTAGGCGCCGACGCGGGTGTAGCTGCTGCCACAGGGTCCAGTCGCGCTGGCGGGAGCGGCGCCCGCCACCAGGGTGGTGGAGGCAGCCAGGGCCGCACCGGTCAGGAGGGTTGCCAGTTTGCGTGTGCGCACGAAAATTCTTTCGGCTCCAACAGTATGATCATGGATATCACTGGCATACGGCCACCGCCTGCGAGTTGTGCGCGATGTGACGGTTCGCACAAAGATCCAGACGTGTCCACCAGCCACGGCGGGAAGTGTCAGCTACCCATAGTTATGCTTCCGCCATGCGGATCATCGAAGGTGCAGGGGTGTGGACGCCGCTTGTCGACGGAGCGGCCAACGACTGGGTGGAGCACCTGAGAGTGCCGGCCCTGTCGGTGGGAACGTACTGCATCCCGGCTGGCGGGCTCGACAATCAGAGTCCGCACACCGAGGACGAGATCTACGTGGTCACTGCGGGGCGGGCCAAGATCGTGACGCCGGACGGTACGGCCGAGGTGGGCCCCGGTTCGGTGATCTTCGTGCCGGCGGGCGAGGAGCACCGGTTCGACGAGGTGACAGAGGACCTGACACTGCTCGTGGTGTTCGGCCCGGCATACGGCTCGCGCACGCCGGGCCGGTGAGTCGTTACTGAGGCCAGACCGGCTCAAGCGCCCCGTGAAAGTCCGCGGTTTGGTGCCGTGACCGGGAACCCTTTGCCGGGTTGGCGACACGCTGTGCGACGTGCCCCGGCGGGTCAGACTCGTTGGTCTACGCGGTGAACCCTTCGGTCGCAGCACTAGCGGCAGGAACACCTCCTCACCGATACCGTCGGGCAAATGATCACGAACCGCCCCACCGCGCGAGTCATCCTCGTCGATCCCGCCGACCGCGTGCTGATGTTCCGCTTCGTTCCGCCCGACCCCTGGCCCCGCGAGCCCGCATGGCATCTCCCCGGCGGCGGGATCGAACCAGGCGAATCGGCAGTGGAAGCGGCTTCCCGGGAGGTTCGCGAAGAGACCGGCTTGATCCTCGCGCCCCGAGACCTGGGCGAGCCAGTGGCCGTCAACGCGGGGGAGTGGTCCATCCAAGAGAGCCACTACTACACCGTGCACACGTACTTCTTCGCCAGAGTCTCAACGGTGGAAGTTTCCGGAACTGGAGATGACGGGCTCGGGCACCGATGGTGGACCCTAGCCGACCTCGACGCGACCACGGAGCGGGTCTTTCCGCCCGGGCTGGCCGCATTGCTGAAGGACCTGCTCCACGGGGTACGGCACGAGCGGCCGGTCACCCTCGACTGGTGAAGTCGCGCAGCGTGTCGCCAACCCGGCAAAGGTCTCCGGTGGCGGCACTAGCTGACCTTGTAGACATCCTCCAGCTCGTGCAGGCTTCCGGGCAGCGCCAGGCTCATGGCCAGCAGCACGGACCCGGCAGGGTCGTGCACGGTCGCCGTCACAGCGAGCGCCGGACTGGACGAGCCGAGCAACTCCGCCTCGTCCTTGGCGGGCTTGCGGGCGGACAGTCGCTCGGTGATGTGATCGAACCGCAGGTGCTTGACCGCCTGGAGATGCCGCCGGATCCCGCCCCGCAGCGGCTCGGCCTGCTCCAAGTCAGTGCCGACCGCGATCTCCAGCGGGATCCACCCGGTCTCCGCCGCCGACACGACATCCGCCTGCCGGGCCACCCGCTTCCGGACGATCACCGGCGTCCGCTCGGCCACCCCAGCAGCCGAGCCACGCCCAGCTCGCGGACCAACTGCGTCTCGGATGGCAGCCTGTCGCCAGGCGCGTACTCGCCCGTCTCGATCCGCTCCTGAATCGCCCTTATGACCTGGGCATACTTCGGCGGAGCGAAGCCCATACTCATACGCCCTCGACTGCGGCGTCCCAGTCGGCCAGTCTCTCCAACCCTTCGCCCTCCAGGTCGCCACAGCCTGGCCGACGCTGGCGACAATCTTCTTGACGGGCTGACAACCTCGATTTTACAGATTATTGGGATGGCCGATACGGTTGATTCGGTCAAGATCTTTGCTCTTATGAGGTTGAAGCATGAACCGCAAGAAGCTCACATCCGTTCTGCTTGGCTCCGCCGCGACGGCCATGCTGCTGGCACCGGCAACCGCAGCCTCCGCACAGGCAGGCACCGTACGGACGAGTACGGGGACCGCCGAGACGAAGGCCACCACCGCGTCGGCTCAAGCCGGGGTCGAGCGCGACAGCGTCAGTTGCTCCAGGCCCAGAGGCAAGTGGGCCAACTACTCGTGGGGTGAGGGCAACACGAGCGTGACCATCTACTTCAACAACCACTGCAGCCACAAGGTCAGCGCCAAGATCATGTTCGTGAGGAAGGGCTCGGTCGGCGACAAGGCCGCTAAGTACCGTTGCATGACGGTCAACGCCCACACCAAGGGCAAGAAGAAGTTCTACGCCGCTGCCTACAAGCCGTATTCCGTGACCCGCGTCGCGCGCTGCAGCTGAGCCAGCCGCCGAGCCCGTCAGTGGTGGTCAGGGGTGGTCAGGGCCGCCCACACCTTCTCGATCGGGTGGGCGAGGTCGAGCGTTCGCTCGATGCGATCCGGGGATCGGCATTCGTCACCTCTATAGCAACCATCAGGTTGCTACAACCATAAAGCAACTGATGGTTGCGACAATCTCGGGTGATGGCTTCCTTGTAGTCGGACCGAAGCGGTCTCATGCTGCAAAGCCCTGAAATCCTCTTTCGGCGGCCGACTCCGCCGCCGTGCTCGCCCAGCTCGCGGCCTTGTCCGCGGCTCGCCAGGTACACCCGCACGCGCTCACCGTCGCCAGCCTGGTCGATCTCACGGCCGCCATGGCGAAAGACCAGGCAGCGGGGGTGCGCTGGCAGATCGAGCATCCCCCGAGCGGGCCCGCCCCCGCGAGCGACCGCGCGGTCATTCGCCAGGCGGTCGGCTTGGCGACCTGAGCGAGGACCGGGCGGCGTTACGGGCCATCCAGGGCGGCCCGCGGATCGTCGCCGCATGGCAGGACCGGCGGCGAGCCGTGGCCGCCTATATGGACCGGCTCGCCGCCGACGCCCCACATCCTGACCGAATCAGCGGTGGTGGCGTCATTCCTGCACATGCACCACTTACGGGCGCTCGGGATCGACCGCGATGTCGAACGCGGGTGCCGCAAGCTGGCCCGCGCCGTGGCGCTGGCCTTCACCGCCCGCCGGGCCTGACGCCGGCGCAGATCGCGCTGAGCAGCTGCGGGAAGACCAACTCGCCCTCGCCGCGCACGATGAAATCGACGTACGGGAAGTTCCGGTGCATCGCCGCGCACTGCGGTCCTTCGCAGTTCGGGCCGCCGAATACCGTGACGGCGTCCGGCGCCTGCCTCTTGACCGCGCGCGCCGCCGCGAGGGCCGCGGCGTTCTGGGCCTAGGTGGCGGTGAACCCGACCACGTCCGGTGTCATGGCCGCGATCCGGTCGGCGATCTCCTCGATGAACAGCGGCGCGAGCTCATGGAGTTCGGTCGCCTTGGCGACCGGGGCTGCATCGACACCGACCACTCCATCCACGACCGGGAGGAGGGGGAAACCCCCGGCCGCGCACTACATGATCCCGGACGTCAAAGACTCAGGTCACGAACCTACAGCCGCGTGTCGCGAGTTAACCAGCAGGATCTCAAGATGGAGCAAACCGTCCGGCCCTGCTGTCGGCCGACGAGCCGACGGCGCGCTGGACAGCCGCTCGGGCGAGCAAGTGATGCGCCCCGTAACCTGAGTGACTGAACACGAGCCAGCCGCTCACCAGGTCACGAAACGGCCCTCAGCTCGTTCCGAACCCTAACCCGAACGGTCGGCCGGCGCCGACTATCCACGATCTAGACATCCACGACGTGACCAAGGGACAAGGCCGCAGGCTAACGAGCTCCGGTCCAGGTAGCCGTGGACTTGTTCAAGGTCGGCTGGCCAGGTGCCTGCTGGGTCGGCTGCTGTAGATCACGCACGGTCGGCGCGTTCGGCCCTGTCTGCGTGGCCGGCCATGGCCGGGGATAGGGAACAGGGACCGGCATTGGAAGAGGGGGGTAGACCGGGGGGTGCCAGCCCGGCCGGGGGTACGGGTGCGGGTAGACGTACGGGGGGCCCACAGGGTAGCCGCCCCCGACACGGACGCATTCATACTGCGGGCAGGGCAGAGTGAAGCACTGCTTGGGCCGGTACACGCAGACGTAGCCGGGTGGACACAGTACTTCGCTGCAGCCGGTCGGCGAGCACGCGGCTCGGAGAGCCGAAGCCGCGGCCGTCGGTGCTGACGCCATCGCCGATTCGGCCGGTGTAAGACGGGTCGCGTCAGCCGAGGCGGCCAACGCAGAGAATGGCAGCCCCGCCAAAGCCGCCGTGACGACGAACGTGATTCGGATCATGATGAATCCCTGAACCCTTCGTTGTTCCCGATGAACCCCGCACTGAATCCTCCGGCCATTCCGTGGATTCGCGGATATCTCGTGATAGGCCGGTCGGCCTACCGAGATCGTCGCATTCGACGACCCCCAGTCCATCGGTGGCGACGGTATGATCGAGGCCAGGAAGCAGTAAAGATGGTGGCTATCCGAAGAGGGCCCTACGGTCATCGAGTGTCCGCCCACTACTCTGCGCCAGTCATCAGAAGTGTGGATATTCCTGGCGGAATTTCACCTTAGTTAGTGCGGCGGCTAGGTTCTCTTGCCCAAAACAGAGGGGACGCCCGACGGCACTGGACACATGTTCGGCGCTGGGTGGCTCGATGAGTAAGCCCAAAGGGGCCGGGCACCTTCGCAGCGCCCGGGACACCGTCGTCCTGCAAGCCTTCGACCGCTTGGCGGCCTGCCCTACAGGTGGGTCGTCTGTACTTGCTCCTCGGCACGCTGGACCGCGCCGTGCTCCAAGCGGCGTGGGTCACGCGCCATCGCCCGGAGGGCGGCACCGGGAAGCTTCGCTTCGGTGGCTGTACCGGAGTGGAAGCCGTGCCATTCCGGGGCTGTCTTTAATTCGCGCAATTAGGGCGACTTGCCGCGAATATCGATATGACAAGCCTTCGGCCGCAATTTTCAGGGGGGTTGGATCAAGAGCTCCGCGACGCCGGGTAGAGAATTGGGCCAGGCGAAAAAGGCTTACCAAATGGCATCATCATTCTGGCAAAAGGGCGTGTATGCGAGTGCCTTCTTCCAGCCCTTGAGAACAGAATGAAGAGTGACTACATTGATGAAACGAACCCTGCTGGGCGGCGCGCTCGCCGGGGTCGTTCTCGTTTGCTCACCTGCTGCGGCAGGTGCCGAGGCAAAGACCCCCTGGCCGCCGGGCCAGACGGTCACCGACTATACGGCGAGCGGTACATATTCTCGAGCAGCGGTGCGGACCCCATCCGCGGCTGCTCGTGAATGCATTCCCGTATACTGCCTGCCGCCGAGCATTCAATTGATTGCGCCGCCGGTCCACGTCGAGCCCGGCACGATCCCGCTGTGCGCATGGCTTCACGTCCCCCAATCGCTCTGCAAGGTGCCGCGGGGTCCTGCGGGCCCGCCGGGACCCGCGGGTCCGCCCGGCCCAGCAGGACCCGCGGGTCCCCAGGGAGTACCTGGGCTAGACGGCCTCCCCGGTCCTGCCGGTCCTGCCGGTCCTGCCGGTCCTGCCGGTGCTCCGGGTCTTCGGGGCCCTGCCGGTCCTGCCGGTCCTGCCGGTGCTCCGGGTCTTCCGGGCCCTGAGGGTCCCGCCGGTCCCGCCGGTCCTGCCGGTCCTGCCGGTCCTGAGGGTGCTCCGGGTCCTGAGGGTCCTGCCGGTCCTGCCGGTCCTGAGGGTGCTCCGGGTCTTCCGGGTCCTGAGGGTCCCGCCGGTCCCGCCGGTTCCGCCGGTCCTGCCGGTCCTGCCGGTCCTGCTGGTCCTGAGGGTGCTCCGGGTCTTCCGGGTCCTGAGGGTCCCGCCGGTCCCGCCGGTTCCGCCGGTCCTGCCGGTCCTGCTGGTCCTGAGGGTGCTCCGGGTCTTCCGGGCCCTGAGGGTCCTGAGGGTCCCGCCGGTCCTGCTGGTCCTGAGGGTGCTCCGGGTCTTCCGGGCCCTGAGGGCCCCGAGGGTCCCGCCGGTCCTCCCGGTCCTCAGGGTCCTCCCGGTTCGTCGGGGGTCCCCACCGGCACCAGTCAGATCCCCATTTTCACGGCGTATCCGTGTACTGGAGCGGTGGGGTTCGGGTTGGTCTACCCCGTTTGCGGCGATTGATCGCTCTCGGTGCCTGACAAGGTAGATGACTGAAGAGGTGTGTGCCGCAGGCGGCGCACACCTCTTCCGTTTCCGTATTGGGACGCATTCCGACTGGTGACCAGCGGGAGCGGCGGCCTCGGACACCAGGTGCTCAATCTGCTCGGCAGTCCGGCCCGCACGGGTAACGCCGTTGTTCGCGGCCATCACTGCTTTCGACCCTCGACCCTGGACTTGTGATCACGAAGGATCACGTGATGGCCATTCCCCATCCATGATGCCACCCGGCTGTGGACTGAGCCTCTTTCGCTCCCATGACGGCGGGCCGCTGGTCACAGCGTGATCGTGAGTGGGGCGTTCGCCTGACAACGCGGAGAAACCCCTGGTAGGAGAGTTGATCCCCACAATCATGGCCCTCGCACCCAGAGGCTTCGGATGCTGTTCTATGGTAGGTACGCGCCCGGAGTCCCTTGATCGCGTAGTGTGATCGTATGGGGGTGTGCGTGAGTGCGGCAGTCGCTGCGGTGTCAGGCGATCGCCGGGTCGGGCGGCATCCAGAGCTTGCCGGGGAGCGCGTCACGCAGGACGGTCATCACATCGACCCCGTGCTTGATCGCGGTGGACAGGTAGCCGCGCACGGCGTACCGGTGCCGGGTGTTGACCTCTGAACGGAGCCGGCCCGAAATCTTCTGGTGGGTCTTGGCCGGCCGAAGATCCCTCTCCGCTTGGTTGTTTTGTCGGGGGAATCAGCAGGTCATGGGCGAAACACAGGACATCGTCGACGCGGTCACGCAAGACTTCCAACAAGACGCGGCCGATCGGCTGAGTGACGGTCTTGGCCGGGCCTGGCAGGCGCCTGACCTGTGATAGGCCGACGGCGGCCCCGCCGCGGAACATCTTCGTGAACATCGCCAACGTGCCCGCCGGGATCGCTGTGCGCCCCTGCTCACGGGCGAGGTTGACGGCGTGGATCAGGCCACGCAGCATCATCTCAAGCTGCCGGGGCCAGCGCGCGGCTGCGCGTTCTCCTTCTCCAGGATCGCCACGCGCTCGCGCAGTGCGGCGTTCTCGGCCAGGAGGACGCGCGTCAGAGCGATCAACTCCTCGCGGGACGTCTCCTCCAGGCCGGATACCAGACGATCACATCACCATCGACCCGATTGATTAAAGTGACGGACGATCACACACCCAACCGGAATATCACACCCTGCACACGGCCTGAATATTTACGTTCTATGGTGCTGTCGTCGATTTCCGCGCTCAACGCTGAACGGCGTGGCCGGGCTGATCCGAAGGCATGCCAAGTGATCGGGCGCCCGCGGTCATCACTCCGGACAAGGGCAACGACAACCGAGGCGGCAGTATCTGTCGATCCGCTCCAACGAGCGCCTGGTCAATGCCGGCGCAGTCACCTCGGTGGGCAGCCGGGACGAACCCAATGAGATGAGTCGGCGGCGGGAATCTCACCCGCCGCCGCTCTCGGAACCGTGCGTAACAGTCGCACGTTACACGGCTGCCATTGTTGAACCAGCAGGCAATGCTCCATGCCGCCACTGGGCGAAGGTGCCAGGATAGGCCGAGGCGATCTCGGCGAGATTCTGGCGGACCTCACGAGGAGCCCGACGGCATCCTTTGAACTTCCTCTGGCTCACTTCGCCAGAAATGGGTTGATCCACTGCTCCAAGAAACGTATCAACCTGGACTTGTAGTACGCCCGTAGTAGTTGATCCATCCCGCCACGAAGAGGTTTCCTTGTGGCGATTTCCTGGAAACTCACCGGGGAAAGAGACCCGACTTGAGTCTCCCGCCCCATAGTCGAGCGGGTCTGTTTGTCCGGACGCAGGTTCAGGCCGAACTGCCGCACTGGGCCTTCACCCGCCGTGCCCGCGACTCCGGTCCGTTTCTCTCCATGGGGTCGATCGGCGATTGCTTCGACAACGCGGTCACCGAGTCGCTCTGGGGCCGGATGCAGACCGAGCTGCTCCACCGCCCTGCAGATGCGCACCTCGATCGAGTACGAGATGCTCTACCCGCACACCCGTCTGGCGTAAGAGTCAAACAAGCCGACTCCATGGAACTCGGGGCACATCAGAGTCTCCACCGGCCCCGGTCCGGTGGAAGGCGGCGCTGCCACGAGTTGGGCCCGCGAGAGCGCCGCCTATCTTCCTGCTAGGCAGGTCAGAGGCCGAGACCAAGCCCCACACCGACGCCGATGCCCAGGCCCAGGCCGTGGCCGCTGCCGGCCCCGTAGCCGGCCCCGTAGCCGACGCCGCTGCCGGCCCCGTAGCCCGTACCAGCTCCGTAACCGGTTCCGTAGCCGTAGCCCGCGGTGGCTCCGTAGCCGTAGACGGTGGGGCAGACGGGGCGGACGACGGGGACCAGCGTCGGGACGACCGCCACGCCACAGGTGCAGCAGTCGGCCTGAACGGAGGCCGTGGCGCGGCTTGCGTGCCCCGACGCCTCGGCGGAGGCTGCGGCGGCAGGGGATAGGACGGCAATGCCGATGCATGCCGTAGTGACCAGAAGGCGGCGAATCATGTCTGAATTCTCCCTGTAGTAAGTCGCCGGAACAGCCCGTCCGTGCGCGGACTGTGTTGAACAGCGATTACCGAATGTGACCGCTCAGAGAGTACCCAACGGCTGAACAGGTATAAGGGTCGATGACGGTCAGATGACGGCAATGGTTGAGGCCTTAGGACCAAATAAAGCTCGGTGCAATGCAAAGCCTGTCCGATGGCATACATTTGGTTTCTATCGGCTATTTCCATAAAGTTTGCAGGTCAGTGCTATCGCTGCGGCTCTGTGCGACCGGGGATGCCTCGCCGAACAATCTCGTATCCCTGAGAGTCGGCCAGTCCTTTGTTTCCCGACATGGTCAGTAGGTCTGAATTGCCGGTAATATCATGAATTGCGGCCTATTGTGCTCGCTTGGCCTCGCCGAGGGGACCGCTCGACTCCTTTGAGGGGGTCGAGTTATGGAGAGAGCCGCGATGAAGGCCACCGCCGAGTACCGGCTCGGGTGGCCCGCCAGCGGTTGACGGGGTTTCTGGCTCCCACAGAACTAGCCAGTCCGATCTCAGGTCCGTGACCCGGATCGACCGGGGTGCAGGCCCGGTCAGTGTTGTCCGGATGCTGCCCAAATAGACCGCCAGAGACGGTATGGCAAAGCGCGAACTGCCCGGTTGATTGTGCTCGCAGTTGCTTCCCGGTGCGGTGTAAGCATTCACGCCGAGCGCATTCCGGTGCTGGGTGATCGCGAGTTGTGATCGTCTTCGGGCGTGGGGCGCTGCGGATTGTGGCGGGATTCAGGCCGGCGTCGGTTCGTTGGCGGGCTTGGCCTTCGGCTGCGGCTTGCCCGGCAGATCGTCGCTGGACGACGGCATTCCCGAGTTTCCGCTGTTGCGCGAGATCGGCCGCTCCAACCGCGCGACCCGCTCACGCAACTCGCCGTTCTCCTGCTCCAACGCGGTGACCCGCCCAGCCAGAGCACGCACGCGAGCAATCAACTCCTCGCGCGACAGCTCCTCCAGGCCAGACACCCGACGATCTCACCGCGCCCGGCTGAGATGATCAAAGTCACACGATGTGACGAGACCAGAACATCTATCACTTATTGCACACAGGCTGCATGTCTACGGCGCGGCGTGGGGCTTGTTCAGCCCTGGTGGGCGTGAGCTGGTTTATGGTGGCGTTGCCCGGATCGCGTGATCATTGAGTGGTGCGTGGCGATCTCCCCCCTTGATTGGAAATCGAGGTAGAGGAGAGATCATGGTGCGCAGACGTACCGCCGTCTTGGGATGTGTTTTGGCAGTCAGTGTCCTTACCCTGACGGACGCTCCGGCCGTCGCCCAGCCCGAGACCGCGGGTGCCGCGGTCAATGCGGGCGTCCGGAAACCACCGCCGGGCATGGTCGAGGCACTTCAGCGTGATCTTGGTCTCAGCGCCGCACAGGTCCAAGCCCGGCTGCTCAACGAGATCCGGCTGACGCCGATCGCGACCCAACTCCGCCGCAGGCTCGGTAGCCGATACGGCGGCTCCTGGCTCGTGGGAAGCATTGCCCAGACCCTCGTGGTCGCCACCGCCAATGCCTCCGACATCCCCCAGATCCTCGCCACGGGCGCCCGGCCGGAGGTGGTCAGCCGGTCGCTGACCGAGCTCAATGTGATCAAGGACAAGCTTGACGCCGCGCTGCCCGCCCATCCCCCGAACGTGGGCAGTGTGCGCTATGTCGACGTGCGCAACAACGTCGTCACGGTCTTGTCCGAAGACCCCAAGAAGACCGAGGACATCATCAAGGGCATCGGTGTGGACACGTCCGCGGTGCGGGTGCTGGCATCCGGCGAGCGGCCCCAGCCCCTGTACGACCTGGTGGGTGGCGACCCCTACTACATCGGCACCTCGGCCCGCTGCTCGATCGGCTTCTCGATCGTCAAAGGCACCCAGCGCGGGTTCGTCAGCGCCGGTCACTGCGGTAAGGCGGGCAACACCACCACCGGCGTCAACCGGGTCGCTCAGGGCACCTTTCAGGCGTCGACCTTCCCCGGCAGTGACTTCTCCTGGATCAGCGTCAACAGCAACTGGACGCCCAAGCCCTCGGTGAACAACGGCAGTGGCAGCGTGGTCAGCGTCTCGGGGTCCAGGGAAGCCCTCGAAGGTTCCTCGGTCTGCCGGTCCGGCTCCACCACCGACTGGCACTGCGGCACCATTCAGCAGCGCAACGCCAGCGTCACCTACCCCCAGGGCAACATCTTCGAGCTCACCCGGACCAACGTCTGCGCCGAGCCCGGTGACTCCGGCGGCTCCTTCATCTCCGTCGACCAGGCCCAGGGAGTCACCTCCGGCGGTTCGGGTGACTGTGATTCGGGCGGCACCACCTACTTCCAGCCGATCAACGAGATCCTCACCACCTACGGCCTGAGCCTGGTGACCACCGCGGGCAACCCTCCGCCGCCGACCACGGGCACCTGCACCGGCTTCCCGCACACCGTCACCGGCACCCTGGCCAGTGGTGGGTCCGCCTACCAGCCGAACAACCTCTACTACTACTCGGGCGTGAGCGGGGTGCACTCGGCCTGCCTGGACGGTCCCGACGGCACCGACTTCGACCTCTACCTGCAAAAGTGGAACGGTCGGGGCTGGGCCACCGTCGCCGCCGCCGAAGGACCGAACCCTGACGAGAAGATCGCCTACACCGGCACGTACGGCTACTACCGCTACCGGGTGAACGCCTCCAGTGGTTCCGGCCCCTACCTTCTGGGTTACAAGGCGCCGTAGCGTTCCGCGCTGCTCGCTCGCCTTCTCATCGAAAGGCGTCTAAACAGCGCGATAAGGACTGCTAAAAACAGCCGACCGCGGCTGAGCTCACTCCTCGCCCCTGACCGCAGGAGGCCCGTCCCCTGGACGAGTTGACTGCTCAAAGGCGGCCACCGCGGTCGGCAGCGTCGGAAACAGGTGCTCAGGACCGATCGCGGCAGCAAGCCCGTAGGCATCGAGTGAGGTGCGCAGGTCCTGCTTGACCCGGGCCATCGCGAACACGATGCCCCGGCGGACCAGCTCGGCGCGCAACGCCTCGACGGCGTCCAAGGCGGTGACATCCACCTCGACGTTGGCCTCGACATTGAGCACGAACCAGGAGACCTCGCCCTCATGCTGGTCGACGGCGGCCAGAGCGCGGCGCCGGAAATCCTGGGCGTTGGCGAAGAAGAGCGGGGAATCGTAGCGGTAGACGACCAGGCCGGGTACCGTACGCGCCTCGGGATAGTCGTCGACGTCGTGCATGCCGGCCAGCCCCGGCACGAGGCCCAGGATCGCGTCGTGGGGGCGGGCCACGCGGGCCAGCATCTCGGCCACGGACAGAGCGACCGCGAGCAGCACCCCGTACAGGATGTCGAAGACCAGTACCCCGGCGAACGCACCGAGAGCGAGCAGCAGTTCGCTGCGCCTGAAGGCGGCCAGCCTGCGGAACTCGGCCAGGTCGATCAGCCGGCAAGCCGCGTAGACGACGATGGCGCCGAGCGCGGCGGCGGGGAAGTGGGTGAGCAACGGCCCGGCGAACAACAGCACCGCGACCACTCCCGCCAGGGCCACCAGGGAGTACAGCTGGGTGCGGCCGCCCGCCGCGTCGCCGAGTGCGGTACGGCTGCCGCTGCTGCTGACCGGGAACCCGCGCAGCAGCCCGGCGCCCACGTTGGCCACGCCGAAGGCGAGCAGCTCCTGGTTGGCGTTGATCTCCTGGTTGTGCCTGGTGGAGAAGGAGCGCGCGGTGAGCATGTTGTCGCTGTAGCCCACCAGGAGCACGCCGAGGGCGGGCAGCACCAGCTCGCTGAACTCGCCCAGGGCCGGCATGGCCGGCGTCGGCAACCCGGAGGGGATCGTGCCGACCACCTTGATCCCATAGCGCTCCAGCCCGAAGACCGTGACGCAGCCGGTGGCCAGCAGCACGGCGAGGAGTGGCGCGGGTGCCCGTGGCCAGCGCCACTGCAACAGGAACAGGAAGGCCAGGACGGTCGCGGCCAGCAGCAGCGTCCACGGATGCGACTGTGGCAACCCACCGGCGAAGGAGACCAGTTGGTCACGGAAGGTGTCGCCGGACACCGAGGTCCTGGTGAGCTTGCCCAGCTGGCTGACGATCATGATGACCGCCACGCCGGCCAGGTAGCCGACCAGGATGGGCTTGGACAGCAGATCGGCGACGAACCCCAGCCGCAGCAGCCGGCAGACCAGCGCGAGCAGCCCGACGATGACGGCCAGACCGGCCGCGAGCGCTGCGTACCTGCCCGGATCGGCCCCGGCCAGCGGGCCGATGGCGGCGGCTGTCATGAGCGCGGTCGTCGACTCGGGACCGATCGACAGCTGTCGGGAGGAACCGAGGAACGCGTACAGCGCCAGCGGGGCCAGGCTGGCCCACAGCCCGACCACGGGAGGCAGCCCGGCGACCGTGGCGTACGCCATGACCTGGGGGACCAGGTAGGCAGCCACGGTGAGCCCGGCCAGCAGATCACCGCGCAGCCATGCGCGCTGATACCCGGTCAGAAATGAGGTCACATTCTGCTTTGTATCGCACACCGAGCCTCTAAAAGCTCAGAGCGGTCGTATGCCACCCGGCTACGCCTGCTCGGCCTGCTGGGCGAGCAGGCGGTGGCGGTCGGGCGTACAGCCTCGTGCTGTGGTTCCCGATCGCGCTGCTTCCCGACGCGGTCGAGACGGCATTCCAGCTCGCGCTGTGGACCGCGATCGACGTCCTCTACCTGCTCGTTATCCGCTGGCGGTCCCGCATGCTGCGCGCGGCGGCAGGGGTGATGTTCGCGGTCGAGTTGGCGGGGATGGCCAACGTACTGCTCGACGAACTCGACCTCCCAGAGCTGCCGATCCTCGCACTGATCCAGCCGGAGCAGACCGCGCACCTCACCTACACCGGCCGGTCGATGGGCTGCTATGACCGGCCCAGCTTCGGCGACCTGAAACCCGCGGAACGCGACGCCGCGTTCCTCTGCCGAGCGCGGAGCAGAGATGGCGGAGTCCCGCCCATGTTCCCTGACAGCGTGTCGGATCAGGCGATCCTCGCGTACGGGCGGGCGCTGTGCCGTACAAAGGACCGCGACGAGCAGAAGGCGATTCTGGCGCGAGCCGGGAGCGCGTGGCCCGCCAGGGGCGCGGACCCGTGGGACCTCGTCTACGTGTGCCCGGAGATCGTCGGTGCGACCCAGCCCGAGCTGCTGCGGTCGAGCATGGAGACGGAGGCGGAGGTGGCGGGGGTGATAGGCGCGAGCCGGAGGCTTTTATGCATGCCAGAACCATACGAGTTGGTCACGCATGAAGAGTTAGACTTCGGGCCATGCCTTTGACGGTGGATGCTGTCGACCGGTTCGAGCTATCGAGGCCCCGTCTGGAGGCCATCGCCTACCGTCTCCTCGGCTCCGCGGACGAGGCACAGGACGTCGTGCAGGAGACGTTCCTGCGCTGGCAGGCCGCCGACGTCGACCGCGTCGAGGTCCCCGAGGCTTGGCTGACGAAGGTGCTCACCAACCTGTGCCTCAACCAGCTCACCTCCGCGCGGGCGCGCCGCGAGACCTACGTGGGCCAATGGCTTCCCGAGCCGCTGCTCGCCGGGGATTCGATGCTCGGCCCGGCCGACACCGCTGAGCAGCGCGAATCGGTCTCGTACGCGGTCCTCACCCTCATGGAGCGCCTGTCCCCCAACGAACGGGCCGTGTACGTGCTGCGGGAGGCCTTCGACTACCCGCACCGGGAGATCGCCGAAATCCTCGACATCACCGAGGCGGCCAGCCAGCAGATCTTTCACCGTGCCAAGAAGCACATCGCGTATGGCAAAGCCCGCACCGAGATCGACGAGGCCGCCGCCCGGCGGATCGTCGAGGAGTTCCTCGCGGCCGCCACCAGTGGCCAGACCGATGAGCTCGTACGCCTGCTCACCAAGGACGCCATCTCCATCGGCGATGGCGGGGGGAAGGTTCCGGCACGCACCAAGGCGTTCGAGGGAGCCGTCGCGGTCGCGAAGTTCGTGTGGGGCATGTTCAAGCCCGCCGAGGCCAAGCGCGCCATCGTCGGCGGCTCGCCCGAGATATACGCCTGGACCGCCAATGGCGAACCCGCCGTGGTGGCCGTCGTGGCGGGCCGGGTCGTCGCCATCATGTGCCTGGAGGTCACCGCCGAGGGCATCACCGCCTGCCGTACCCAGGCGAACCCCGACAAGCTCGAACGCGCGACCGAGCAATGGGCGGCGGCCGGCCATGGGGAGCCCCTGCTCGTGATGTGAGGTGTCTCACATCGCGTTCCTGTCAGGAAGTGTCGGGCCATCCGGTTCAAGTGGCACATCCGAACCGGACAGGAGCCTGAAATGCAGCATCGCGTCATCGTTCTCGGAGCCGGATACACCGGAGCCAGCGCCGCCGGCCGCCTCGCCAAGCGGGTGCGCCGCGAGGACGTCGCCATCACCCTCGTCAACGCCGAGCCCGACTTCGTCGAACGCGTCCGCAATCACCAGCTCGCGACCGGCCAGGACCTCAAGCCCCGGCCACTCAGCGAGATCTTCGCCGGCACCGGCGTCGAACTGAGGCTCGCGAAGGTCACCGGCGTCGACGTCGACCGCAAGACCGTCGCCATCACCGGTGCGAACGGTGCCGAAGAACTGGAATACGACACTCTCGTGTACGCCCTGGGCAGCGACTGGAACAGCCAAGGCGTACTCGGGACTGCCGAGCACGCCTTCCAGATCGCCGGCCGTACCGGAGCACTCCGGCTACGCGAGCGCCTGGCGGGCCTTGACGCCGGGCAGGCCGTGGTGGTGGTCGGCGGCGGCCTCACCGGCGTGGAGGCCGCCACCGAGATCGCCGAGGCCCGCCCGGACCTCAACGTCGCCCTAGCCGTCAGCGGCGGCCTCGGCGACTGGCTCTCACCCAAGGGGCGCGAGCACGTGAGGAAGGTCTTCGGCCGGCTCGGCATCACCGCCTGCGAGCACGCCGCCATCAGCGGCGTCGAAGCCGACCACGTCACCACCGCCGACGGCAAGGTCATCCCCGCCGCGGTCACCGTATGGACCGCCGGTTTCGCGGTCCACCCGATCGCGAAGGCGACCTCCCTGGAGGTCTCCGGCACCGGCCAGATCGTGGTCGACCGGACCATGCGCTCCGTTTCACACGCTGATGTGTACGCCGTCGGCGACGCGGCCATGGCGATGGGCGCCGGAGACAAGCCGCTACGGATGTCGTGCGCCTCGGGCATCCCCACCGCCTGGCTGGCCGCCGACGCCATCGCGGCGCGCCTGACCGGCCGGAAGGTCCCGAACAAGACGATCGGCTACTTCAACCTGTGCATCTCACTGGGCCGAAAGGAGGGCCTGATCCAGTACGTCACAGCCGAAGACCGTGCCAAGCAGGCGGTCCTGACCGGCCGACTGGCCGCCGTGTACAAGGAACTGATCTGCAAGAGCGCCGCATGGAGCGTCGCCAACCCGACAGTTGGGATGCCGACCCGGCACCGCCGCGTTACGCGTGAGCAGACGCTAATGCAGGAGACTGTATGAACATCGTTGTGGACGACCTTTCCGGCCCGCGGTTCGGGTCATGGCTGCGGTCTGGGCTCAGGCTTGGCCACCACCTCAGGCCGGCGGGCCCGCATCGCGCGCCGCCCGTCGGGTGCTCACCACGTTCCGCCCATGCCAGGCGAGTACGTAGCACGCAAGGACCACAGCGGCCCCGTCGGCGCCTCCCAGGATCATGCTCCGAACCAGGTCGTAGCCGCTCACCGCGGCGCGGTCGGTCGCCGCCCCGGCGGCGGCACCGGCGATCGCGGCCACCGTGACCGTGGCCAGCACCGCGCCGCGCACCCGGCCCGCCACCCCAGGCAGCCGTTCCGGCCGGACCGGGGTCCGCCGGTACCAGAGCGCGAACCATCCGGCCAGGGCCACCAGACCACCTGCCGAACTGGCGTACATGAGCACGTTGAACACACGATGCGGGCCGACGACCGGCAGCCGCAGCACCTGCCAGTGCGTCACCGCGAACCCGCCGACCTGCGTGAACCCGTCCCAGACCAGGTGCGTGGCCATCCCGGCGACCAGCGCCGCCACCACCGTCACGGGCGCCGGCCGCGGCGCGACGGGCAGCCGGGCGCGCAGCCCGGCCGGGGCCAACGCGACCAGCGGCGCCCGGAGCACCTGGTGAAACAGCACCAGCAGCACCGCGCCCGACGGCACCCCCAGCAGCAGCACCCCCCACCATGCGTGCGTGCTCGCCGACGGGAACGGCAGTGGCAGGTAGTACGGCAGATCAGGTATCACCGCCCCGACCGCCAGCGCCGACGGCGGTAACCACCGCCGCAGTGGCAGGATCGCGGCGACATGGCTCAGGGTGAACGGCACACGCCATTATCGGCACTCGCCGTCCGGACGGTGATCTATATCGATATGTCAGTGGATCATCGCCGCGTGCGCAGGACGCGGGGAGAGGCGCCCAGCTCACGGCGGCACGCCTTGTTGAAGGCCTGCAGGTCCGCGATCCCCACTGCCGCGGCGATCGCGGGGATCGCCAGCGTCGACTCGCGCAGCAAGTGCAGCGCCCGCGACAGCCGGCGGCGGCGGATGTAGGCCACCACCGTGTCACCGCTCTGGGCGCGAAACAGCCGGGTGAGGTGGTTGTGCGAAACCCCGGCGGCCCTGGCGACGTCCGGTACGGTCAGCGGCGCGGCCAGGTTCGCCTCGATGTACTCGATCGCCGCGGCCACCACGGCGGGCCGGCTGCCGACCACGGGCAGGCTCGCCACTCGCCAGAGCACCGACCACACCTCGGCCGACGCCCTGGCCGGGGTGCCGGGGACGGCCGCGATGGCCTGGCGCAGCGCGGCGCCGATGACCGGGGCCTGGTCGCCGGCGTCCCGCATGACCGTCACGGTGCGGCGCTCGTCCTCGCCGGGCAGACGGAAGTGCGCGTACAGGTGCTCTGATCTGCCCCGATAGTGGTAATGCACCTCGGCGCCAGGCGGGATCAGGCTCACGTGTCCCGGCTTGATGGCGTGCGTGGTGTTTTCCAGGACGAGTTCGGCCGTGTAGCCGTACAGGTGGAGTTGCCACAGGTCGGGCAGCCGAAATACGTCGTGGAGGCCGACGACGCCGTGCACGCCCACTCCCGCCCCGGCCACCACGGGTGGCTCGGAGAGCGCGATCGTCAGGTGACGCACAGCGCATGTCTACCCCAGCGGGGGAAAATCAACCAGTAGATGATGATTACAACCCACGACACAGCGAGTGTCCGATTCTAGCTTTGAGGCATGAGAACCACTTTGCTCACCTCCGCGCAGGTGGCCGGCTTCGTGGCCGCCGGTTACCTGCGTCTCGACGGAGTCGTCCCGGACGAGCTCAACGACCAGGCGATCGACGTACTGGAGGCGGGAATCCCGCGCCTGCCGTACGGGACCCCGATCGACAAGGCATTCCCCGAGGGGACGTTCGCCCGCCGCCTCATCGAGCTGCCCCAGGTCGCCGGGGCCTTGCACTCCCTCGTCGGGCCCGGCCCGACCGTCGACCACCATGCCGTGCACATCCGCGAGCCGTACAACGGACAGGCCCAGCCGCTGCACGCCGACGCCATCATCGACACCCGCGTGGACGCCTTCGACGTGCAGCTCATGTACTACCCCCGCGAGGTCACCGCGGACATGGGCGGCACCCTCGTGGTGCCCGGCAGCCACCTGCGCCGCGTCAACGAGAGCGACACCGGCCGCTACCAGAACCTGCTCGGCCAGACCCGGCTGACCTGCCCCGCCGGGACGGTGATGCTGCTGCATCACGGCATCTGGCACGGTGGCCGGCGCAACGACAGCGCGGTTCGGCGGCACATGTTCAAGATCCGGTTCAACCCCACCGTCCCGCAGGTGCTCCTGTGGGACACCTCCGACCTCGCCGACCCCGCCGTCCTCGGCGAACTGGGCAGGCGTTTCCCCTGGTACGAGCAGGCGACCGCCCGGCTGGAGTTCCACAATCGGGCACTGCTGTGGCGCGCCATGACCGCGGATCCCTCGTTCGACATCGACTACTGGATCACGCGTGTGAACAACCGCCCCGGGAGGGTCGCATGAAGCAAGAGGTGCTCGTTCTCTACTTGGCCACCTCCGCCCTCGACGCGCCGGTGGTGGGATGGTCCCGCTACGACGGCACCGGGCGTACCGATCCGACGGCGGGCGATGGGGACGAACCGCCGTACACGACGGGGGTGGACGCGCTGCGCGACGGCTGGCGGCTGTTCCAGGCGTCGCAGCTGATCCCGCCGTACCCGGGGCACGAATACGACACGTCGTTTCTCAAGCACGAGTTCTTCTTCGAGAAACTGTCCTGAGGCCGGCTTCCGGCCTGCGAGGGAGACCGAGGCCAGGCCGGTGAAGATCGGCGGGAGCGTGCCGACGTAGGAACGCACCGCGCGGTCGTGGACGGATCCGGGCAGCGAGGACCAGCGGCGGTCCCGCTCAGGCGCGCCGGGAGGCCGGAGGCAGGGCCGCGCCCAGCGGCACCGGCCCCGGTCGCCCGCCCGGGTCGTCCCAGCCGGGCATGTCGATGGTGGGGGCGCTGGCCGCCGACGTTCCAAGTCACCTTCCTCGCGATGTGCTCTTAGCTTCTCAAGTAGTATTGATTGATACTATCGCGAATGCTATAGTCGCGAACGTAGTAGAACTGGAGGTGCTGGGCGGAGGGGGAAGTGGCGATCGTGGACGACGGGCCGGGCCTGTGTCGGGCTTCTCCGGTCTGCCTGGGCGAGGCACAGACCGCCTCCGCGTCGGGGGTCGGCCGGTGAGCACCATCGCGTTCCTCAACATCGCCATGCACGGGCACGTCAACCCGACGCTGCCGGTCGTGGCCGAGCTTGTCCGCCGCGGCCACTCCGTCACCTATCACACCTCGCCCGCGTTCTCGAAGGAGATCGAGGCCACCGGTGCGGCCGTGTGCCTCTACCCCGGGGGTGACCAACCGCTCCCCGATCCGCCGATACCGCTCACGATGCTGGACGGGCTCGCGCGCACCGCCGTCGGTCTGCTGCCGCCGGTGCTTTCCGATCTGCGTCGCATCCGGCCTGACCTGATCGTCCACGGCTCCGCCTGCCCCTGGGGCGCGGTCGCCGCCCGCGAACTCGGGGTGCCGGCGGCGGCGTTGTTCACCACGTTCGCGTTCAACCGGTACGCGCCCAGCCCCACCGCCGCCTCGTGGGAGCTGCTGGCCGCGGCGGCGACCCGGCCCCGCGATGGCCGGGGCTACCTGCGGTCGCGGTGGGAGTTGTCCCGCCGCTACGACACCCGTGGGTTGCCGCTGGTAGACCTGGCGAATGTACGGCAGCCGCTCAACCTGGTCTTCACCTCGCGCGCGTTCCAGCCCGGCGTCGACGCCTTCGACCGGTCGTACCAGTTCGTCGGCCCGAGCATTGGCGTCCGTCCACTCGACCCGTCGTTCCCGGCCGATGGCCTGCGAGATCCGGTGCTGTACGCCTCGGTGGGCACGGTGGTGAAAGCCGACCCGCGGTTGCTGCGCGACTTCGCCACCGCGCTGGCACCCCTGGGCGGCACCGTGATCATCTCCACCGGAGAGACTGATCCGGCCGCGCTGGGTCCGCTGCCGGACAACGTGCGGGCTCGCCGCTTCGTACCGCAACTCGAGGTGCTGGCCCGTGCCGCGCTGTTCGTCTCTCACGGGGGGATGAACAGCGCCAACGAGGCCCTGTACGCCGGGGTTCCGATGCTGGTGGTCCCGCAGGGCGCGGATCAGCCGCTCGTGGCCCGGCGGGTGGTCGAGCTCGGCGCCGGGCTGTCGATCCGTCCCCAGGACGCCGCGGCGGAACCCGTGAACGCCCTCGCCCGACGCCTCCTCGACGAGCCACACTTCCGTGCCGCGGCGGCCGGCTTGCGGGTCGACCAGCGCGCGGCCGGCGGCTATCTGCGCGCCGCCGACGAACTCGAGCGCTACCTGCGCCGAAGCGGCCGGGGCAGCCGGCCGGACCCGGCAGATTCGGCACAGGAGCACTGAGCGATGTCCCCCGTGGTAGTCGTCCTGCTGCTGTTCGCTGGGCTGTCCGAGGCCGTCGGGCGGTTCCTGCCCCTGGTGGCTCGCCGGTCCGGTGTGTCGCGGCCTCATGCGGTTCTGCTCATGCTGACCGGTGCCGTGGTCGAGGGCGCCGCGTTCGCGCTGTGGCCACTGACCGCATGGACCCTCGCCGAGCTGGTGCTGTCCGCCCCCTTGTCGGTCGTTGCCGCGTTGACCTGGACGCCCAGCCTGGTCGCTCCGCTGCTGCTCGCCGCCGTTCTCGCCTTCCCGCTGCTCGGGCCCCTGTTGCACCTGCTGCTCCTCGCGGGAGTCGGGGCCGGCCTCGTCGCCCCGCTCGCCGCCACGACGGGGCTGGACTGGTGGGCTGCCGCAGGTTGCGTGGCCGTCGCTGGGGTCGGGCTGGCCGCCGTCATCGATGGGGTACGGCGCCTGGTCGTGAGGATCAACGCCACCGGGGCGGCGCAGGAGCTGGTCACGTGATCGAGATCCCGCTTCTTGTCCTGCTGCTGGGCCCGGTCCTGCTCGCCGAAGCTCTGCTCGCCCGCTACGAGGTCACGGCCTACACCGTCGGCTGGCGTACTCCGGTCAGCGAGCTACCGCAGGACGTACCGTATGCCCGAGGTGCGGATCCCGACCGTCCTCCGGACGCCTACCTGGTCTATCTGGACGGCATCGGGAAACGTCGCTTCCGCGACACCCGCGACGGGGGCCAGCTGGTCCAAGCCCTGATCGCCGGTGCGCCGGAGCTGCGGGTGCTGGGTCAGGTGCAGCCCTACTCTCCACTGGCCGACCCGCTCGCCGACCGGCCTGTGTGGGCGTGGCTCCGTCACCGCGTCGGGCTCCTGCTGTTCCTGCACAACGTCATGCAGATCTTCGTGGCCGCCGACCACAGGTACCGTCCCCTGTACAACCGCGCCGTGGGCACCCAGATCGTCAACCAGCTGCGCCGGGCGGGTTACCAGCCCGGCAGCGGCATACCTGTGGTGCTGCTCAGTTACAGCGGTGGCGCCCAGGTCGCCACCGGCGCGGTTGAAGAGCTGCACACCCGGCTGCGCGCACCGCTCCTGCTGATCACCATCGGTGGGTTCCACAACGGCGCCAACGATCTCACCCACGCCGATCACCTGCATCAGCTCACCAGCGCGAGCGACTGGATCGAGCGGGTCGGCACCTGGATCTTCCCTCAGCGTTGGCGGCTGTTCCGCCGCAGCGGATGGAACCGGGCCGGCCGCGCCGGAAAGATCACCGTACACAGGCTTGACCCGGCCACCCACATGGGGCCGCGCAGCTACATCAGCCCAGAGCCGCAGCCGCCCGATGGCCGCAGCTTCCTCGACCGCACCGCCGACACGGTGATCGCACTCATCCGGGCCCACTGCGGCGCGCCTGCTGTTCGGGACCGGTGAGTTAGGGTGACCCGCGTGAGCCCACATGAGGTGGCAGTAGGCCGATTATCGACCCTGGTTGCTCGTGCCCGATCGGCGGCACTTGTCGGGAAGATGGGTGGGCGGCCCGCGCCACTCGTCGAAGCGGCCGGTCTGCTGCTCGTGATCCTGCTCTTCGCCCGGCTTCATGCCGCCGTCGGGACGGACGTCGCAGCCGCCACCGCCAACGCTCTGACCGTGCAGTCCATAGAGCGGGCCGTCCACCTGGACATCGCGCTGAGGGCGAACCAGTGGCTGACCGAGCATCCAGCCCTCATCCAGCCGGCGGTGTACTACTACCGCCTGTACTACCTCGCGATCGTCGGTGTGCTGGTGTGGGTCTTCGTCCGGCATGCCGATGTCTACCTCAAGGTCCGGCGGACCCTCGTCGCGATGGTCGTTCTCGTGCTGCCCGTTTACTGGGCGCTGCCCATGTCGCCCCCACGGTTCGCCTTGCCGGGCGTCGTCGACATCATCGCCGAGTACGACATCCTGGGCAGCCATGCCGCACGCGAGATCGCGAACGGCCAGAACCTGACAGCGATGCCCAGCATGCACGTGGGGTGGTCGTTGTGGTGCGCGTACGCCGCATGGTGCGCGCTGCGCTCCTCCCATCCGCGACTGGCGCCGCTGCCGTGGATCTTTCCGCTGGGCATGATGGCAGTCGTGCTCGTCACGGGGAACCACTACGTGCTCGACATCGCCGGAAGTGTCGTGTTGCTGCTCGTCTCCATCGCGGTCGCGTCAGCGTGGGGCCGCCTCGTCGAGCGCCGGCGTGCGCGGGATTGAGCGCCTGAGGACATCCTGTACCGTCACGGCCGTTTCGGGCACAATGGCGCGATGGCAACGCAGTACGACGACACCGACGCGTTCCGCGGTGCGAGCTTCACTCGCGCCACCTTCGCCGCCGCGAAGTTCCGCGACTGCGACATGCGCCAGGTCAAGATCGTCGACTCCTTGCTCATGGACGTCAGCGTGTCTGGAGACGTGCGCAACTTCCTCGTCAACGACGTGGACGTCACCCCCTTCGTCGAGGCCGAACTCGACCGGCGACATCCCGAGCGCGTACAACTGCGGGCGATGCGGACAGCCGATGACTTCCGCGCGATGTGGGACACGATCGAACGGCTCTGGCTGGAAACGGTCGCCCGCGCGGAGAGGCTGCCTGAATCGGCTCGCCACGAACGGGTCGATGGCGAGTGGTCCTTTGTCGAGACGCTGCGCCACCTCGTCTTCGCTACTGACGCCTGGGCGAGCCGGACGATCCTCGACGAGCCGATGCCGTTCCACCGGCTCGGCCTCACCTACACCGGCTATCCGCCCACGGACGCGGCGGCACTCGGCGTAGACCTCGACGCGCAGCCGTCGTACGCGGAAGTGCTGGAGGCACGCGCCGGCCGCATGGCGCTGGTGCGCGGCATCGTCGACGGCCTCACCGACACCGAGCTTGTACGGATGTGCACACGCGCACCCGCGCCCGGCTATCCCGAGGAACCCCGCTCGGTCGGCGGTTGCCTGCGCGTGGTGATGAAGGAGGAGTGCGAGCATCGCCGCTACATGGTGCGCGACATCGCGGTGCTCGAAGCACGCTGACGGCCTTGGATGACCAGATCGCTGGAAGATCCCCTGGGAAGCCATCGATCGGCTTGCTGAGCGCTACGAGCGCCTTCGGGAGGTGCGTCCCGGAGATTTCAGGCTGGGACGACGAAGCCTGTGTCGGGCGGCGGCGGCATGTACGAACCGCCCCTCTCCTTCAGTCTTCACCGGCAAGGGACGCGAGAACAAGACTGTTTCTAGCTGCTCGATCTTGTGAGACTGACGGGCATGACCAGCCTGAACGAACATGACTTCGCTGATCTCGTCCGTCGGCTCGCGCATGTCCGCTGGATCGCCGGAGGTACCGGCGCGGGCAAGAGCACCCTCAGCCAGGCCTTGGCCGAACGCTATGACGCGGTCGTCTATGACGGCGATCTGGCCGAACGTCACTACATCCGACGGTGTTCTCCGCAGCGACATCCCTACATGTGCGCGCTGCTGCGAACACCCCTGGAACAGAGATGGACGGGCCGTACCCCGGAAGAGATCTTCCAGAGCATGCCCAGTCTGCACGGCGAGACAATCGGACTCGTCATCGAAGACCTGCTCGCCCTGCCCGCCGACCGACTCGTGCTGGTCGACGATTTCCGTATCCTGCCCGAACACGTCGCACCATTGCTGACGTGGCGTGAGCAAGCCGTATTTCTGCGGCCAACGCCTGAATTCCGGCGCCATGCATTGGGCGCCCGATTCGCTGACCCAGCCCGAGCGCGAGCCAATTGGGGAAACTGCGACCACGCCGAGGCGATGGCGAATCGGCTGGGCCGCGACGAGCTCTGGGACGACGAGGTACGACGCCAAGCTCTCAAGCAGGACTTGCCGGTCCTGGAGGTCGACGGCTCTCAAGGTATCGCTGAGTTGGCCGACGAACTGGCTGTGAGGTTTCTCCTGGCCAGGAGCTGACTGTGCAGGCTTGGCTGGTCTTCTGGGGGACACCTGAACGGACGATCGTAGCTTGCTAGGCCACGTGGCTAAATGGGTTGGTTTCAACGTTCTTGGCCCGACATACTGATTCGCCCCCCATTTTGAAAGGGCCCCTCCATGTATCCGCCACCCCCCTCCTACCCCGGCTACCCGCCACCGCCGATGCCGTTGCGTCCGGTTCGCGGCGTCGCCATCTTCGCCGTGGTGGCCCTGGTGTGCGACTCCCTCATCGGCGTCGTCGCAGCCGTGATCGACCTCTGGTACGCCTCCTCCCGCGTCCCCTCTCCTCCCCGGGGGTTGTTCAACGCCTGGTGGGCGGCTTGGCTGATCGGCATCTGGATGACCAACTTGGGGAGCCGCCTGCTGTTCAATGCCGACGAGCTGGAGTCGCTGGCCGCCGCCGCGCGGTTCGACGTGGTGAGTGTCGGGCTGATGCTCATCGCGGCCGTGCTGGCGATCGGCGTCATCCGCAAGATCACCGAGGCCCAGGAGGAACACCGCTCGGCGGCTGTCATCGGTATGCCTCTCGGCGCCCCCGGTGGCATGGCTCCCGGCGCTCCTGGCGGTGGCTACCCGGGGTACTGACGGTCGTGCCGAAGGCCAGACGGTTGGTCTTCAAGCAGCCGCCGCTCGGCGATCGTCTGCGGGTGCGAGGGCCTGTCCGCTTGTGGCCACTCGGCCATTCTGGGGTGGACGGGCGGGGATCAAGCACTGATGCTGGTGGACAGTACCGTCATGATCATCGACCGACTGGGAGAGCCGTATGAAGACCCGTACCTGGACTCGCCGTGCTGTCGCTTCGGCCGTCGGCCTGGCCGCCGTGCTGGTGCTGGGCATCGCTCCCGCGCATGCGGATACCGTGATCCGCAAGCCGCAACAGCCATCACCGCAAGGTGCCATGATGCATTGAGTACGGGGTACTCAAGCCACGCTGGCCCCACGCCAGCACGCTGGGTTACATGAAGTCACACATCCTTCGCACGGCAGCCGTCATCGCTCCCCTCCTCACCCTCGGCGCGACCACCGCCGCCCCGGCATCCGCCGCGCCGTCGTCCAGGGCCGTCTGGGCCGCGTCGAACGTCCAGCTCGTGAACTGGCAGACCGGTAAGTGCCTGACCATCGCCGGCGGCGTCAGCACCGAGAACAACGTCCACGCCGTCCAGTACACCTGCGACAGCCACCCCTCCCGCCGCTGGGACGTCTGGGGCTACTCCAGCGCGTACCTGCAGATCAAGAACCGCCAGACCGGCAAGTGCCTGACCATCGCCGGCGGCGTCAGCACCGAGAACAACATCGTCGCCCTCCAGTACACCTGCGACACCCACCCCTCGCGCTACTGGGCGCTTGGCAGTCAGATCGGCCAACACCTCCAATTCCGGAACGTCCAGACCGGCAAATGCCTCACCATCGCCGGCGGCGTCAGCACCGAGAACAACATCGAGGCCGTCCAGTACACCTGCGACAGCCACCCCTCCCGCTTCTGGGAAATCCGCGACTACTACGGCTGAGCCCTCACGAAGGCTGCGGCAGGGAAAAACCAGTACAGCGGGAGGGATTACCGTCGCCCTAAGCGGAGAATTTCGACCTCGTGACCGCAATGGCCGTCCAGCGCAGGGTGGCGGCACGAGAAGAGGGACTCGACCATGCCTAAGTACATGATCCAGGCGACCTACACCGCAGAGGGCCTCAAAGGAGTGTTGCGAGATGGCGGCACCGGGCGGCGGCAAGCGGTGGAACGCATGGCGGAAAGCGTCGGTGGCCGGGTCGAGGAGATGTATTTCGCGTTCGGCGAGACGGACACGTATGTGATCGTCGAGCTGCCGAGCAACGCGGCTTCGGCCGCTGTGGGGCTCACGATCTCGGCGACCGGGGCGGTACGCACGAAGACGGCTGTCCTACTGACGCCAGAGGAGATCGACGATGCCGCGCGGATGGAGGTGGCATACCGGGCTCCTGGCGCCTGACAGATCTCTTCAGGCCTGGGAACGGGCACCAGCAGGACGGTCCTAGAGGCTCGTCACCAGCGGAAACGCGGTGGCGGGCCTCTCGCGTTGTGTTCGGATGTCGTAGGCCGCTTCGTTGCGGACTCGTTACGGATCCACATCTTGCCGCCTCCACGATGCTTGCTGTTAACGTGATTACGCGCGTTGGTTACGCGAGTAAACAGATCTCCGAGCCCTCAGGTTCGGGGGATCATCTGCTGGAAGGACCGGTACGTGCCATGAACGAAAAGATCGATATCCCCGTGGCGCTCACGGCCCTCTCCCTGGAAGAGAAGGCCGCACTGCTCTCCGGCAGGAACGCGTGGGAGACCGCGGGCAACGAGCGCCCGCGGATCGCGTCGGTGGTGTTGACCGACGGCCCGCACGGCGTACGGAATCTCGCCGCTGACGTCCGGCAGTCCGGATTCGGCGTGGCTGAGCCGGCGACATGCTTTCCCACGGCGGCGGCGCTCGGCTCGTCCTGGGACGCCGACCTGCTCACCCGGGTGGGCGAGGCGCTCGGGGCCGAGAGCCGGGCCGCGGGAGTGGCGGTCCTGCTGGGGCCGGGCGTCAACATCAAGAGGTCGCCTCTGTGCGGACGCAACTTCGAATACCTGTCGGAGGATCCCCTGGTCGCCGGCCGGCTCGGGGCGGCGCTGGTGAGCGGCGTCCAGAGCCAGGGCGTGGGCGCCTCGGTCAAGCATTTCGCGGCGAACAACCAGGAGACCGAGCGGATGCGGGTCAGCGCGGAGGTCGACGAATGGACGCTGCGGGAGATCTATCTGCCCGCCTTCGAGTACATCGTCCGCACCGCGAAGCCGTGGACGGTGATGGCCGCCTACAACCGGATCAACGGCGTGCACGCCGCGCAGAATCGCTGGCTGCTCACCGAGGTGCTGCGCGAGGAGTGGGCGTTCGACGGGGTGGTGGTCTCGGACTGGGGCGCGGTCGCGGATCCGGTGGCCGCGGTCGCGGCCGGTCTGGACCTGGAGATGCCCGGTACGAGTGGCGCCAGCGCGGCGCAGCTCGTCAAAGCCGTACAGGGCGGACATCTTCCGGAGAAGGCGCTCGACCAGGCCGTCACGCGCCTTCTGGAACTGCTCGACCGCGTGGCCGGTGGCGAGCCGGCGCACGAGGTCGACTTCGCGGCACACCATGCGCTGGCCAGGCGGGCCGCCGCTGAGTCGGCCGTCCTCCTGAAGAATGACGGCTCGATACTTCCGCTGGACGCTTCTGGGAGCATCGCGGTGATCGGTGAGCTCGCGCGTACGCCGAGGTTCCAGGGCGCGGGAAGTTCCCAGGTCAATCCCGTCAAGGTCGACAACGCCCTGGAGGCGCTGGAGCTGCTGTTCGAGCCCGGCTACCTGTTGTCCGGCGAGCCGGATACCACTCTGCTTGATGCGGCGGTGGCGGCGGCCGCGGTGGCCGAGGTCGTCGTGGTGTTCCTGGGTCTGCCGGAGGGGGAGGAGTCCGAGGGGTTCGATCGCCGGCACATCGATCTGCCGGCCGTACAGCTGCGATTGCTGGAGGCCGTCGCGCGGGTCAACCAGAACGTGGTGGTGGTCCTGGCCAACGGTGGCGTGGTCGAGGTCGCGTCCTGGCAGCATCACGCCAAGGCCGTACTGGAGGGCTGGCTGGCCGGTCAGGCCGGTGGCGGCGCGCTCGCCGACCTGCTGTTCGGCCGGGTCAACCCTTCGGGCCGGCTGGCGGTCGCACCCATCTTCCTGGCGATCGGCGCCACCGGCGGGGAGAAGAACTACGCCCTGCTGTACTTCATCGCGGCCGCGTTCACCGTGGCCGGTGGCCTGGTCGTCCTGCTGCGCGTCAAGTCCGTCCGCTAATCAAGGAGTACGCGTGATCCGCACGTCCTTCAACGACGGCTGGCAGGTACGGCCGAAGACCAACCCCTTCGCCGAACTGTCCGGTCAAACAGCGCCGTACCGGGAGGTGATGCTGCCGCACGACGCCATGATCGAGCAGGCGCGGGTACCCTCTGAGGAGGGTGGCGCGGGCGGGTACTTCCCTGGTGGGGTGTACGAGTATCGCAAGACGTTCTTGGTGCCCGAGGAGCATCGGGGCAAGCGGGTCGTCATCGAGTTCGAGGGCGTCTACCGCGACGCCACTGTGTTCGTCAACGGCGATTACGCGGGCCAGCGGCCCTACGGCTACTCGCACTTCCACATCGATGCCGATCGGTTTCTGCGGTTCGGGCAGGACAACGAGATCCGTGTCGAGGCCCGTGCGCATCAGGATTCGCGCTGGTACACCGGTGCAGGGATCTATCGTGATACCTGGCTGCTGGTCGGTGCGGTGGTCCGGATCGCACCTGACGGCGTTCGGGTGACCACTCCGGACATCGACGCCGAGCGGGCGGTGGTCGAGGTCGCCACGACCGTGGTCAACGACTCCATTGAGATCCGCACGGCTGACCTTCTTATTGAGCTGCATGACGTCGCCGGGGCCGTGGTGGCGACTGGCAGGTCGAAGGTGACCGTGCTGCCCGGCGAGTCCGCTATCGCCCGGCAGCGGCTCTACGTGCGCGAACCCGACCTGTGGAGCATTACCGATCCCGCCCTGTACACGTGTCACGTGACGCTGGCCGGTCTCGACTCCGAGCGGGTCACGTTCGGCATCCGCTCCCTCCAGCTCGACCCGGTGCATGGCCTGCGCCTCAACGGTGAGAGCGTCAAGTTGCGCGGCGCGTGCATCCACCACGACAACGGCGTGCTGGGCGCGGCAACGCACGCCCGCGCCGAGGAACGCCGTGTGCAGATCTTGAAAGCCGCCGGGTTCAACGCGATCCGCATGTCCCACCACCCGATGAGCACAGCCATGCTGGACGCCTGTGACCGGCTCGGCATGCTGGTCGTCGATGAGACGTTCGACATGTGGACCTCGGCCAAGAGCCCCTACGACTACAGCCTGAGCTTCCCCGAGTGGTGGGAGCGCGACGTCGAGGCGATGGTCGCCAAGGACTACAACCATCCCAGCGTGATCATGTACTCGATCGGCAACGAGATCCCCGAGACCGGCACGCCCTCCGGCGCCGCCTGGGGACGCAAGCTCGCCGAGAAGGTCCGCGCCCTGGACGGCACACGGTACGTCACCAACGCGATCAACAACATGCTGGCCGTCATGTCCGAGCTGGCCTCCCTGAGAGAGCAGGCGGCGGGCATCAACACCCTGATGGCCGACGCCGGGGACATGATGAACGCCGTCGCCGCCTCCGATGTGGTGACCGAGCGCACCGCCGAGTCCTACGGCGTGCTCGACGTGGCCGGGATGAACTACTCCGACAGCCGGCACGCCCTCGACCACGAGAAGTTTCCGGACCGCATCATCCTGGGCACCGAGACCTTCCCCACCCGTATCGACCGTAACTGGGCCCTGGTCCTGCAGTACAGCACGGTGATCGGCGACTTCACCTGGACCGGCTGGGACTATCTGGGTGAGGTCGGCATCGGCCGCCCGCAGTACGGGGATCGGCCCGTGCACACCGCGCCGTACCCGTATCTGCTGGCCGGCTGCGGCGACATCGACATCACCGGCCACCGCCGCCCCGCCTCCTACTACCGCGAGATCGTCTTCGGCTTGCGCACCCAGCCCTACCTGGCCGTCCAGCGGCCCGAACACCACGGCGAGACCTTCATCGGCAGCCCCTGGGCGTGGAGCGACACCCTGGCGAGCTGGACCTGGCCCGGCCACGAAGGCGCACCCGTCACAGTCGAGGTCTACAGCGACGCCGACGAGGTGGAACTCTTCCTCAACGGCCGCTCCCTCGGACGCCGCCCGGTGGACCGCTTCCGCGTCGCGTTCGAGGCGACGTACGAGCCAGGCGAGTTGCTGGCCCTCGCCTACCGCGACGGCGTCGAGAGCGGCCGTGACGTGCTGCGCTCCGCGACCGGCCCGGTGCGGCTCCGGGCCGAAGGCGACCGGCCGGTCATCTCGGCCACGGGCGGCGACCTCGCCCACATCACCCTCAGCCTGACCGACGCCGACGGAACCCTCTATACCTCGGCCGACCGCCAGATACGTCTGGAGGTATCAGGCACAGGCGCGCTCGTCGGCTTCGGCAGCGCCGATCCGTCCACCGAGGAACGCTTCGACGCGACCGGACACCGCGCTCACGAGGAAGCGACCGTACGCCGTACCTACGAGGGCCGCGCCCTGGCCGTTGTCCGTCCCACCGGCCCGGGCAAGATCCGGCTGCTCGCCTCCGCCCCGGACTGCGACCCGGCCGAGATCATCATCACCGTGGAGCCCTCATGATCGACCGTGAACCCCTGGTCCGCCGCCACACCGTCGAGATCACCCAGGCCGACCCGGCGACGGTGCTCACGGTCGGCAACGGCGACTTCGCCTACACCGCCGACATCACCGGCATGCAGACCTTCACCGCCTTCCACGACCAGGCCGCGGCCCGCACCGAGGGGCGGCTCGCCGTGAACACCGCGACGATGTCGACCTGGGGCTGGCACTCGATGCCCAACCCTGACGGCTTCGTGCTCGCCGACGCGATGTCGACGTACGAGACCTCGCGCGGGCCGGTCCAGTACCCGGACAAGTTCGACATGGCCGCGATGATGGGCGGCGACGTCAGCCGGGAGTACCGGGCCGGAACCTGGCTCCACGTCAACCCAGCGCCTCGACCTGTGGACCGGAACCCTCACCAGCGTCTTCACCTACGCCGGCCACCAGGTCCGCGTCACGACCGTCGCCGACCCGCACCACGCCCGTGTCGCCTTCCGGATCGAGTCGGACCTGCTCGCCACCGGCCAGGCCGCCGTCGCGGTGCGTTTCCCGTACGCCAGCGACGGCTTCGACGTTCGCGATCACTGGGACTGGAACAGCGCCTGGGGCTGGGACTTCCCCGTCATGGCCATGACCGCCACCCGCCTCGGCCGCCCCGACCTCGCCGTGGACGCCCTCCTCACCGACACCGCCAAGAACACCTACCTGGCCACCGGACACAGCCCGCAGATCGGCAGCATCCTGCCCCTCTACCTACCGGCCAACGGGGCTCTCCTCACCGCCGTGTCTCTCATGATCGCCGGGTGGGACAGCGCGGACACCGACGAGTGTCCGGGCTTCCCCCGCGACGGGAGCTGGACCGTCCAGCACGAGGGCTTCCCGGTATGGCCGTGACAGCCGCCCCGGCCCGCGTCTCGGCGCTCAGGTGGATGAGCGCTGGACGACGTGTGGATTGGTCGAGGCGTCGGCTGAAGAGGAGGCATGACTTGCTCCGGCGAGGCTGGTGACGATCGTCTCGGCGCGGTGTCGTGCCACGTCGTGCAGGTCCCAGCAGACGGTGGTGAGCGGCGGGGCCGCCAGGCGTGCCGTGGGAATGTCGTCGGCTCCGACGACGGCCATGCCGGCGGGGATGGCGAGGCCGTGTTCGTGCAGGCCGGCGAGCACGGCGAGCGCGGTCTCGTCGTTGAAGGCGCACACGCCGGTCACCGCGTGTTCGCGCCAGCCGGTGATGGCCTGCGCCGCGCTGGCGATCTCCAGGTGTACGGTCAGCGCCACAGGCGGTTCGAGCCCGGCCCGCACGCACGCGTCGGTGGCGCCTCGCAGGCGTTCGTCGGCCATCTGCCGGAAGGCGGGGTGGCCGGGCAGGGCATAGCCGAGGCGTCGATGGCCCCGGCTGATGAGGTGCTCGGCCTGCAGGCGGCCGAGATGCCGCATGGGAGAGGCGCCCTCGGGTTCGGAGGGAAGCACGAGATCGGCGCCCGCGCGGTGCAGGGCCTGGACGGTGTCCTGGTCGAAGGAGGAGAAACCGACGACCACGGAGGCGTCGACGGCCGCGCACACATCGGGCAGCGACCGGCCGTGCGCCGCGCCGAGGTGGGTGACCAGGGTCAGGCCGTAGGCCGCCAGCGCGGTGGCCAGCTCTTCGACGAAGCGGCTGATGCCCGCCCCGATGGGCAGGTCGGGGATGGCCAGAAGCACGACGTCGCTGCGGCCGGCCGCCAGAGAACGGGCGGAGGCGTGCGGACGATAGTCCAGCTCGCGGGCGGCCTCCAGGACGCGGCGCCGGGTCTCCTCGGTGATGCGCATCCCGGGCTTGTCGTTGAGCACGAAACTCACGGTGGCGCGGGAGACACCGGCGGCCTGGGCGACGTCCGAGCTCGTGATCCGCTTGACGGGCATGCGGTCCTCTCATCGATCGCATTCCTTGGCAGAACTCATCGTAGGACCTGCCGGGTAACGCGGGTAATCAGAGGTCAGCCGGAGACGCGTTCGGCGAGGGCGATGGTGGACTCGTGCTCGACGAGGAGGTGGATGATCGCCCGTTCGTCGGGAGTGGTGTTCGGCTGGTGCAGGGTGAGCGCGAGCCTCCCGTCGCGGAGCCGGACGATCATGCCGTGGCCGCCGTCCGTGGACCACAGCGCCTGCTCTTCCTGTGTCCAGGGCCCGGTGACCTGCCCGGACGACGAGTGGGCGACGCCCATCGCGTACCCCTGCTCGCCGACACTGGACCACAGCATGAGCAGGTGCCCGCTGGTGAGACGGAAGAGGAACGGGCCGTCGGTGACGTATGTCGCGGAGTGATCGAGAGACTTGGCTCACGGGGCGTGGGAGGCGTTGAAGAGTAAGACGGGTGCGCCGGCCGATTCGCGCAGGTCGCTGGTGAGGCGCTGGGCCCAGATCGCCCCGTCGTGGATCTGGGTCCACTCCTGGCAATAGATGAGCCAGGGGTCGCCCGCCTCGTCGACGAAGAGGGTGCCGTCGAGGCACTGCCACGTCCGCGGGGTGACCGCACCGTCGCTCCAAGGCGCGAAGGGGCCCTCAGGGGTGTGCGCCACGAGCACTTGGGTCCCGCGGTGGTCGTCGGGTCCGGTGAAGGTGGCGAACATGAACCATCGGCCCTGGTATTCATGCACTTCGGGCGCCCAGTACATGCCGTCGCTCCAGAAGCCGGCGGGCGGCCGGAACGCCTCGAACGGGCCTTCCCAGGTGCGCAGGTCCGAGCTGCGGTAGGTGTCGAAGCCCACGCCGGGGCCGGACCAGATGTTCTTGTCCGTGCTGCCGTAGATCCAGTAGGTCGATGTCGAGCGGTCGTTGAGGATGAACGGGGGACCCCGGGCCCGAGCGCGGCGTGCGACCGTTCCCGGGGTCGGCTGGGACGAGGAGAAGCGGGTCGACCTCGTGCTGGCTCATCGCGCGGTGCAGTTCCGGCCCTCCCGGTGGAAGCAACCGCGGGAGCGCATCAACGCGGGAACGCTCCCCGAGAGCTCCGCACCGCAAGCATCCCGGCAAGGGACCTGCCGACCGGCCACGGGCTCGAGGCCTCAGTGCGAAGCGATCCGAAGCACAGCAACCTGCTTCACCAGGACGTCTACGCCGAGACCTTGTTCCTGACAGGCGGCACGGCAGCGTTCCGGGAGGCGGCAGCAGAGGAAGAGCACGACTGGGACCAGCTCCATGTGGAGTTCTCCCCGCGATGGGCAAGATGACCAGGACTCTTTGGGGGAACTTCTCGACAAATTTGTTTCAGGCCTAGAGACGCCGTTCAAGGCGCGCCGCCGCCAGCCATGCGACCGCGTTACGAGCGGGAGCGGATGCGCCGGTTCACCAGGACGATCAGCACCATCTGGATGACAAATAGCATCAGCGCGATCAGTCCCGATGTGACGCTCATCTGCTCCTCCGAAAGCCCGCCAACGCATTCCGTTATGTTGCCGCCCCCATAGAGAAGAACGCAGTCACGTCCCAGGATCGTGGCAACAATGAAAAAGTTGGCAAGCAGGAGGGGGAGCGCGCCCAGAGCGAGGAGCAGCGGGATGTTGTTCGCTTTCCCGCCTGCCGGGTTCACCTTGGCCGGAACAGGTTCGAGAAGCCTGCCCCTATCGGAATCATGACTCACTCCGAACACCTAAGCATAGGTGGTCGATCACGACAAGGTCAGTACCGTTCGATCGGTAATGCGCTGCCCGTAAAGCTTGCGGGGACGCTATCGGGTTTCGGGGCTCCGCACCTCAATCCCGTAGGGCTTGCAGAACGGGGCCGAGGTGGTTGAGTGCCCGGGGCGGCCAACCGTGAACTGTGAGCCGGGGGAAACGGCATCGCGGTCGTTTCCCCCGGTACGGTGTCATCGGCGCAGGCCGAGCCGTTGGATGAGGCGCCGGTAGCGTTCGATGTCGATTCGTTTCAGGTACTTCAGCAGTCGCCGCCGACGACCGTTGAGCTTCTGCAAACCGTGACGGCTGTGATGGTCCAGCTGATGGATGCGCAGATGCGCGGTGATGTCGGCGATCCGATGGGTCAATAGCGCGATCTGCACTTCAGGTGAACCGGTGTCGCCGTCGAAGGTCGCGTACTCCGCGATGATCGCTTTTTTGCGCGCGTCTTCGAGCGCCATGATCTCCCTTGATTTCTGGAGGTCGGTCAGCGCGCGCAGTCAGCCCGCCGCAGCGGGGCCGGAAGTGTCAGGGCCGCAGGGCCGGGCAGGCATGCTCACGCTGGCCAGGGTTTTGTCTGCCGCATTGATCAGGGTCGGTAAACATGCTGTTTCTCCTCCCGTATCGACACGATCCAGAAAGGCGGTCGGCCTCGCCGTACCGTTGTGCCGATCCTTGGCTGGTTGATGCGCAAAGCACAACTGATTTATCCCTGCGAAGGGCGGAGATGATCAGTGCCTGGCCGGTGCCAGATGGGCGCGCTCTCCCTGCGCGCCGAACAGGGTGAGCACCTCCGCGGGCCGGCTGTGAGCGCTGCCGATCCAGTGCGGAATGTGAGTGTCGAACTCCGCGGCCTCGCCGACGCCGAGCCGGAACTCCTGCTCGCCGAGCACGAACCTGACGTGTCCGTTGAGGACGTAGAACCACTCGTAGCCTTCGTGGGTCCGCAGGTGCATCGTGGGCGCGCGGCCGGCGGGTGGATAGATCACCTTGTATGCCTGGATACCGCCGGGCCGCCTGGTCAGTGGCACCATCACCAGCCCGGACCGTCGTACGGGCCGTAGGTGGATGCGCGGGTCGCCGGTGGGCGGGGCCGCGACGAGGTCATCGAGCGGGACACCGTGCGCCCGGGCCAGAGGCAGCAGCTGCTCCAGCGTGGGGCGGAGCTTGCCGTTCTCGAGACGGGACAGGGTGCTCGCCGTGAGGCCGGTTTCGCCGGCCAGCGCCGCCAGCGTGGTGCTTCGCGCCTTGCGCAGGGCACGCAGCCGCGGCCCGACTCCGGCCAACACGTCTTCTGCGGGGTTGTCCATGCCTCCCGATAATGCGGATCCGCAACTTTTCTTGCAAGCGGGAAATGGCGGTGGCGATGCTGTCGTACATCACCGGCGCCGAAGGTACGTACTCGGCACGCCGACCGACGAAGGGGCGACTCAGATGGATACCAACCGATACCGAGGACCCGCCACGGGCGGCCAGGGGGCGACGGACGAGGATGCCGAGCTGTTCTGGGAGCGGCACTACCGCACCCGGCGTACCTGGGACGCACGCGCCAACCCGCTGCTCGCCGAGACCGCCGCACCGCTGCGCCCCGGCACGGCCCTCGATCTGGGCTGCGGCGCAGGTGGCGACGCCATCTGGCTCGCCCAGCAGGGCTGGCACGTCACCGCCGTGGACATCTCCACCACCGCCGTCGAGCGGGTACGGGAACGCGCCCGCGATCTCGGCGTCGCGGACCGGGTCGTCACCGAACAGCACGACCTGGCCAGAAGCTTCCCGGCCGGCCAGTTCGATCTCATCTCCGCCCAGTACTTCCAGACCCCGTTCCCGCTGCTCCGCAGCCGGGTCCTGCGCACCGCCGCACAGGCCCTTCGCCCCGGCGGTCTGCTGCTGATCGTCGACCACGGCTCCACCGCGCCCTGGTCGTGGAACCAGGACCCCGACATCCACTACCCCACACCCACCGAGATCGCCGCCGAACTCGATCTCGACCCCGCGCACTGGTCCGTCCTGCGCGCCGACATGCCCCGCCGCCAGGCCACCGGACCCGCCGGTGAGACCGCCACCGTCATCGACAACATCTTGCTCGTTCAGCGAACCGCCGGAACCACAGGGGAGTGACTCGATGCAGCGATCCAGGACACGGACGAAGGACACCATGCCACCGCGACCGGCGCCGACGAGAAGGCCACCCTGCGGGGGTTCCTCGACTATCTGCGGAACGCGATCGCGGACAAGGTCGCGGGCGTACCGGAACCGCAGGTCCGTACGGCCGGAGTGCCCTCGGGCACCAACCTTCTCGGGCTGGTCAGGCATCTGGCGTTCGTCGAACGCTTCTACTTCCTCGGCGAGGATGCCGCCGACTGGCCCGCGACCATGCGGCCGTCGGCGGAGGACACCGTTGACGGCGTGCTCGCCGACTACCGGAAGACCGTCGAGCGAGCGAACCAGGTCATCGACGCCTGCCCAGACCTGGCCCTTCCCGCCCCGCGACCCTCGCGCCCAGGGCCTGCGCCATCGATGCGATGGGTCCTGGTGCACATGATCGAAGAGACCGGCCGGCACGCCGGCCACGCCGACATCCTCCGCGAGCAGATCGACGGATCGACCGGCCGCTGACCAGCCGGGCCCTTGCCGAGCGCCTCGGCGCTCAGCCGACGGTAGGCAGGTCAGCTATCGGACGATGGGCGCCGGGCTGGGCCCGAGCGGTCTCGGGCGTTCCTCCTTCGATAAACCCGCGGGCTCCTCGCGAGCGGCGTAGAGCAAGGCCAATCGAATCAGCCCGGCCATCAGCACCGGTACCCCGATGATCCAGCAGCGTATGCCCGCCAAGGCGCCCTCGTTGGCATGCTGGCCGTTGCCCTGGATCTCAGGTGCGAGAGTGGAGGCGACCAGTGGAAGCAGGAGCAGTGCGACGCCTGCGAGGACCAGCGCCGCGCTGGATGCGATCGACTGTCTGGGCCGGTAGGTGCGAGCCGCCAGCAGAGTCAGGGTCACGGCACATACGACGGCAGGCAGTGCCACCTTGCCCGACCAGTGCGACAGCATCGTCGTCCCGTACCACCGCTCATCTGAAAGAGGCTCCGCGAAGTAGACCGCAGGAGCCGGTGCGCCGAGGAGATCTTTCACCGTGCCCAACAGGCTTCCACCGATGAAAGCGATGATGAACACCGACCAGCGCCACCCGGTCCGGAAGCCCTTGGCCGAAACGACGAGAGAGGCGGCGGCGGCGATCAGGCCGAGTACCACGCCCTTGCTGGCCCCGTTGGCAAACGGTATCCACTTGTTCCACGGATAGTTTCCGACCGCGATGGCCGTCCACGCGCCGATAGCACCCCAGGCAACGACCCCGACAGCGATTCCGACGCACAACACATCCCACACGCGCTTGTCATCTGGGAGATCCTTTCGGCGCATCGGGTCATCATGGTGGGGTGCGAGGCCAACGTGCAATACACCGACAATGATCATGGAACCTATGGCGGTGAGGTATGTCGGATGACGCTTCAGGACAGTACCGAGTAGGCGAGACGGCTCTGCTGGCCGTGGTGCGGGAAGCCGAGCCATTGGTCGGCCCCTGGCGGCGGCGTCTCGATTCCTCCGCGAGTGCGGGGGTTCCCGCGCATGTGACGGTGCTTGTTCCCTTCCTCGACATCGATCGCGTCGGGTCCGCGGTCATCGACGACTTGCGCGTGCTGATCGGCGCGCACAGCCCGTTCGCGGTCCGGTTCGACGAGTGCCGGCGTTTCCCTGACGTGCTCTACCTGGCGCCGACGCCCGAGCAGCCGTTCCGTGCCCTGACCGAGGCCGTCGCGGCGCGATGGCCCGAAGCGCCACCGTACGGCGGACAGTTCGCGGACGTCATCCCGCACCTGACGGTCGCCTACGGCCAAGAGCCCCAGGCGTTCCATGAGGTGGAAGCCGCGCTCACCCCACGATTGCCGGTCACCGCCCACGTATCGTCGGTCAGTCTGTTCGTCAGCGAGGGCACCCGCTGGCACCAGCACGTCGAGTTCCCGTTGCTCGGCTGATCTGGTGCATGCGCGGTCATTCTCCGGTGACCTGGCTGCGCTCGATGAGTTCCAGTACGGCGTCCCTGGTTTCGCGCAAGACGGCGATGGTGTCGGCGGCGGCCGAGGTGATGGCCGCCTCGCCGGGAGCGACCGGCGGGTCGAGCAGCTGGGCCACGGTGTCGGCGAGGACTTCGGCAGGGTCGTCGACGTTGAGCGGGGCGGTGGCCGGGTCGAACATGGCCATGCCGAATCCGGTGAGTACGGCGTGCACCGTGTACGCCTGGTCGGGCCACGGGCGGTCGTGGCGGGTCAGGCCGTGTCGGTGGAGGATCGGCATGACCGCGTTGCACAGCGCGCTGGGCCTGGTGCGGGCGAACAACTCGCGGTCGCCGGCCTGCTGGGTGAGCAGCCGCAGCAGATCGGCGTCGCCGTAGAGACGGGTCGCCAGCGGGAGTTTCTCCGCCGTGCGGATCAGCAGCTCGAAAACAGTATGGAAAGAAACGGCCGCATCCGGGTCTCCCATGCCCGCAGCGCGCCGGGCAGGTCACCGGGGTGGCGCCGCAGCATCGTGCCCAGCAGTTCGCCTCCGGCGATGCCGCTGGAGGCGCCCATGCCCGCGTACAGGGTGACGCACCAGGCGGCGTCGCCGACCAGGACGACCCGGCCGCGGTGCCAGCTCGGCATCTTGACCTGGTGTACGGAGTCGAACAGGTGGTCCGGCGCCTGCTCGAACGCCGTGAACAGGCTTTCCAGCACCGGGCCGGCGGGCCGCGGGCCGAAGGCGGCGCGGATGGACTCGATCGGCGGGCGCGCGAACTCGGCGTCGATGTCATCGGTGCGGTAGGAGAACATCAGGCTCGGCGCGTGGCCGGCGAAGGAGAAGGTCCACGCCGAGCGCCTCGGCTCGGCCAGGATCAGGCCCTCGCGCAGGCCGAAGCCCGCGACCGGTTCGTCCAGCGCGGTGGCGCCGACCATGTAGTTCAGCGGACGCAGGTAGTCCTCGGGGCCGAAGACCAGCCTCCGTACGGTGGAGCGCAGCCCGTCGGCGCCCACCACCAGGTCGAAGCGTTCGGTGACGGTGGTGTCGGCGGCGGTGTCGTGCAGGGTGACCTCGGCCGCGGAGTCGTCCTGGGTGATGCGCGTGGGCACGGTGGAGTAGCGGATCTCCACATCGTCCGGCAACGCGGAGAACAGGCCCTGTTCCACGTCGCCGCGCAGCAGCTGCCTGGGCTTGCTGACCAGGTTCGGGAGCTCGGTCGGGCTCATGCCGGGGGTGCGGCGCCCGGCCCGGTTCACCTCGTACACGGCGAGTTCCGGGTGAGCGCGGTCGCCGATCGCCTCCAGCACGCCCAGCCGCCGCGCCGAGGTGACCCCGGCGCCGAACAGCATGATGAAGTAGCCGCTCGAGCCCGCTGGGCGCCCAGAAGCCGTAAGCGGCTGCAAGGGCGCCCAGAAGCTGTCAGGGCCGCAAGGGGCTCAGAAGCCGTAAGGGATTCAGACCTCCTCGACGCTGCTCGGCTCACGCCGGGACAGATCGATGCCGAGCTCTTCCGCGGCGCGGAAGACGTCCTCGTCGGTGTCGCGCATCTCGATGGACATGCCGTCGCTGGAGAGCACCTCGACGTTGAGGCACAGCGACTGCATTTCCTTGATGAGGACCTTGAAGGACTCGGGGATTCCCGGCTCGGGGACGTTCTCGCCCTTGACGATCGCCTCGTAGACCTTCACGCGGCCCACCACATCGTCGGACTTGATCGTCAGCAGCTCCTGGAGGGCGTAGGCGGCACCGTAGGCCTCCAGAGCCCACACCTCCATCTCACCGAAGCGCTGGCCACCGAACTGGGCCTTACCGCCGAGCGGCTGCTGGGTGATCATGGAGTAGGGGCCGGTCGAACGCGCGTGGATCTTGTCGTCGACCAGGTGGAGCAGCTTCAGGATGTACATGTAGCCGACCCCGATGGGATAGGGGAACGGCTCACCACTGCGCCCGTCGAACAGCCGGGCCTTACCGCTGCGCTGCACCATCCGATCCCCGTCACGGTTGGGGACCGTGCTGTTGAGGAGGCCGACGATTTCTTCTTCGTGGGCGCCGTCGAAGACCGGGGTGGCCATGTTGGTGCGCGGGGCGACCTTGTCGAAGCCCTTGTCACGCAGGCGCTCTGCCCACGCTTCCTGGACGCCGGAGATGTCCCAGCCGCGGGCGGCGATCCAGCCGAGGTGGGTCTCCAGCACCTGGCCGACGTTCATCCGGCCGGGCACGCCCAGCGGGTTGAGGATGATGTCGACCGGGGTGCCGTCCTCCAGGAACGGCATGTCCTCGACCGGCAGGATCTTGGAGATGACGCCCTTGTTGCCGTGCCGGCCGGCCAGCTTGTCGCCGTCGGTGATCTTACGCTTCTGGGCCACGTAGACGCGGACCAGCTCGTTCACGCCCGGCGGCAGCTCGTCGCCCTCCTCGCGGGAGAAGACGCGGACGCCGATGACCTTGCCCTGCTCGCCGTGCGGCACCTTCAGCGAGGTGTCGCGGACTTCGCGGGCCTTCTCACCGAAGATCGCGCGCAGCAGCCGCTCTTCCGGCGTCAGCTCGGTCTCACCCTTGGGCGTGACCTTGCCGACCAGGATGTCACCGTTCACGACCTCGGCGCCGATGCGGATGATGCCGCGCTCGTCCAGGTCGGCCAGGACTTCCTCCGAGACGTTCGGGATGTCCCGGGTGATCTCCTCCGGGCCCAGCTTGGTGTCGCGGGCGTCGACCTCGTGCTCCTCGATGTGAATCGAGGACAGGACGTCGTCCTGGACCAGTCGCTGGGACAGGATGATCGCGTCTTCGTAGTTGTGACCCTCCCATGGCATGAACGCCACCAGCAGGTTCTTACCGAGGGCCATCTCACCGCTGTCGGTGCACGGACCGTCGGCGATGACCTGGTTGACCTCGACCCGGTCACCTTCGGCCACGATGGGCTTCTGGTTGAAGCTCGTGCCCTGGTTGGAGCGCTTGAACTTGGCGACACGATAGGTGGTGCTCGTACCGTCGTCGTTGGAGACCGTGATGTAGTCGGCCGAGACCTCCTGCACCACGCCGGCCTTCTCAGCGCTCACCATGTCGCCCGTGTCGGTGGCGGCCCGGTATTCCATCCCCGTACCGACCAGCGGCGCTTCACTCTTGAGCAGCGGCACCGACTGACGCATCATGTTGGAGCCCATGAGCGCGCGGTTGGCGTCGTCGTGCTCCAGGAACGGGATCATCGCGGTGGCGACCGACACCATCTGGCGCGGCGACACGTCGATGTAGTCGACCTCGTCGGCCCGGGCCAGTTCGGTCTCGCCGCCCTTGGTACGGACCAGGACCCGCGCGTCGGCGAACGTGCCGTCCGGGTTGAGGATCGTGTTGGCCTGCGCCTTGACGAAACGGTCTTCCTCATCGGCGGTCAGGTAGTCGATCTGCTCGGTCACCTTGCCGTCGACGACCTTGCGGTACGGCGTCTCGACGAAACCGAAGGCGTTGATCCGGCCGTAGGAGGCCAGCGAGCCGATCAGGCCGATGTTCGGGCCTTCCGGAGTCTCGATCGGGCACATCCGGCCGTAGTGGGACGGGTGCACGTCACGAACCTCGAAGCCGGCCCGCTCACGCGACAGACCACCCGGACCCAGCGCGGACAGACGCCTCTTGTGCGTCAGCCCGTCGAGCGGGTTGGTCTGATTCATGAACTGCGACAGCTGCGAGGTGCCGAAGAACTCCTTCATGGACGCCACGACCGGGCGGATGTTGATCAGGGTCTGCGGCGTGATCGCCTCGACGTCCTGAGTCGTCATCCGCTCGCGCACGACGCGCTCCATACGGGCCAGACCCAGACGGACCTGGTTCTGGATGAGCTCACCGACGCTGCGCAGACGGCGGTTGCCGAAGTGGTCGATGTCGTCGACCTCGATGATGATCTCGCGGCCGTCCGTGCCCGGTCTCGACTCCTCGCCCGCGTGCAGCCGGACGATGTACTCGATCGCGGAGACGATGTCCTCTTCGGTCAGAGTGCTCTGAACGATCGCCGAATCGACCCCGAGCTTCTTGTTGATCTTGTAGCGACCGACCTTGGCCAGGTCGTAGCGCTTGGGGTTGAAGTACAGGTTCTCCAGCAGGGTCTGCGCCGACTCCTTGGTCGGCGGCTCACCCGGCCGCAGCTTGCGATAGATGTCCAGCAGCGCGTCGTCCTGGCCGGCCG